>NZ_JBEZLW010000026.1:0-94691 GCF_040652395.1 Streptomyces sp. NPDC048269
GTGGGCGGTGGCGGGCGGCCGTCGGGTATGAGCGGCAAGGCGGGGCTGGGATGAAGGCGGTAACGGTGGCGGGCGGTTCCTCGGAACGGTCGGAGCCCGACGAGAAGACGCTCCCGGAAGCGGAACCCGACACGGTCGTGGAGGAACCCGCGGCGGCCGGCTCCGAGGCGGAGGCCGAAGCGGAAGCCGAAGCTGTGTCCGAGTCAGAGTCCGAGTCCGAAGCCGCGTCCGAGTCCGAGTCCGTCGAGGACTCTCCCGCCGGTCCGGACGAAGCGGAGGAGACCGCCCCGGCAGCCGAAGGCGGGGACCACAAGGACTCCGTCGTGTCCGACGACGCGGACGGCACCGCTGACGGGGTGCCTGACGCGCCCGGGGCTGTGGACGAGTCCGAGGCCGGCGGCCCGGAGACCACCGAGCCGGAGGCCGGAACCGGGCCCGACGCGACGGAGCATGCCGAGGAGGCCGACGCCGATGCCGCCGCTGTGAAGGCCGAGGAGGCCGACCTCGGGCCCGAGGCAACGCACGACGCAGACGCCGAGCCCGACGCGCCGAAGACCGAGGCTGCGGAAGCCCCGGAGGCCCCGACCGAACCCGGGCCCGAGGCAACGCACGACGCCCACCCCGACACCGAGCCCGACGCTCCGAACGCTGACGCTCCGAACACCGACGCTCCGAACGCCGACGCTGCGGAGGCGGACGCTGCGGAGGCCGCCGAGGCCGAATCCGGGCCCGACGGCCCGGAGACCACCGAAACCGCCGAGCCCACCGACACCACGACCGACGCCGGACCCGGGCCCGACGCCACGGCCGACACCGAGGACGCCGACGCCGACGCCGAGAACCACGCGCCGAAGGCCGAGGCCGCCGGGACTGCCGAGACCGCGCCCGGGACGGGGCCCGGGGACCGGGACGACGCCTCCGCCGCGTCGGCGGGTCCGCCCCGGCGGGTGCCCTCCTGGGCGCGGGGGGCCGAGCGCGACTCCGAGAAGACCAGTCAGTTCGTCGCGCTCAAGCCCCTGGACACCCCCGCACCCGCCCAGACCCCGGGCCCGGGCCCGGCGCACCCGCCGCCCCCGGCCGAGTCCGGGGCCAAGACCGCGGCACCGATGCCCCCGCTGGACCTGTTGGCCGAGCTCACCAACACCCCTCCCCCGCCGGAGACCCCCCGCCGGACCGCGCTGCGCCGCGTCAAGGTGTGGACCCCGATCCTGCTGCTCCTCACAGGCGCGTTCACCGGGGCCCAGTTGCTGCGCCCCCTGCCCGCCCCCACGGTCGTCGCCGACGCGCCCGACCGCACCCTCGACGGGCAGTTCTCCATCCCCTGGCCAGCCAAGGGACAGGGCGCCGTCCGCGTCCCCGGCTCCGGCGACATCGGCACCTTCGGTGAACAGAAGCCCGTCCCGACCGCCAGCGTCGCCAAGGTGATGACGGCCTACGTCATCCTCAAGAACCACCCGCTGCGCAAGACCGATCCCGGCCCCTCCATCGAGGTCGACGCGAAGGCCGTGACGGACGGCACCTCCGAGCACGAGTCCCGCGTCGAAGGACTCACCGCCGGCACGAAGTTCAGCCAGCAGGACATGCTCAAGATGCTCATGATCCCCTCGGCCAACAACGTCGCCCGCCTGCTGGCGCGCTGGGACACCGGCAGCGACTCCGAGGCGGCGTTCGTCGAGAAGATGAACGCCGCCGCCAGAGAACTCGGCATGCGTGACACCACGTACACCGATCCCAGCGGCCTGGACGCGGGGACCGTCAGCACCGCCGCCGACCAGCTGAAGCTCGCCGAGGCGGTCATGAAGGACGAGTCGTTCCGCGCGATCGTCGCCCTGCCGAACGCCACGATCAAGGGTCTGCCCCAGCCGATCATCAACAACAACGACACCCTCACGGCCCAGGGCCTGAGCATCCGGGGCATCAAGACCGGCTCCAGCACGCCCGCCGGCGGAGCCCTGATGTGGGCGGCGTACAAGTCGGTCGGCGACGAAACCCCGCTGATCCTCGGCACGCTGATGGACCAGCACGTGGAGGGACCGGACCCGGACGGCGCCAACAGCCTGATCCTGGTGAAGGCGAACAGCAAGAAGATCATCGAAGCGGTACGGGAGGCACTCGCGTCGGCCCCGGTCGTCCGCAAGGGGCAGCTGGTGGGGTACGTGGACGACGGGCTCGGCGGCCGTACCCCGCTGGTGGCCACGAAGGACCTGAACGTGGTCGGCGTACCGGGCCAGCGGCTGCAGCTCACCCTCGGAACCGGGGCGGCGCCGGTACCGCACACGGCGAAGGCCGGGTCGGAGATCGGCGTGCTGACGGCCGGTGAGGGGGGCGGGGCGAAGAGCGTGCCCGTGGCCGTCCAGGGCGACCTGGCCGAGCCCTCGTTCGGCACCCGGCTCACCCGACTCGGCTAGGACACCGCCACCCGTACGGATGACATCCCCCGCGTCAGGCTGCCCCGACCGGCGGCGACCACCCGGTGCATGCGGAGAATCTGTCTCTGCGGTCCGGCGAAGGGGAGGCAGGTGCGCGGCACGGTGGTCGAAACGGCCTGCTGGTGGGCGGTCCTGGCGGGGGTGTCCCTCGTGGTGGTCAGTTCACTCAGCCCGGTCGAACTGGCCGTGGCCGGCTCCGGTGCGGCGGGCGCGGCCCTTGTCGCGGTCCGGACGAGACGGGCGGCCGGGGTACGGGTACGGGGCACGGCCGGAGCGCTGCGGGCGCTCGGAGTACTGCCGTTCACGGCCGCGCGGGGCTGCGCCACGCTGGTACGGGTCCTCGTACCGGTCCTGCTGCGGCGCGGGCCGGGCAGCGGACGCGTCCGCCGGATCCGGCTGCGCGAGGGGACGGACGCGGGCTGGGCGGCGACGGCCCTGGGCTGGTCCGCCGACACGTGCGTCCTCGACGTCCCCGAGGGGACGGCGGAGGTCGTCGTGCACACCGTCGACGGCGGCGGCGCCATCGAGCGGGCGGTGGCCCGCCGTTCGGGCGACGGCCGGTGAACGCCTGGTCGGCGGCGGCCCTCGTGCTCCTCGTGGCCGCCTTTCCCGCGTGCATGTGGGCTTCGGCCCGGGGCAGCGCGGTGCACCGGCTGGCGGGCGTCTGCCTGGCCGGTACCGTCACCGGCGCCCTCTTCCTGGTCCTGCCGGAGGCGTACGACCGGTCCTCCTACCAGGACCTGGCGCTGGTCCTGGCCGTCCTCTCCCCGGCGGGCGTCCTGGTGTTCACCCGTTTCGTCGGCGGCCGGCCACGGTCCGAGGGCGGCTGAGATGACGGCCGCGCACGGGGCGGCACTGGCCCTGCTCTGGGCCGGAGTTGCCTGCGTCCTGCTGGCCGCGGCGGCCCTGGTGCTGCTGCCGGGCCCCTACTCGCGGCTGCACGCGCTGGCCCCCGCGAACGGCCTCGGCGTGGTGCTGATCGCGCTATCCGTCGCGGTGGAGCAGGGACCGGGGCGGGCGGCCGTCAAGACGCTGCTGATCGGCTTGCTCATGGCCGTCGGCGGGACCGTGAGCACCATCGCGGTCGGGAACGTCACCACCGAGGCGCCGGAGGCGCCCGCGGAGACCGGGGCGGGACGCCGTGACTGACGCGCTGACCGCTGTCTCCCTGCTGCTGGTCGTGGTGGCCGCGACGATCTCCGTGCTGTGCCGGGAGCCGGTACGCCAGGCCGCCGCGCTGGCGGTCCTCGGGCTGGCGCTGGCGGTCCTGTTCACCGTGCTCCAGGCCCCGGACGTGGCCATGTCCCAGCTGGCGGTCGGCACGGCGCTGACGCCCGCTGCTGATCCTGCTCACCACCCGCAAGGTCCGCCTCGAACCCGCCGACGCCGACGAGCCGGATGCGGATACGGATACGGATACGGGCACGGCCACGGATCCGGCTGCGGCCACGGAGGAGGGGCGGTGAAGGACCGGACCAGGCTGCTGCTCTTCGTCCCGGCCGCCGCCGTGCTCGCCGGCTTCCTCGCGGCCGCCTGCCTGCGGCTGCCGCCCTTCGGTACGGACGTCCATCCGTACGGCGACCGCGCGGTGGCCGCGGCGCTCGCCCACCACACGGCGAACGTGGTCTCCTCCGTCAACTTCGACCTCCGGGCGCTCGACACCCTCGTCGAGGAGTCCATCCTGTTCGTGACCGTGCTGGCGTCCACCCTGCTGCTGCGGCTGGCCCGCGACGAGCACAAGGGACGGCCCCGGCCCGGGCACTCCCTCCCCACCACACGGCTGTTCGGCGCCGTCCTGCTGCCCGTCGCCCTGGTCGTCGGTGTGTACGTCGTCGCCCACGGGCAGCTCACGCCCGGCGGCGGGTTCCAGGGCGGTGTGGTGCTGGCGACCGCCCTCCACCTCGCCTACCTCGCGGCCGACTACCGGGTGCTGGAGAAGGTCCGGCCACTCACCGTCCTCGACGTCACGGACGCGCTGGCCGCCGTGTCGTTCACGGTGATGGGCCTGGCCGGTCTCGCGGCGGGCGGTGCGTACCTGGAGAACGTGCTCCCGCTGGGCGCGTTCGGCCAGATCACCTCGGGCGGCTTCGTCCCGCTCTTCAACGCCGCCGTGGGGGTCGAGGTGGGCTCGGGCCTGGTGGTGCTCCTCGCCCACTTCCTCGACCAGGCGGTCGAGATCGGTGGATCCGACCGACCGGAGGACCGGAACTGATGGGCGCCGTGCCGTTCCTGGCCGCCGTATGGGTGCTGCTGGTGGCCCTCTACGGGCTGGTGACCAGCCGCAATCTCATCCACGCGGTCGGCTGCCTCGCCGTCGCGCAGTCGTCCACGTATCTGATGCTGCTCGGTGTCGGCTACCGCCGCGGTGGCACGGCCCCCGTCTTCGGGGACCTGGAGCCCGGCAGCCGCCCCGTGGTGGATCCCGTCGTACAGGCCCTCACCCTCACCGACATCGTGGTCGGCGCGACGGTGACGGCGCTGCTGCTCGCCCTCACCATCCAGCTGCGCAAACGCCACGGGACGATCGACCCGCGGGCGCTGACCGGGCTCCGGGGCTGACGGGGTGCCGGCCGCCCCGGCCGTCCTGCTGCCGCTCGCCGTTGCCGTCCCGCTGATCGGCGCGGCCCTGCTGGCCGTGGCCGGCCGGTGGCTGCCCCGGCTGGGCTGCGACGTCCTCGCGACCGCGACCGCCGGGGCGGATCTGGTCTGCCTGGTCCTGCTGTGGCCCCACGCAGCCGAGCGGGCGACGGCCAGGATCGGCGGTCTGCCCGCGGGGGTGGGCATCGTGCTCGCCGCCGACCCGGTCGGGGCGGGACTGGCCCTGCTCGCTTCGGCGCTGGTCCTCGCCGTACTCGTCTACTCCTGGCGGTACTTCGACGAGCCGTCGGGAGACCGGGCAGGCCTCTTCCCCGCGCTGCTCCTGCTCTTCGAGGCGGGGATGGCCGGTTTCGTCCTCACCGCCGACCTGTTCAACGCGTTCGTCTTCTTCGAGCTGATGAGCGTCGCCGCGTACGCCCTCACCGGTTACCGCATCGAGGACCCGAGGCCCCTCCAGGGCGCCCTCACCTTCGCCCTGGTCACCTCGTTCGCCGCGTACTGCTCGCTCCTGGGCATCACCCTGCTGTACGGCCGTACGGGCGAGCTGAATCTCGCCCGGCTCGGGGAGCGGCTCGCGGGGCGGCCGACGGACGTGCTCACGGTGGTCGCCTTCGTCCTCGTCGTCACCGCGATGCTGGTGAAGGCCGCAGCCGTGCCGTTCCACTTCTGGCTGCCCGACGCCCACGCGGTCGCGCCCACGCCCGTCTGCATGCTGATGTCCGGTGTCATGGTCGAAACGGGGGTGTACGGCACGGCCCGCGTCTACTGGACGGTGTTCTCCGGGCCCGGCGGGCTGCCGCTGGGCGCCTTCCGGAACACCTTCGTGGCCCTGGGCGTGGTCACGGCGCTGCTGGGCGCCCTCATGTGCTGGCAGCAGCGGCACCTGAAGCGGATGCTGGCCTTCTCGACCGTGAGCCACGTGGGGCTGTTCCTGGTCGGGATCGCCCTGCTCACCCCGGCCGGCGCCGCGGCGACCGCGGTGTACGTGGCGGGGCACGGCTGTGCGAAGGCGGCGCTGTTCGGGCTGTGCGGCGTACTGCTGAACCGGTTCGGTTCGGTGGACGAGCACGGCCTGTACGGACGGGCCCGTCGGCACCGGGCGGTCGGCGCGCTGTTCGGACTGGGCGGCCTGGTGCTGGCGGGGCTGCCGCCCTTCGGCACCGGCCTGGGCAAGGCGCTGGCCGAGGAGGAGGCGGGGGACGCGCTGGCCGCGGTGTTCGTCCTGACCTCCGCGGTGACGGGGGCGACCGTGCTGCGGGCGGCGGCGCGGGTCTTCCGGGGGGCGGGTCACCGGCCGCGCGAGCGCCCGGGCGAGGCCGAGACCACCGGTGAGGGCGAGGAACCGGAGGTCCGCCCGGGACGCGGGCGGCTGCCCTGGCCCCTGGTGGCGGTGCCGGCCGTGCTGCTGGGCCTGTGCCTGCTGGTCGGCTGCGTACCGGCCGTCGCGGAGAGCTTGGCGCACGGCGGGGCCCTGTTCACCGACCGCTCCGGTTACGCGGCTGCCGTGGCCGGAATCCCGGGCGGGGGCGCCGGTGCCGCACAGCCGCCGCACACGGGCTGGACGGCGGAGGGGGTCGGGCTCGGGACGGTCTCGACTCTGCTGGCCTGCCTGCTGACGTGGTGTGCGCTGTTCGGCCGGGCCCCGGCTTCGCTGCTCCGGTCGGCGGCGCAGGCGGTGGTGCCGCTGCGGCGTCTGCATTCGGGACTGCTCGGCGACTACCTGGCCTGGCTGGCGGTGGGCGCGGCCGCACTTCTCGTGGCACTTGCCCTGCAGACGTAGGCGCGGCAGACGTAGGCGCGATCGCGCAGCGCGGTCTGGACCGGGTCTAATGGCGCTCTTCCATCCCGATCGCGTCCTCCAGGTCCTTGTGGGCCTGGCGCGGCTCGCCCTCCTGCTGGTCCAGGAGGGCGGCGGCGATGGCGTCCAGCTTGCGCTGGATGGCGTGCTCGGCGCGGCGCTCGGAATTCTTGAGCAAGGCCAGCAGGAGGAGGGAGACGGCGGCCATCGCATCGCCCGCGAGGTGCTGCCATTCGATCGGCAGGCGGGCCACGTGAGCGGCGATGTAGCCCGCCACGAGGGCCACGCACAGCATCGAGAAGAGGGCGGAACTCGTGAAGTTGGAGGCGAGCTCGGCCAGCTTCTCGAAGCGGCCGATCCCGCCGTCGCCCTTCTTCTCCTTCTCCGCGGGATGCTGGAAGCTCATGCTGCACGCCTGCCCCGGCGCGGCCCGCTCATACCCGCAGCACGTGCCATTCCACGCGGACGGCCGCGGCCCCGGGGAGGTGTTCCCGGGCCCGCGGCCGTCTGCCGCAGTGCGCTGTCAGGCCTGGGGCGGCACCCGGGACGGGCGGCCCGCGCCGCGCGTCAGGGAGTAGCCGAAGATGCCCGCGAGGGCGCCCAGGATCCCTCCGGCCGCCGTCCAGAGCCAGCGGTCCGACCACCAGCCCCCGGACCAGCCGTCCTCGGGTTCGCGCAGCGATCCGGTCACGGTGGCCGGGACCAGCGGGGCGGCGAGAGCGCCGTCCACGGCCTGGGCGCCGCCGGTCTCCCGCACCGAGGCCTCCACGGACGCGCGTACCGGCAGGCCGAGGTCCTCCTCCGGCAGGTCGACGACGGTCAGACGCACGTAGTAGCTGCCCGGGAGCGGGTCGTTGGCCCACTGCTCGGCCGCGGCGCGGACCGTGCGCAGGGTGCAGGACAGCTCCACCGAGGCGGCGTCCTTGGCCGCGGCCCGGGACTGCATGCCGTAGGTGCACGCCTGCCGGCGGCGCAGACCGTCGTACACGTCGAGCTGCCAGGTCGCGGCGCCGTGCCGGGTGGCGGAATCGGGCAGCGTGACCGCTGCCTTCACGGTCACCCGCTGCTGCGCGTCGACGGGCAGGACCCAGTAGAGGTAGTCACCGGTGGACGCGCCGGCGGTGGCCCGCTGCCCCGGACGGAACGCCGCGGCGGTACGGAAGCTCGTACCGGCCTCGGTCGGAGCGGCGGCCCCGCCCTGCCCGGACGGCGAGCCGGTACTGGGGCTGGGGCTCGCCGACGGGGTGTCCGCGGCGGCCGTTCCCACGGCCGGTCCCGCCACCGTGAGGGCGGCGGCAGCGGCCAGCAGCGGGGCGGTCAGTGTGCGTACGGTACGCATCAGTTGGTCCTCCAGACGGAGATGCGCCAGCGTGAGATCCATCCCCACACCACACCGGCCGCCAGCCCGGTGAGCACCAGGACGGCCAGCAGCCACCAGCCGCGGCCGAGGCCGAAGGCGGCGGCGTCGGACGCCTCGTCGGGGCCGTCCACCACGTCGATGGTCAGCTCGACGGGCATGCCCGGGGTGGTCTTGCCGGAAGCGGGCGCGGAGAAGGAGTTGCTGACCTGGATGCAGACGGTCTCCGCCGCGTCCTTCGCGTCCTCGTCCGCGCCGTCGGACTCGGCCTTCGGGTAGCGCAGGCCGGTCGACAGGACGTCGGTGCGTCCGTCACCCGCCTCCGAGCCCCGGACGATCTCGCGGCCGTGCACGGTGGTGGCGCGCAGCAGGACGCCGTAGTCGTTGTTGACGGCGCGGTCGGCGGCGATGCTCACCGAGGCGCGCAGCTCCTGGCCGGGGCGGACGTCGACCCGGTACCAGCGGTGTTCGCCGAAGGTCTCGCGGTCGCTGTAGAGGCCGGGCTTCAGCTGCGGGGCGCCCGCGCACTGCTTTGTGCCCTCGGTGGCCACGGGGTTGACCACGGGGTCGGCGGCCCGGTCGACCAGCTGTTTCACCCTGCCGGAGAGTTCCGCGGTGTGCTGCACGGAGGTGTACGTACCGCCGGTGGCCTCGGCGATGCAGGTGAGCTGGGCCCGGGTCTTGGCGTCCGGGACGAGGCCGAGGGTGTCGATGACCAGATGAATGCCCTTGGCGGCGATGTCGCGCGCCACTTCGCACGGGTCGAGCGGGGCGCAGGTGTCCTCGCCGTCGGTGATGAGCACGATCCGCTTGGTGGCGTCGCCGCCGTCCAGGTCCTGGGCCGCGGCGAGCAGGGCGGGGCCGATCGGCGTCCAGCCGGTGGGGGCGAGCGTCGCGACGGCGGTCTTCGCCTCCGTCCGGTTGAGCGGCCCGACCGGGTAGAGCTGCTTGGTGTCCTTGCAGCCGAGGGCCTTGTCCTCACCCGGGTAGGTGGCTCCCAGGGTTCGTATGCCGAGCCGCACTTCGTCGGGGACCGCGTCGATGACCTCGTTGAAGGCCTGCTTCGCGGCGACCATCCGGGACTGGCCGTCGATGTCGGTCGCCCGCATGGAGCCGCTGACGTCGAGGACGAGGTCGACCTTCGGGGGTTCCTTCGCCGTCGGTCCGTCGGCGGCGGTGGCGCTCGCCGGGAAGAGCCCGACGGCCAGGGCGGCGAGCAGGCCGCACGCCCCGGCCGCCAGCCGTTTTGTTGTGATCATCGCCGGATCGTATTGAGGATCGTCCGCCAATCCAAAACGGGCTGCCGGTCCCGGTCTTCGGTCCTTGCCGGGCGCCGGATCGGGCGCGACGGCCGTCGCCGCGCGGGATATCCCGGTGCGGGGGACGAAGGGTGCGTTCTAGGGTGCGGGGATGACCTCCCGTACCTTCCGCATCACCGTCCGCGGCTCCTTCGACGGCCTCACGGCCGGCCAGCGGGCCGAGCTGATGGCCGCCGCTCCCGAACACGACGTGCTGCACGCGGCGTTCACCGCCGAGGGCCACCTCGCGTACGAGGACGTTGCCGTCCGCCCCTTCTTCACCTTCCGCTTCCTGGATTCGGGTGAGGCCGAGGAGGACATCCTCGATGCGACGGCCCGCGCCGAACTCGCCGCGGAGAGCTGGCTGACGGAGCGCGGGTACGGCTTCAAGCAGCTCCGGTCCCGGGGTCAGGACCTCTCGCTGGCCCCGCTGGGCAAGCGCGGGCGCCGCGAGGCCGCCCGCGCCGACGGCTGGTCATGACGGGCCGGGGGATCCCCGTCCGTAGCGGCGAAGGTGGCCGCCAGGTGCGTGTGGAGCGCCTGTGCCGTGGGTGGGGAGAGGCGGGCGCCGAGGTAGCCGTCCGGGCGGATCACGAATGCCGTCGGCCCGTCCACCGCGTACAGGCGGGCGAACTCGCCGGCGGTGTCGCGGTAGACCGGCACCACGGTCCGGCCGGCTGTCGGGGCGTCGGGGCCGAGCACCACGCAGGTCTCCACCCGGTCCCGGGACGACTCCTGTGCCGTCCGCGCGAGTTCGTCGATCCACCGGCCGTCCGCGCTCCCGCTCGCGGCTCCGCCTCCGCTCCCGTACAGCACGAGTACGTGTCCGCGTTCGCGCAGGACGTCGTACAGCCGCACCGGGTAGACGGCGATGGGTCCGGTGAGACCGCCGCAGTCCGGGGCCCGGTCGCCGGGGCGGGGTCCGGGGCCCTCGCCGGGCGGGTCGACGATCGGGCTGCCCCGGTAACCGACGAGCAGTTGGGCCTCGCGCAGCATCAGCGTGGCCGGGTCCTCCGGGTCGGCCTGGACTCCCTCGGCGGCGTGCCGCACGGTGCGGCCGACGACCTCCTCTCCCACGGGCCGGCGTTCGGCGTCGTAGCTCGCGAGGAGGTCGGGGTGGGCGCCGCCGTCGACGGCGAGGGCGAGCTTCCAGGCCAGGTTCACGGCGTCCTGGATACCGGTGTTCATGCCCTGGGCGCCGGTCGGCGGGTGGATGTGCGCGGCGTCCCCGGCGACGAAGACCCGGCCGTCGGCATAGCGGTCCACGATCCGGTGGCTGATGCGGAACACCGAGGCCCAGCGGATGTTCGAGGCGGTGGTGGGGCGCGGCGACAACCGGTCCAGGACGGTCTGGATGTCGGCGAGCCCGGGGGCCCGGCCGCTCTCCGGGCCGTGCGCGATGCCGTCGCCCTCGGGGGCGGCCCCGGCCTGCCGCGCGGCCGAGAACCCGGGCGGTACGTTCATGGACACCCGGTAGCGGCCCGGGCCGGGCAGCGGGATGCACACCAGCGTGTCGTCGACCGTGCCGTCCTCGCCCCGGTGCATGGAGCGGACGCCGTACTCGTGCGGCAGGTCCCAGTCGAGCTCGACGTCGCCGAGCATGAACTCCTCGGGGAACGCGCCGCCCGCGTAGCTGAGCCCGAGCCCTTTGCGGACGATGCTGTGTGCGCCGTCGCAGCCGACCAGGAAACGGGTCCGTACCTCTTCTTCCGCGCCGGAGGGGGTGACCAGCCGGCTGGTCACCCCGTCCGCGTCCTGGGCGAACGAGACCAGCTCGGCGCCGCGCTCGATCCCGGTCCCGAAGCGGGCCAGGAACTCTTCGAGGATGCGCTCGGTCTCGTACTGGGGCAGCGCGGCGAACCCGTACGGAACCTCGGGCGGCAAGGAGAGCTCGATGCGCGACTGCTCCGCGCCGTTGACGTACGCCAGCTGGCCGCGCATCGGGGCGGCCGCGTCCAGGGCGGCGCGGACCAGTCCCATGCGGTCCCACATCTCCAGGGTGCGCGGCTGGATGCCCACGGCTTTGGCGAACGGGAGACGGGCGGGCAGCCGGTCGACGATCCGGCAGGAGACCCCGCGCCTGCGGAGTTCCACCGCCGCGGTCAGCCCGACCGGCCCGGCGCCGGCTACCAGTACGTCGGTTGCGAAGGTGTGCCCCACTGACGCCTCCTGGCGTGCGGCCCCCGTCGAGTCGGTTTCCCTCCATGGTGGCCGCCCGCCCGGCGTGCGGCACCTTTACTCGATCACGAGGTCCACGTCGATGTTGCCGCGCGTGGCACGGGAGTACGGGCAGACCTCGTGCGCCTGCTTGACCAGCAGGGTGCCGGTCTCGCCCGCCAGGGACTCGGGGAGCTCGACGCGCAGGACCACGCCCAGGCCGAAGCCGGCGCCGTCCTTGCCGATGGAGACCTCCGCCGTGACGGAGACCTCGCTGGTGTCGGCCTTGGCCTGGCGGCCGACGAGGCCGAGCGCGCTGGCGAAGCAGGCCGCGTAACCGGCCGCGAAGAGCTGCTCGGGGTTGGTGCCCTGCCCGTTGCCGCCGAGCGCCGGGGGCATGGCCAGGGCGAGGTCGAGCTGGCCGTCGGAGCTGACGGTGCGGCCCTCGCGGCCGTTGGCGGTGGCGACAGCGGTGTACAGCGCGTCCATCGGAGTTCCTCTCGCAGAAATGAGCCGTTGCGGCGGCCGTTCGGTCGGCCTCGCTCCACCATTAGAGCACGCAATTGAGTTGTGCACAATTCAATGCCTCGCAAGTCCGCCCGGGTACACTGGCCCCTATGACCGAGAAGCCGACCGCAATCCACCCCGACCGGGACTTCCTGCGCCTGGACGGCCAGATCTGCTTCGCGCTGAACGCGGCGAGCCGAGCCTTCGGCGGCCTCTACCGCGTCGTCCTCAAGGACCTGGGCCTGACCTACCCGCAGTACCTGGTGATGCTGGTGCTGTGGGAGCACGGGGAGCTGCCGGTCAAGGAGATCGGACAGCACCTCCGGCTCGATTCCGGGACGCTGTCCCCGCTGCTCAAGCGACTGGAGGCGGCCGGTCTGGTCCGCCGCGAGCGCAGCGCCGAGGACGAGCGCTCCGTGCGCGCCCACCTCACCGAGGAGGGCGCGGCGTTGCGTACCCGAGCGGCGGAGGTACCGCGGCGGATCGCGACCGCGACCGGATTCGAGCTGACCGAGATCCTCGACCTCCAGGCCCGCCTGAACCGCCTCACCGCCGCCCTGGACGCCGCGGTCCCGCAGGAGGCGTGAAGCCGCCCGGCGCGATCACCGCCTCCTTGCCACACTGGGTCCAGGAGGTACGCGATGGACCCGGTGGCTGCGCTGGACCGGATCGCCTTCCTGCTGGAGCGCGCCCAGGCGCCCACCTATCGGGTGCGGGCCTTCCGGACGGCCGCGGCCGCTCTCCAGCGGATGGGCGAGGACGAAACCGCCGAACGCGTGACGGCCGGCTCCCTGGAGGCAGTCAAGGGCATCGGCCCCAAGACGGCCCAGGTGGTCCGCGAGGCCCTCGACGGGGTGGTGCCGGCCTATCTGCAGAAGCTCGAGGACGAGGCCGCCGCGCACCCCGAGGGGCCGCCGGCCACTCCCGCCGCCACGGCGCTGCGGGCGGCGCTGCGCGGGGACTGCCACGTGCACTCGGACTGGTCCGACGGGGGCAGCCCGATCGAGGTGATGGGCCGGGCGGCGGCCTCGCTGGGGCACGAGTACGCCGTGCTCACCGATCACTCGCCCCGGCTCACCGTCGCCCGGGGACTCTCCCCGGAACGGCTGCGGGAACAGCTGCGGGTGGTGGCGGAGCTCAACGAGACCTGGGCTCCGTTCAGACTCCTGACGGGCATCGAGTGCGACATCCTCGACGACGGTTCCCTGGACCAGGAACCGGAGCTGCTGGAGCAGCTCGACGTGGTCGTCGGCTCCGTCCATTCGAAGCTGCGGATGGACGCTCCCGCGATGACCCGGCGGCTGCTGGCGGCCGTGCGCAATCCCCTGCTGGACGTACTGGGCCACTGCACGGGGCGACTCGTGACCGGACGGACCCGGCCCGAGTCGCAGTTCGACGCCGAAGCGGTCTTCGCGGCCTGCGCCGAGTCCGGCGCCGCCGTGGAGATCAACAGCCGGCCCGAGCGGCTGGACCCGCCCCGGCGGCTGCTGCGCCTCGCCGTCGACAGCGGGACCCTGTTCGCGATCGACACGGACGCGCACGCGCCCGGCCAGCTGGACTGGCAGATCCTCGGCTGCGAACGGGCCGCGGAGTGCGCGGTCCCGGCCGGGCGCGTCGTCAACACCTGGCCGGCGGAGCGGCTCCTCACCTGGACCCGTACTAGAACCGCCTGAGCTGGACCACCAGCAGCAGGACATCGGCTCCGGCGACGGCCAGCACCGCGCGGAACGGGAGCCGCCCCGCCGGGCGTCGGCCCGCCAGGAGCACCGTCGCCGTCGTGGCGGCCAGCAGGCCCCAGCCGTACGCCGTCACCCGTCCCGGCGGGCCCACGACCAGCGCGGCGGCCGAGGCGAGCACCAGGAGGCCGGCGAGCGCAGCCGAGACCCGGGCGCCGAGCCGTTGCGGCAGGCCCACGACCCCGGTGGCGAGGTCGTCGGCGATGTCGGGCAGGACGTTGGCGAAGTGCGCGCCCGCGCCCAGCAGGGCCGCGGCGGCCGTGAGCCACGGCGGCGGCCACGGCGCACCGGGCAGGCCGAGGGTGACGAAGGCGGGGAGCAGTCCGAAGGCCAGGGCGTACGGGAGCCAGGAGGCGGCCGTGCCCTTCAGCTTGAGGTTGTACGCCCAGGCAGCCGCCACGCCCGCGAGGTGGACGGCGCCCGCGAGCAGCCCGCAGGCCAGCGAGAGCGGGACGCAGACCAGCAGTGCCAGGGCCGCCGCGCGGGTGACGGCCGCGGGTCGCACCGTACCGGCCACCAGGGGTTTGTCCCGCCGCCCCGCGGCCAGGTCGCGTCGCACGTCGACCCGGTCGTTGCACCAGCCGACGGAGAGCTGCCCGGCGGCCACCGCGCCCACGGCGGCCGCCGCTGTCGCGAGGCCGAGCCCCGCGGCGGCCGCGAGCACCGCGCCGAAGAGGGTCACCGCCGCCGCGGGCAGGGGATGACAGGCCGCCAGCAGCCCCACGGCCGCGCCACGCCGGCGTACAGCCGCGCCAGGCTGACGTACGGCGGCGGCCGGGCCGGCCCCGGTTGCGGCGCCGACGGCGGCCGCGGCACCGGTTGCGGCTCCGGTTCCGGGTCCGGTGGGCCGGGGCGGCGGGCCGGTCTCTGCGGTTCGCGCGGGCACACCGACACGCTAAGCCGCGCCGCGCCCGGTTCGCCTGATTCATTACGATGTGTCAGTTGTTTTCTATGGTGAATCAATGACACGTGTCCTGGCAGTGAGCAGCGTGTTCCCGCCGCATCACCATCCGCAGGCCGAGATCACGGAAGCGCTCGCCCGTTTCCTGCCGCCCGGCCCCGATACCGCGCTGCTGCGCCGCGTCCACGCCTCGGTGCGCGTGGAGTCCCGTCATCTCGCGCTCCCGCTGGAGCGCTACGGGCCGTGGAACGATTTCGGCACGACGAACGCCCTCTTCCTGGAGGCGGCTCTGGAGCTCGGCGGCCGGGCCGTCGGACTCGCCCTCGCCGACGCGGGCCTCGCGGCGCCCGAGATCGACCTCGTCCTGTCGACCACGGTGACCGGGCTCGCGACCCCCTCGCTGGAGGCCCGGCTCGCCTCGCGCACCGCGCTGCGCCCCGACGTGAAGCGGATCCCCCTGTTCGGTCTCGGCTGCGCGGCGGGCGCCGCCGGTGTCGGCCATCTCCACGACTGCCTGACGGGCCGGCCAGGCCACGCGGCCCTGCTGCTGTCCACCGAACTCTGTTCGCTCACCCTGCAGCCCACGGACACCTCCATGGCGAACCTGGTGGCGGGAGCCCTCTTCGGCGACGGCGCGGGCGCGCTCGTCGCGGTGGGGCGCGACCATCCCCTGCACGCCACCGGCGCCGGACCCGCGGTGGTGGCCGCGCGCAGCCGCCTCTACCCGGGCACCGAGCACCTGCTCGGCTGGGACATCGGCCACTGGGGCATGCGCATGGTCCTCGGACGTGAACTGCCGGACCTGGTCAGGCTGCACGTGGCCGAGGAGGTCGAGACCTTCCTCGCCGCGCACGACCTCAAGCCCGCGGACGTCGACACGTGGATCTGCCATCCGGGCGGCCCGAAGATCCTCGACACGCTCGCGGACGCGCTGAGCCTGCCCGAATCGGCCTTCGCGGCGAGCCGCCGCTCGCTGGCGGCCGCCGGGAACCTCTCCTCCGCCTCGGTCCTGCACATCCTGGGCGGCGTCCAGGCCGCGGGGCCGCCACCGCCCGGTTCGGTCGGTCTGATGCTGGCCTTCGGGCCGGGCTTCGCCTCCGAACTCGTCCTGCTCCGCTGGTGACCGCTGATTGGTGACTCCATGCCCATGACCTCGTCCATGGCCCCCTCCATGACCCTGTACCTGCTGCTCATCGGCCTGGTCGCGGCCGAACGGCTCGCCGAGCTGGTCACGGCCCGCCGCCACACGGCCTGGACCCTGGCCCAGGGCGGCCGCGAATACGGCCGCCGCCACTACCCGGCCATGGTCGCCCTGCACACCGCGCTGCTGGTGGGCTGCGCGGTGGAACCCCTGGCCGCCGGCCGCCCGTTCATCCCCGTACTGGGCTGGCCGGCCCTCGCCCTCGTCCTGGCCGCGCAGGTCCTGCGCTGGTGGTGCATCGCCACCCTGGGACGGCGCTGGAACACCCGGGTGCTGGTGGTCCCCGGCCTGCCCCTGGTGGCGGCCGGCCCGTACCGGTTGCTGCGCCACCCGAACTACGTCGCGGTCGTGGTGGAGGGCTTCGCGCTGCCGCTGGTGCACACCGCCTGGCTGACCGCGCTCGGCTTCACCGCGCTCAACCTGTTGCTGCTGCGCGTACGGATCGGCTGTGAGGAGGCCGCGCTGACGGACGGTGGGCGCCTGCGCGCGCCCGCCTCGGTACCCACGTCGGGCTCCCGCTCGTGATCGACCTGCTGATCGCGGGCGGCGGCCCGGCGGGCCTGGCGACGGCCATCCACGGCGCACTGGCCGGTCTGGAGGTGGTGGTCGTCGAGCCCCGGCCCACCCCGATCGACAAGGCCTGCGGGGAGGGGCTGATGCCGGGGGCGGTACGGCGGCTGCTGGAGCTGGGCGTGCCCGTGACCGGGCAGCCCTTCCGCGGCATCCGCTACGTCGACGCGGCGAGCGGGCGGCAGGCCGAGGGGCTGTTCCGCTCCGGACCCGGCCTCGGCACCCGGCGCACCGTCCTCCAGGCCGCGCTGGCCGAGCGCGCGGCGCAGCTGGGCGTGCGGGTGGTCCGGCAGCGCGTCGAGGGGATCGGCCAGGACGGCGACACCGTCAATGCAGCGGGTCTCACGGCCCGCTACCTGGTCGCGGCCGACGGCCTCCACTCCCCCGTCCGGCGCCGTCTCGGTCTCTGTGCGCCGCCCGCGCCCGCCCGGCCGGCCCGCTACGGCCTGCGCCGCCACTACACCGTCGAGCCGTGGAGCGACCTCGTCGAGGTCCACTGGTCGGCCCACTGCGAGGCGTACGTCACCCCGCTCGCACCCGACCGGATCGGCGTGGCCGTACTGACCGCGGAGCAGGCCCCGTTCGACGTGCAGCTCGCCCGGTTCCCGCTGCTGGCGGCGCGGTTGCCCGCGTCCCCCGGTGCGGCGGTGCGCGGGGCCGGGCCGCTGCGTCAAGGGGCCCGCGTACGGGTGGCGGGACGCGTCCTGTTCGTCGGTGACGCGGCGGGGTACGTGGACGCGCTGACCGGTGAGGGCCTGACACTGGCCGTGACGGCGGCGGGCGAGCTGGTCCGCTGCGTACGGGCGGGGCGGCCCCAGGCGTACGAGCAGGCCTGGCGGGAGCTGTCGCGCGGCTACCGCACGCTCACCGAGTCCCTGCTCTGGGCGCGCCACCGGCCGCGGCTCGCCCGGCGGATCGTCCCGCTCGCCGCCCGGCTCCCCCGCGTGTTCACGAAGGCGGTGAACCTCTTGGCGTGAGCGCCGGGGACCGGACGTGAAACGGCACCCCGCCCGGACAGGGCGCGGGGTGCCGCTCGTCTCACCGCCGGATCAGGCCGGGCTCTCCTGACGGTTGCTCAGTGCCAGGCCCGCGAGGACGGCTGCGGCGGCCGCGCAGAGCACCGCGAGGACACCGGCCCAGGCCAGGGACCCGCCCACCGCCCCGGCCAGGGGATCGAATCCCGCCACGCCGCCGACCACGTGCAGGACGACTACACCGACGGCCGTCGCCGCTGCGGCCCGCCACACCACCGCGGTGTCCCGGAGTACCAGGACCGCCCCGAGGCCGAGGCAGAGCACGGTGGCCAGGAGGGGCAGGAGGGGCAGGAGGTCTTCGGGAGCCGCCGACGGCAGGGCCGCGAGCTCCTTGGGCAGGTGCAGCGCGCCGCTGACCAGCAGGGCGACCGCCACCGGCCAGCGCAGGACGTGCCGCAGCGCCGGTGAGCCGGAGCCGGCCGGTCTGCCCTCCGGTCCGGTGCCCCGGGTGTTTCGGCCGCGCGGCTTCTCGTACGGGGCGGCGTACGGCTCCCGGTACGGCGGCTCGTGCGACGTGTACGGCTCCTCGGGCTGCCGGCCGTGGGACTCCTTCTGGGGCGCCGCCGGCGGCGCGGGCGCCGCGGCCCCGGCCCGCTCCTCGGGCTCCGCGTCGCCGGAGTCCTCCGGCTGCCCGGACTCTTCGGCGCCGAGGATGCTCACCAGCTGGGCCACCTCCTCGATGGGCCGTCCGAGGGCAGCGGCGCGCAGGGTGATGTCCGCCTCGGCCACCTCGTGCGGGGGCTCGCCCAAGAGGGCGACCATCCGCCGCACTTCGTGCACGGGACGGGCCACGGCGGCCGTACGGAGCGCCTCGTGTCCTGGGTTGGGCTGCCGGCCGTTGTCCTTGAGGAGGCTCACCAGAGCGGTGACCTCTTCGAGCGGGCGGCAGGTCGCCGCCGTGTCCAGCAGGGTGCGGACGGGCTTCGGGCCCGGGGCGGTGATGTCGGGTATCTCGTGGCGGTCTTCGTCATCCGTCGCCGCGAAGGTGAGGGGGTCATTCATGGAAAGCTCCGTTCGCCGACACGCGGGTCTACACATCGCGGGCCGGTCATCGTGCGTCATGGGAAGCGCACGCCTTGTTACATTTACTGACAGTTCCTCTCACTGCGCCATTCGGGGCGGGCAAACGGGGGGCTCGTTGGGTCCACGGAGAAGGGGCGTTCGACCGTGCCCGAACTGCGGAAATCCTGGCGCAGGTGCCTGCTGCCCCTGACGCTGACGCTGCCCGTCGTACTCCTGGTCGCCGCGGCGGCGGGTCCGGAGCGGCCCGTGGCGGACACCGACCGGGGGCCGGTGCGCGGCCGGTCGCACGGGGCGTACTCCACCTTCGAGGGCATCCCGTACGCCGCTCCCCCGACGGGCGCCCGGCGCTGGCGGCTTCCGGAGCCCGCGGCCCGGTGGAGGGGGGTGCGCGACGCGGGGGCCGTCGGCTCCCGCTGCGTGCAGCTGCCCGCGGTCGGGCCCGGCGGGCCGAGCGGCTCGGAGGACTGCCTGTACCTGAACGTCACCGCGCCCACGGGCACCGCCCGGGGCGCGCGGCGGCCCGTCATGGTCTGGTTCCACGGCGGGGGCTTCGTCGACGGCGCGGGCGACATGTACCCGGCCGAACGGCTCGCCGTCCGGGGCGACGTCGTGGTCGTGACCGTCAACTACCGGCTGGGAGTCTTCGGGCTGTTCGGCCATCCGGAGCTCGGCGGGGCTCCCGGCTTCGCGCTCGCCGACCAGCAGGCGGCGCTGCGCTGGGTGCGGGCGAACGCGGAGCACTTCGGCGCGGACCCGCGCAACGTCACGGTGTTCGGCGCATCGGCAGGCGGCCTCAGCGTCTGCGCGCACCTCACCTCCCCGGCGTCGGCGGGCCTGTTCCACAAGGCGATCGTCCAGAGCGGATCGTGCTCGACCACGGCGCCGCCGTGGTCCCTGCTGCCCACGCTCGGTACGTACGAGCCCTTCGTACCCGAGCAGCGCACGGTCGCGGACGGTGTGCTGGCGGCGGCGCGGCTGGGCTGCGGCGGTTCCACGGCGGTGCTGGACTGCCTGCGCCGGCTCGACATCCGCACCCTCATGACGCCGGGGCTCACGCAGACCTTCTCCAAGGTTTCGTACGGCGGTGCCCAACTGCCCGTGGAACCCCGGCGGGCGCTCGAGGCCGGGCGGTTCCACCGGGTGCCGGTGATGCAGGGAACGACCCGGGACGAGATGCGGCTCTTCGTGGCGCAGACGCTGGCGGCGTACCCAGTCGGCGACGCAGCCGCTTACCGGGCCCGGCTGGAGCGGTCCTTCGGGGCTTCGACGGCACGCGCCGTCGAGGCGAGCTATCCGGTATCGGCCTACCCGACGCCGGCGGTGACGTGGGCCACGCTGCTGTCCGACGCGTCGTTCACCTGCCCGGCCCTGCGGGACAGCAGTGCGCTGGCCCGGCGCACGGCGACGTACGGCTACCGGTTCAGCGACGGCGACGCGCCCAACTTCACCGGCCTGCCGGAGGCGCCGGGGCTGCCGTACGGCGCCTCGCACGGCTTCGAACTGCCCTACCTGTTCCCGATGGTGCCGCTGACGGACCCGCAGCGGGAGCTGGCGGACCGGATGACCGGCTACTGGACCCGGTTCGCCCGCACCGGCGTGCCGGCGGACGCGGGAGCGCCGTGGTGGCCGCGCTACCGCTCACCGGCCTCGGTGCTGTCGCTGGCGCCGGGTGCGGGCGGGATCCGCACGGTGGACGCCCGCGCCGAACACCACTGCGCCCTCTGGGACGCGCGATGGCCCGCGGTCACCAGGTCTCGGTGACGACGACCCCGTCGCCGGTGCGGACGACGAGCGAGCCGCTGTCGCCGTAGCCCTCGCGCCGCCAGTCGGCGAACACCTTGGCGATGTGGCGGGCGTCGTCCCCGCGCCCCTTGCCCACGGACCGGGTGCTGAAGGTGATCCTCGCCTCGCCGACGGTGCGGACCTTGCGGACACGGGTCTCCGTGACGACGACGTCCTCGAAATCGGTGCGGTGCTTGGCCCAGTACGCGTTGAAGTCCCGGGTCATGTCGAACCAGTCCGCCGGACCGCACGGCCCGCCGCCGTTGGTCATCGGGGCGTCACCCGAGGGGGCGGCGGCGCCGGTCTGCTGATCGGTCGGAGGGCCTGCGTAGCCGCCGGTCTCCTGATCCGTGGGCGGACCGGCGTACGAGCCCGTCTCCTGGTCGGTCGGAGGACCCGCGTAGCCGCCGGTCTCCTGGTCCGTCGGAGGACCCGCGTACGAGCCCGTCTCCTGGTCCGTCGGAGGACCCGCGTACGAGCCCGTCTCCTGATCCGTCGGAGGACCCGCGTACGAGCCCGTCTCCTGATCCGTCGGAGGACCCGCGTAGCCGCCGGTCTGTTCTTCCGTCGGCACGTCGAGCGCGCACTTCTGCGGCGTGAGGCTGGGAACGGGCGCGGGCCCCGCGGCCTGGCCCGCCCCCTTGGTCCCGCAGCCCGCCAGCACCGCGCACAGCAGTCCCGCCACGAGCACCCGGCCGGTCGTCTTCGTCGTCATGGTCATCCCCCTCGGCCCTCAAGAGGGAAATCAACCGTCCGCGGTTCCCTCGCCGCCGGATCGCGGGCTAGCGTGCTGTCATGACCCGCTCCGAGGGCCGCCCCCTGCTCTTCCTGGACGTGGACGGACCGCTCATCCCGTTCGGGGCGGGCCCGTACCCGCAGGGGGACGAGGCCAATCCGCTGCTCGCGAGGATCGATCCGGCCCTCGGGCCGGAACTGGCGGCCCTGCCGTGCGAGCTGGTGTGGGCCACGACCTGGATGGCGGACGCGAACGAGTGCGTCGCGCCCCTGCTCGGTCTGCCCGAGCTTCCCCTGGTGGTGTGGCCGGAACCCTCCGGTGCAGACGTGTGGTCCCGGATCCACTGGAAGACCCCGGCGCTCGTCGACCACGCTGCGGGCCAACCCTTCATCTGGGTGGACGACGAGATCACCGACGCCGACCGGGCCTGGGTGGCATCCCACCACCGCGGCCCGGCCCTGCTCCACCGGGTGGACGCCGGCCGGGGTCTGACCGGCGCCGACCTCACCGTGCTGCGCGGCTGGCTGGACGCGGCGGGGCGTGCTGGTCATTTCTCCGCCTTCGGGGCGGTGGCCGGGGAGTAGAGGAACGAGAACCGTTCCATGACGTTCTGCCGCTGTGTGTTGTGGAAGGCCGCGATGCGCCAGGTTCCGTCGGTGTCGCGGACCAGGGTGTACGTCTGGACCTTGGACAGTTCGGCGGGGCCGGGCTTGCCGCCGCTGTAGTCGTCGCCGCGGCCGGTCAGGAGGGCGGCGTCCTTGCCGAGGAAGCGCAGGTCGAGGTAGGAGGCGGCCAGCTTGGTGCCCTTGACGAAGTCCTCGAACAGCGCGCGGTGGCCTTCGGTGATGTCGGAGCGGCCCTCGTAGTGGCTGCCCAGGTACGAGGTGTACGTGGCGTTCTCGGTGAACTGGCGGCCGTACGCCTCCGCGTCGCCGCGGCCCCAGGCGTCGGTGAGGGCATCGAGAGTGGCGCAGACGGCCTCGCCGTCCGTACGGGTCGCGCCCGCCGGGATGACGTCGGCGCAGGCTTCCGTTCCGGGGCGCCGCACGTCGGAGGTGGCGTCGAGGTAGACGTACGCGCCGACGGCGCCGAGGGCGAGGACGGCGGTGGTGGCGAGCGCGGCGCGCTTGACGGTCTTGGTGTTCACGGGATGCCTCTCAGTCGACGCGTGAGGATGGATGACGGCCGCCGCCCCATTGATTACACTGAGACAGCAACTGCACAGATGCAGTATCTGCACACGTGCAGATAAATGGCAAGGGAATGGTGTCGCGATGGCGGAGCAGGACGACCGGCGTGCGGTCTTTCGGGACTACATCGATGCCGTGGGGCTGCACGGCATGGCGGGCGCGGAGGCGGCCGGCCTCCAGGCGTCCGAGTGGTACGCGCTCAGCCGCATCACCCTGGCGGGCGGGCTCACTTCCGGCGAACTCGCCGCCGGGACCGGGCTCACCACAGGGGCTACGACGCGGCTGATCGACCGGCTGGAGCGTGCGGGGTACGTACGGCGCACCGCCGACCCGGCCGACCGGCGCAAGGTCGTGGTCGAGGCCGTACCCGGCGCGCTGGCGGGAATCGAGGCGGTCGTGGGCCCCGCCCGGAGGCGGATCGCCGACGTACTCGCCGGGTACACGCCGGAACAACTGGACCTGCTCTTCGACTACTTCACCCGCGCGGCTCCGGCGTTCCGCGAGGCGACGGAGGAGATCCGAGCGGCGACCCAGGAACGCAAGGGCAGCCGCTGAGCCCTGTCGTCAAAATGGCGGCCGGGCCGGGCGGGACTTTGAGGACGGGGTCCGGCGCCCGCCCCGGGCGGCCCGCCCTCCTGCTCGGTCGGGCGGGCCGGGCACGCGCCCTCGCCCCCCGGTGGGCGGGCGTCGGCTACGGGCCGCAGGCGGGGGCCTTGAGCTGCACGTGCCCGCCGGCCGCGGCCCGATTGCGGCGGCTCCTACGAGCGGGACACCGCGCTGCCCGGCTCTGCGCCTGACCGCCGCCCTTCGCGGACCCGCCCGAGCCCTTCAGGTCCAGGACGCGGAGACCAGGGAGCGTTCCGCCGCCGCCAGGTAGACGGCGGCCGACAGCCAGGCCCGGGCGTAGGGCTCGGACGAGGAGTCGGCGAGCCGGCCGAATACGTCACGGGGGCGGCGGTCGGCCTCGGCGGCGAGGGCTGTGGTCAGTTCCGCCGCCGCGGGGAGCCCGGCCCGGCGCAGCGGACCGTACGCGGCGAGGGCTGTGGTCAGTTCCGCCGCCGCGGGGAGCCCGGCCCGGCGCAGCGGACCGTACGCGGCGAGGGGTTCGGTGCCCCGCGCGGCCTCGGCCACGGCGCGGCGGCCGCCCGCGACCCCGGTCTCCAGGAGGCGGCGTACGCGCCACAGCGGGGAGTCGGCCAGCGGGTCCGGTCCGGTGGGGGCCGGCTCCGGGGCCGGCCCGGCGGTCCGCGGGGGAAAGTGGCCGCCCTGGAGCCGGTCGTAGCCGAGGTCAGCGCGGCCCAGCCATTCGTCGGGCAGCCGCAGCGTGTACGCGGCGCCCGGCACCGGGCCGACGGCGAGGGGCCGCAGGGTGGCGGCCCGGTCCAGGTCGGGGCGGCCCAGGACCCGCAGCGAGAGGCCGGGGTACGAGGCGAGGCGGCGCAGGTTCTCCGTGTGCGGCAGCTCCGGGTGGGGGTGCGCGGGCCGCAGCCGCAGCAGGGGCGCGTCGGGGCGTGCCTCGCGGACGAGGACGTCCTCGCCCGCCGCGCCGACTACCGTGACGTCGCAGCCGAGCAGCGCGGGCCCGGCCGCGTCCGCTCCGGCCGGCGCGCGGGTGACGGCCTCCGTCGCCGGCCGGGCGAAGAGCGCCGCGGCGGGGCCTTCGGTCCAGGGCGTGCCGCGCAGCGGCGTCGCCTTGACCCCGCGTCCGGCACCGAGCCTGCCCTCGGGGGAGACGGTCGCGCCGGCGATGCGCAGGCCGCCTCGGGCCAGCGCGGCGTGGTCGAGGACGGCGCCGCCGAGGGCGACGGTGGCCGAGCCGGCGCCGCGGGCCCGGGCCAGACCGCCGGGGCGCACGTCGGCGACCGAGTAGGCGGCGCCGTCGGGGGCCAGCAGGTGGGTGACCACTCCCCCGTGCCCGGTGGCGGAGAGCACGGGCTCCCGGCACAGGCCGTACACGTGAAGGCTGCCGCCCGGCGCGTAGGCACGGCGGGCGGCGCCGATCAGCGCGGATGAGGCGGACCCGGCGGCCAGCAGGGCGGCGGTGTGGAGGAGTTCACGGAAGGCGGTGGTGAGGTCGCCGAGCCGCTGACCTGCACGCCGCTCCCGGGCGGCGCGCAGGCCGCGTACGACCCGCAGGGCGGCCGCCTCGGCGCGCGGCAGCCCGGCGAGGCGAGCGGTGTGCGCTGCGCGCAGCAGCTCGGCCTGGACGACGGCCCCTCCGGCGGTGACCCCGGCGGCGAGGGCCTCGGCGGCTGCCTGCCACAGGGCGGCCGCGGCGCGCAGTTGGGCATCGGTGAGCGTGGCCTCGGGTTCGCGCTCGGACCGGGGCACCTGCCCGGGCGCCGCCGGCTGCTGCTCCGGTACGGGTGGCGGCGGGGCCGTTTCCGCGCCCGGTTCCGTGTCCACCAGAGGTTCCGTGTCCGCGAGCGGGGCGGCGCCCAGGGCGGCGGCCCGGTGGAGACAGCGCGGGGCCAACAGGCAGGTGCACACCACCTGTTCGGCGGCGGTGACCGCGCCCGTGGGACCGGGGCGCAGGGTGACGACGGCGTCCTCCCCGAAGGTGAGGACGACGGCGCCGTCCGCCTCCGGCACGGCGAGGGCGCCGCAGCCCGCGGTGGCTGCGTCCAGCTTCTTGCGCAGCCGGGCGCTGAGCTGCTCGACGGCCTCGGCGAGCACCTCGGGGGCGACGGGCGGCAGTGGGGTGTCGGTGCTGGTCAACGGGATTCTCCACGGAGGCGGTCGCCGACCCAGCGGGCGAGGGCGAGCGGACTGAGGGCGGCCACCGGCATGCCGGCCGCGACGAGTTGCCGGGCGACCGGAACCGAGTACCGGGGCGTGCCGGTGTCGTCGAGCGCGGCGCAGCCGAGCAGTTGGGCGCCGGAGGCGGCGAGCGCGCGGACCTCGCCGAGGAGCCCGCCGATCGGGGCGCCCTCCTCGAAGTCGCTGACCACGACGACGAGGGTGCGGCTGGGGACGGTGATCAGCGAGCGGGCGTGCGCGAGTCCGGCGGCGATGTGCGTGCCGCCGCCGACACGGACCTCCAGCAGGAGCGAGAGCGGGTCCTCGACGCGGTCGGTGAGGTCCACGACCTGGGTGGAGAAGGCGAGGAAGTGGGTGGACAGGGTCGGTACGCCACCCAGTACGGCCGCGGTCAGCGCCGACCAGATGACGGAGGCCTCCATCGAGCCGGAGACGTCGACGACGAGGATGAGCCTCCAGTCGGTTTCGCGGCTCGCCCGGGTGCTGAAGACGGGCCTCTCCGGAACGACGACCAGGCTCCCGTCGGGCCGCCGCCGGGTGTGCGCGAGGTTGGCCCGCAGGGTGCGGGCCAGGTCCAGCCTGCCGCCCGGGAGGCGGGTGGGGCGCGGGGTGGCGAGGCCGGAGAGGGCCGGGCGCAGCCGGGTCGCCAGCTCCTTGGCGAGTTCGTCGACCAGCCGTCTGACCAGGGGACGCAGCCGGGCCAGCCGGGCTTCGGGCAGCCCGCCGGCGAGGGACAGGACGGAGCTCAGCAGTTCCACGGAGGGGCGTACGGCCGCCGGGTCGAGCTGGGCCAGTACGTCGGTGCGGCCCGCCCCGGCCGCTTCGCCCAGCACCTCTTCCCGTACGTCGGCGCCGAACAGGGCCTGCAGTTCCTGCGACCACTCGCGGGCGGTGGGGAAGGAAGCCCCCTGACCACCGCCCTGGCCGCCGCCTTGCCCGCCGTCGGAGCCGATGCCGGAGGCGCCTTCGCCGCGGCCGGCGCCGTACAGCTCGTCGAGGGCGTGGGCGTAGCGGCGGGCGCCCGCGGACAGCCGGTCGTGTTCGCGTCCGAGCAGCAGCCGCCAGCGGTCGGCGGGGGCGAGCCGCAGGCCGGCGGGAGCCGGTGCGCGCGGGGCCTCGACGGTCGGCGGTGCCGGGGGCGGCAGCGCGTCCGCGGCGTGCGGAGGGAGTTCCTCGAGGGCGGCGAGTCCGGCGGCGTCGGCGGCGGCCCAGAGGGCGAGCAGCGCGGGCGGCGCGTCGAGCGCGAGGTCGATCCGGTCGCCGAGCCGCTCGGCCACCGTGTCCAGCAACCGGTCGCGGGCGGCGGGGGAAAGAGCGTCGAAGCCGCCGCGCAGGGCGGGCAGACGGTCGAGGAAGAGACGGTCGGTGAGGTGCTCGACGCGGTCCAGGAGCGGGGCGAGGGCGGCCGGGGAGGACTGGAGCAGCGGCCCCGCGGCCGTGAGGATTCCCGCGAGCCGCCGGGTCAGGGCGCGGCGGCTGTCGGCGGTGGACGCGCCGTCGATCCATCCGGCGGCGCGGTCACCGAGCCGGGCGGCCGGATCTAGGTCGAGGAGGACCCGTACGGCCAGGGCCGCGCCCTGGATCAGCGGGGACGCGGATGCGGCCAGGGCGGAAAGGGCCTCGTCGGTGCGCAGCCCGAGGTGGTGGGCGGCGGCGCGGTCGGCGAGAGCCACGAGGGCGGCGGCGTCGGCGGGGTCGTCGCTGCCGGCGAGGCCGGGCAGCGACCGGACCGCCGCTTCGAGGAGGTCCCGGGTGAGCGCGGCGGCGGTGGCGCGGGAGTCGGCGCGGGTACCGGGGAGGTGGCCGCGGTGGAGGGCCTCCAGGAGGTCGAGCGCCTCGAGGAGTTCGGGCAGGGCCGCGGTCTGCGGCAGGACGGTGGCCGCCTCGTGGAGCCGTACGTCGACCAGCTCGGGCAGATCGCACCGCGCGGCGGCGGCCAGCCCGGCGAGGATCTGCGCCGGTGTCGGGCCGCCGTCGGCGGCGGCGCGGCGCGCGGTGTCGCGGAGGGTGCCGGCGGCGGCCTGGGCGGCGGTGACGCCGCGGACTCCGGCGAGATCGAGGCGGGCCGGGACGGAAGGGGTCCAGGACAGCCGCCACTTGGTGCCGAGGGCGGTCCCGTCGCCGGTGGCGGAGACCGTGAGGGGCTCGCCGTAGGAGGCGCCGCAGACCAGGAGCCGCTGGAGCAGGACCTCGCGGCGGGCGTCGAGGGCCGAGCGCAGCGGGTCGAGGCGGACCTCGCGGGGGGCGGGGTCGTCCGGTGCGGGCAGCCGCAGCTGCGCCAGCTCTGCCTCGACGGAGGGGCCGAGGCCGGAGCGGGGGGCGTGCGGGGTGATCCGCCCGCGGGCGGTGCCCACGAGCACCGCCTCCAGGGCACGCGCCAACGCCCGTCCCCGGCCGAGGGGTTCACCCTGGCCGAGGACGGTGCTCACGGCCTCCAGGAGTTCCCCGCGGCCGGGCGCGGGGAGTCCGCGCAGGGCGGCCAGGTCGCAGGCGAGCCGCAGCGTCTCGGCGGCCTCGCCGGTCCCGGCGGTGTGTCCGGCGCGGCGCAGCTCGCGGCAGATCCCGGTGACGGCGACGGAGGCGGCATCCCGGAGGCGCCCGGGGTCGCCGCCGGCGTCGAGAACGGCCTGCTGCCAGAGGGGATCCCGAATCCCGGCGGGATACCCGGAGCGGGAGTCGAGCAGGTCGAAGGAGTACGGCACGAACGAGGTGACGGGCCGCTCCGCGTGCGCGGCCGCCTCGCCGGTACCGGGCTCGCCCCCGCCGGCGGCCCCGGAGCCCGCCCCCACCCCGGCCCGGCCGGACCGGGGACGCGGCAGGGCATCCGGGTCGAGGCCCGTAACGGCGCCTTGTGCGGGGGCGGGGGAACTGGCGGCAGGGAACGCCGTGGGCCCGGCGACCGGGCCGACGGCGGAGGCGGGCCCTGTTCCGGGCACCGCCTCCGCCACGGCGCCACCGCCGCCGGTCGGGTTGGGCCCGCCCGGGCGCATGCCGGGTGCGGTGCCGGGTGCGGTGCCGGGTGCGTTGGGCCCGCCCGGGCGCATGCCGGGTGCGGCACTGTCCTCGGCCGCTGCCCCCGCGCCGGGACCGGGCCCGCCGTCGGGGACCGGTCCCGTACCCGCGTCGGAAGCGGGGGCGGTTGCGGCGTCCGCGCCCAGGAGGGCCGGGGCGTGGAACGCGCCGATCACTGCGGCCACTCGGTGGCCTGCGGCGGTCGCGGTGGCGATGACACCGCGCATGTAGGCCTCGCGGGCCAGGTCCACCGGCGGAACGGCCGGCGTGTCCTGGCGCAGGGCCCATCCGACGCCGAGCGCGGCGCGGCGCACGGCCTCCGGCGAGCAGCCCGGCGCGAGGACCTCGACGGCGCGGTCCCACAGATCGTCACCGTCCCGGCCCGTCCCGGCGGCGGCGAGGGCCTCGCCGAAGGAGCGGCCGGAGCCTGACGCTCCGCCGGGGCCCGTGGCCACGCCCACGGGCGGGGTCACGCCCGTCGGGATCCCGCTCGGAGCCAGGGCCGGGCTCGGAGCCAGGGCCGGGCTCGGAGTCGAGGCCGTGTCCTGAGCCCCGCCGGAAACTGCGCCGGGGCCCGACACCGCAACCGGAGCCGTACCCGAGACCGAAGCCGAAGCCACGCCGGGGAGCGGAACCGGAGCCGGGACCGAAGCCACGCCGGCACCCGGGCCCGGAGCCGTGCCCGAGACCGAAGCCGAAGCCACGGGAACCGGAACTGGAGCCGGGGCCGAAACCGCGCCAGGGACCGGAACAGAAGCCGGGGCCGATACCGCGCCGGGGACCGGGACCGGAGTCAGGGACGGGACCGGGGCCGAAGCCGCGCCGGGGAGCGGAGTCAGGGTCGGGACCGAGGCCGTGCCGGGAACCGGGCCCGGAACCGGGACCGAGACCGAGACCGAGGCCGTGCCGGGGAGCGGGCCCGGAACCGGAGCCGTGCCGGGGTCCGGGACCGGAGTCAGGGTCGGGGCCGCGGTCGCGGCCGGCGCCCCGGCCGGCTGGGTCCAGGCGCGGTCGGACAGGGGGAGGTCGCAGCAGACGACCGTCGCGCCGGAGCGGTGGGCCCAGCGGAGCGCGGCCAGTTCCGGAGAGAAGTCCGCGAACGGGTAGAAGGCGAGGCGGCCGTCCGCGGCCGTGCCCGCCAGGGCGACCGGGGCGACGGTCTCCGGGTCGGCCAGGTGCTCCAGCCACGGCTGGAAGTCCGCCGGCAGCTCGACGCAGACGACGTCCGCGCCGGAGGCGTCCAGCAGGGCGGGGACCACCGCGGCCAGCGCGGGGCTGTGGTGGCGTACCCCCAGCAGGTACGGCACGCGGGAGGCCGCCAGCGCGTCGACGGCCGCGCGCGGCTCGGCCGTCAACGCAGGCTCCCGCGCAGGTCCCAGAGGCGGCGCCACATCGCCGAGCCGTCCTCGGCCCGGCGGCGGACCGGGCCGTCCCAGTACCCCAGCAGCCGCCCGTGGTCGGCCGGGTCGTCCTTGCGTACGACGCCCAGCAGGTGCCCGGGCAGCAGGTCCAGCACGTCCCCGCCCGGCAGGTACGCGGCCGCGACCCCCAGCGAGGCCGCCACCTGCACGGCTTCGGCGGTGGACATGACCGTACCGGGGCGTTCCACGTCCCAGCCCTCGGCGGAACGCCCGGAGCGCAGGTCCCGGAAGACGGTGACGAGCGCGTCGAGCACCGCGTCGTCGACGGCGAAGGCGGCGCCGGCCCGCCGGACGGCGGCGACCGCTTGCCGCCGGATCAGCGTGGCCTCGGCGTCCGCGTCGGCGATCGGGGCGACGGTCTCGAAGTTGAAGCGCCGCTTGAGCGCGGCGGACATCTCGGAGACGCCGCGGTCTCGCAGGTTGGCCGTCGCGATGACCGTGAAGCCGGGCGCCGCGCAGACCACCGCGTCCTCGGTGGCGGTCAGTTCGGGCACGCTGACCCGCCGGTCGGACAGGATGGACACCAGCGCGTCCTGCACCTCGGGCAGGCAGCGGGTGATCTCCTCGACGCGGACCACCCGCCCGGTCCGCATGGCGGAGAGCACCGGCGAGTCGACCAGGGCTCCCACGGTCGGCCCCTGGGCCAGCAGCAGCGCGTAGTTCCAGCCGTAGCGGAAGGCGTCCTCGGTGGTGCCCGCCGTGCCCTGCACGGTGAGGGCGCTGGTGCCGCAGACGGCGGCGGCCAGCAGTTCGCTGAGCATCGACTTGGCGGTGCCGGGCTCGCCGGTGAGCAGCAGGCCGCGCTCTCCGGCGAGGGTGACCACGCACCGCTCCACCAGGGCCCGTTCGCCGACGAACTTGGGAGCGATGGCGAGCTTGGCTCCGCCGTTGGGCAGGGTGAGTTCGGCGCCGTCGCTGCCGCAGACGAAGGTGACGACGGCGCGCGGGGTCAGCGCCCAGCCGGGCGGGCGGGGGCCCGGGTCCTGGGCGGCGAGGAAGGCGAGTTCGGCGGCGTACCGCTCCTCGGCGGGCAGCACCTGCCGGCCTGCGGGGGCGGATCGTTCGGTGACGGTCATAAGGAGTCCTCGGAACGGGGTGGTCGGGTGGAGGGGTTCAGCGGCGGCGGGCGCGGGTGCGCTTCACCTTGAGCTCCCCGAAGCGCGGAACGTCGCCTTCGCGGACCCGCTGCCACGCGCGGCGGTAGAGGTCCGCGGCCGGTTCGGCGGGCACCAGCGGCGCCTGCAGGGTGTGGCCGTACATCGGGAGCTTCCACTGCTCCGCCGGCAGCACCGGGAAGGCCATGTCCACCCAGCCGCCCGGCAGGAACAGCGAGCGCCCGGCCCGGCTCCGGCTGGCCGACACCACCAGGTCGGTGGCGGCCAGTTCGGCGCGGGCGGCCTTGAGCCGGGCGGGCTTCCAGCCGGTCCAGCGCGCGGTGTTGCGGTCGGTGGGATCGGGCATGGCGAGCAGCATGAGGTACAGGGCGGCCGCGTCGGCCCCCAGTCCGTGCGCGTCGGCGGCCTCCCCGACCAGCTCGGGGACCGACCGGCTGGGGTCCTGCGGCCACCAGGTGCCGTCCTTGTCGACGGCGCCCGCCGCCGGGGCGCCCGGGTCGGCGAGCAGGGCGGCGAAGCTCTGGTCGTGGGCGGCCCGCAGGGCCGTCTCGACCGCGGAGGGCCGCTGGTCGTCGCCGCGCATGACCGCCAGGTACGGGTCGGATCCGGTGGAGTCCAGCAGCGCCGGGCGCAGCGCGGGCCGGGGCCGGTTGTCCTGGGTGGCCATGATCACTGCGCCGTACCGCTCGTAGCCCTCGCCGGTCTCGGTCGGAGTGCCCGCCGCCTTGCGGAAATCGGTGAGCTCGATGTAATGCCCGCTGTTGAGCAGCAGTTCGGGGGCGGCGAGCCGCCGCCGTACGGCCGTCAGCGCGGGCGGCAGAGCCGCTCGTACGGGATCGCCCGCGGGCAGCCGGTGGGCGAGCCAGGCCATCATGCCCATGGCGCCGGTCAGGACGGCCGAGGTGAAGGGGGTGATGGCCGGCTCGCGGGGCTCCACATGGTCGCCCCGCACCGTCCACGCCACGTCGACGGAGAGCTCCGTGGAGAGGGCCGGGTTGAGGATCGCGGACAGGGCGCGGGGCACGGCCCACCCGGTGCGCACCACCCGCGAGGCCTCGGTGAGCAGCCAGTCCGGGACCGGGGTACGACGGCCCACGCGCCGGTTCCACACCTCGGCGGCGGCGGCCGCGTCGGGGCCCTCGGTCCACAGGAGTGCCGGGTCGGCGGGCAGCAGCGCGGCGACGACGGCCCGGCGGACCACGACGTCGAGGCTCTTGAGCTCGTCGCGGGCGGGCACCGCGTCCGCGGCCTTGATGTCGAGCAGGGAGCGCAGTTCGGCGGGCAGGAAGTGCCCGTTCCCCAAGCTCTCCACGAAGGGCAGCCCGGCGACCACCAGCCGAGCCAGTGCCCGGGAGACCCCGGTGAGCCGTGCGAACTCCTCGGCGGCTTCGGGGACGAAGGGCGCCGGGCCCCGGTCGGCGGCCTCGGTGAGGAAGCGGGCCAGCCAGTCGGGACCGCGCTCGGGGTCACCCAGCGGGGCGTCGCCGCGCAGCGTGTAGGGGCCGGGCACGGTGAAGCGGCCGGTGGGGTCGTGGAGGAGAGCCCCGAACTCGTGCCCGTCGGGCACGGATTCGCTGTGCTCGGTCGTGGCGAGGACGGCTCCTCCGCCGAGCGGGAGTACGGAGCGCCCGTTCAGTGCGCGCTCGACTCCGTCGGGGGTACTCAGGTGGCGCTGGTCGAGGTGGACCAGGACCCGGCGCCAGCGGTCCGCGGACCCCTCGGCGGAGGCCAGGCCCAGCGCGTCGATCTCGCGGAGCAGGCTGATCACGGCGGCGCGCTCCTCGTCGGTGGTTCCGGCGGCGACCGCGCGGTAGGCGACGGCGGCGGGCTGGTCGAGCAGCGGTGTCCAGGGCAGCGCGGAGTAGGGCAGTTGGGGCATGTCGAAGTGCAGCCTGCCGGGTACTCCGGCCGCCGCGGAGTCGGCACGGGCGGCGGCGAGTTCGCGCAGGAAGCGGTGGGCGACGTCGGTGTCGGAGCCCCAGTGGTAGTAGCCGGTGCCGGTGAGTCCGCTCAGCGCCCGGTCGATCAGCTGGTCGGTGGGGCCCTGTGAGCCGGTGTCGGCGGTTTCGGCGTCCGGCCGCAGCCGGGCGGCGATCTTGTCGAGGGCCTTCTGCTGCACGAGGGCGAAGCGCAGGACCTCGATGATGCCGCTGATCAGCTCGGGGGCGGTGACCTGGGGCAGGGCCGTGCTCACCAGGGCGGGCAGGTCGTCGGCCTTCGTGGCCGCGGCGGCCGACTTGAGCAGGGCGCCGACGGTTTCCCGGTCGGCGGTGCGCAGCGCGGCCGACCCCTCGGGGTCGCGGGGGCGCAGGGCGTACCAGTGGGAGAGCGGGGGGAGGTCCACGCTGCCGGTGGCGAAGGGAACGCGGCGCTCGTCCCCGCGCGACTGGGCGGTGATGACCCCGTCGGGGTCGCTGATGCGCAGCTCGCGATAGTTGCTGGACAGCGCGCGCGGGCGGTCGTCGCCGGGGAAGGTGAGCGCCGCGAGCGGCGCGTTGCCGCCTTCGGGGACGGTGACGGTGCGGCCGCTGGTGTCGGCGCCCCGCCAGCCGTGGCCGGGGATGCGGACGGTGCGCCACCCGAGCAGGCCGCCGGAGGGTGCGCCGAGCACCGAGCCCGGCACGGTGGGCGTCGGTCGCAGCCGGCAGGAGTACCCGGGGGAACCGCCTTGGACCGGGTGCCCGTCCAGGGTGTCGGTCAGGAACCCGGGCAGGGAGTACCGGCCGAGGTCACCCGTGACGGGGTCGTACTCGCGCCAGCCCTTTTCGGTGGTGTGGTCGCGCTGCTGCCACACCCAGCACGAGGTGCCGTCGGACAGCATCGCCCGCTCGTCCGGCAGCTTCGTGTCCCCGCGGTGCAGGACACCGCCGCCGACGGCGCGCCCGCCGTCCGGGAGCGGCAGGCTGAGGTGTTCGGAGCGCAACTGCCAGTGGTGGCGGTCGGTGTCGAGGGTGAAGACGGTACCGGGCGAGGTGTGCCAGTAGCCCTGCGTCTCGTTGGTGCTCCAGGAGTTCCAGAAGACCAGGAGTTCACCGTCGACGTAGTGGAACCCGTAGCGGTACTGGGAGCCGGTGGGGACCCTCAGGTCGTGGTCGAGGACCGTGGAGTCGGCGTCGATGACCCGGACCTGGGTGGAGTTGGCGACGATCAGGTACGGCCACGCCTCGGCGATGGTCAGGCCGCGCCGGTCCTGGACGGATCCCAGTTCGGCGACCGCGCTCTCCCAGGAGGGCCAGGTCAGCTCTTCGAAGAGGCCTCCGCGCAGGGTACGGGCGAGGGTTTCGGCGAGATCGGCGGCAGCCGCCGCGGCCACCTCCTCGGGGGCGAGTTCGAGGGCTTCGGTGGGCAGCCAGGTCAGGCGCCGGATGGCGTCGGGGACTCCGGGCAGGCCCGCGGCGGCGGAGGAGCGGGCGACGCCGCGCATCCACTCGGTGAGCAGCGGGCGGCCGCCGGGCGAGGCGGCGACGCGGCGGATGATGTCGTTGCCGCCGTCGCCGAGGCTGTTCAGCGCACTGTGGAAGGCGGGGTGGAACCGCTCGTCGGCGGCGACGGCGAGCAGGTCCCGGCGCTGGTCGGCACGGGCCCAGTCCTGCAGGTTCAGCTGGTCGTGCCGGTGCCTGCTCTCCTTGACGTCGGGGTCCGCGACGGGGATTCCCAGGGTGAGCAGCAGGTCGAGGAGGTCCGCGTCCTGGACCCCGACCCGCAGACCCGCTTCGCGGCCGGGCCGGGCGAGCTCGGTGCGCAGCCGGCCCGCGCAGCGCTCGACGACGTCGAGGAGCACCGCGGGCGTGGGGCGTTGGCCCCAGCCTGCGTGGCGGGCGGCGTGGAAGCGCTCCAGCCAGCCGGCGGTGCCGTCGGCGCACCGCTGCTCGGCGGGCAGGTCCTCGGATTCCAGCCCGGCGGTGGCGCCGGACTCGACCAGGATGTCCAGCCACAGGCCGGTGAGTTCGACGCTGTCGCCGCCGCCGGGCGGGGTCAGCCCGAGGAGCGTGCCGCGTACGGAGGGAACGCGCCGGGCGAGCGCGACGAGCGCGCCGCGGTGGGCCTTCCACCAGCCGGTCGCGGCGCGCAGGGTGGCGGGCAGCGGCAGGAGTTCGGCGAGGTACTCCTGCTCGGGCTCGGTGCCCGTCAGGCCCGCGGCGCGGGCCAGGCGGCGCAGTTCGGTGGCTGCCTGCGCGGAGGGCGGCAGCCCGCCCGCGGTGCGGCGCACGCACAGGCGCCGGAAGCGCTCGTGGGCCTCGGTGGGGCTGACGCGGACGGCCAGTTCCTTGCCGTAGCCGGTGAGCACCTTGACCGGCAGGGCGCCGGCCAGGGCGAATTCGAGGAAGACGGCATCGAGTCGGTCCTCGTCGATGCTCAGCCCGTGCTGGGCCTCGGCGGTACGGGCGCGGCCGAACAGCTGGGCGGCGTACGTGGTGTTCTCGACGGCGAGGAAGATGCGGGCGGCCTGCTCGTGGAAGACCGGCAGGAAGTGCGGGACGGCGGCGCCGAGCCGACCGGCCAGCTCGTGGCAGGCGTCGAGGGCCGCCTTGGGCTTCGTCTTGGCCTGCCGCGCGATGCGGTCGAGTTCGGGCACGACGGCGAGGGCGTGGTGGCCGTCCTCCGGGTGGTGGACGAGCACCCATTCGGGGAAGCCGAGTTCCTGACGGTGGCCGAGGCCGACGACGGGCGGTTCGCCCTCTTCGGGTACGAGGCCCAGGAAGCCTGCGGCGAGGTCCTCGGCCACGCCCAGTTCGGCGGCGGCGAGGCGGACGACGACACGGTCCTCGCCCAGGGCCGGGTGGCGGTAGGCGCGCGCGGTCAGGTCGACGGCGGTGGGGCCCGCACCCTCGGTGCCGTGCGGAAGTACCGCCCCGGCCTTGAGCAGCAGTTCGGCCTCGCTCACGGACGCGCCGTCCTTTCCCGTGGTGATGGTGGTGCTTTCGATGGTGGTGCTCGTGCTGTCGGTGGTGCTCGTGCCGGTGGTGCTCGTGCTGTCGGTGGTGCTCACGCCTCCCCGCCCTCCTCGATCTTGCGCCCGGCGTACAGCGCCGCGGCCATCCGCATCCCCTCGGACCAGGCCACCGGTCCGACCCCGGCCAGGGGCAGCGCCCGGCCGTCCTCGCCGTGCCAGGTCAGCGCGCCGGTGGTGGTCTCGTCGTCGTAGTAGGGCTCACCGATCCACACCGCGGCCTCCGTACCCCGGCCGGTGTCACGGACGTTGCAGGTGGCGTAGCCGCCGGAGACCCGGTAGCCGAGGCCGGTCGCCCGGGCGGCGAGGCTGAAGCGGGTGGGGAAGACCCCACCCGCGTAGTCGCGTACCTCGGTGGCGGTCGCGACGAGCCCGGCGGGCTTGCGCCAGGTGGCGCGGTGGATCTGCTCGACCCGCTGCACGATGCCCAGTTCGGCCGCGAAGTCCCGTACGTCCTCCAGGTCGGGCAGCAGCACCGGGTGCGGCAGCGTCACCGTGCGCGGGGACAGCCGTACGGTCTCGCCGTCGAGGTTGACCACCTTCAGCTCACCGGACTCCGTGGCGTCCCGCAGGAAGCCCACCTCGTCGGGGTCGTCGCCGACCACGGCCAGGTCGCGCAGGGCGCTCTGCCAGGCCTCGTCCGGCCACACCCGGGCGAGCAGCGCGGTCGGCACGGGCAGCGAGGACACCATCCAGGTGTCGACCTTGGCGACACAGGCGGCCGCGTGCCGGTCGAGCCATTCGGCGAGCCGGCGCAGCCGGTCCACCTCGGGATGGTCCTTCAGCGCCTTGGGCAGGGTCTTCAGCTGCCGCCCCGCCGCCCGGCCCTTGCTGGACCGCGCCGCCACCCGCCCTTCCACCAGGGCGATCTCGTACCCCTCGCCCGCCGCCACCCATGCCATCAGTCCGCGTCCCTCCGCCTGTCCCCGCCACGTCCGCGCAGCCCTGACACGGGGGTGGGAACCCCCTGAGCTGCGGTGTATGCCGGGAGACTAGCGAGCGCCACTGACAACGCCCTCCGGAGGGCGGCAGGTCGGTTCTTTGTCCGGTTCTGGGTAGTGTTCAGGGAACATTGACGCGTAGTCGGTTTGGGGTGGGGTCCATGGTTCGTCAGATACGGGTGCCTGCCGCGGCCCTGGCGGCGTCGCTGCTGCTGGCCGTGGCCGGCTGCTCCGGTCCCGCCGCGCCGGGGACGGGCCCGGACGCGAAGCCCTCCGCCTCGGGTGCCACCCCCAGGGCCCCTGCGCCGACCGACGGCAAGCCCGCCGGCGGCGACGCCCTGCCGGGCATGGTCACGACGGCGGTGGCCCGGACCCAGCTCGCCGCGCTGAAGGTGGCGCCGGCCGGCACGATGGCCGGGTACAGCCGGGACAAGTTCACGCACTGGGCGCAGCAGGGCGAGAAGTGCGACACCCGTGAGACCGTCCTCCAGCGGGACGGTACCGGCGTGGCGCGGGACTCCGAATGCCGGGCCGTGTCCGGCACGTGGAAGAGCCTCTACGACGGGGTGGTCGTCACGGACGCGGCGAAGATGGACATCGACCACATGGTGCCGCTCGCCGAGGGATGGCGCTCGGGCGCGGCCGGCTGGGACGCCGCCCGGCGCAAGGCCTTCGCCAACGACCTGACCCACCCTCAGCTGCTGGCCGTGACCGCCGCCTCGAACCGCTCCAAGGGCGACCAGAGCCCGGACCTCTGGCAGCCGCCGGACAAGACCGTCTGGTGCCAGTACGGACGGGCCTGGACCACCGTCAAATCGACCTACGCCCTGACCGTCACCGAACCGGAGAAGAAGATGCTCGCCACGATGCTGGACACCTGTACCTCATGACCGACGGACGTACCTCATGACCGACGCACAGCAGTGGCAGGACCAGGTGCAGGCCGGGCCGGGCGGCGCGATGACCGACGAGGTCGGCGTCATCACCGGCCCGCTCACCCTGCGCACCACGGCGGTGGCCGGGGGCCTGGCCCGGTTCGACGTCCAGTACACCGACGCGGACGAGTGGTACACCCTCACCGGCAGCCCCGTCCCCCACCACGGCGACCCCGCGGCCCTGCACGCCGCGACCCTCACCGCGATCCGCGCCGGCCACGGTGCGCAGGCGCCGGGCACCGCGTCCGCCTGAGCCCGCGGAAGGACGCACCCGCCGAAGGACGGAAGTACGGCAGGCGGCAGGCGGCAGGCGGGGATCAGGCCTCGTACTCGGTCAGGTCGATGCTGTGGATCTGCAGGAGGTGGTGGTGTTCGGGCTCGGTCGTGTCGCGCTCCGGCACCATGCCCAGCTTGCGGATCACGTTCTCGGAATCGTCGTTGCCCGCCCGGTTGATCGCGATGACCCGGTCGAGCCCGCGGTCCTGGAGCGCGAACTCGAGCGTGGCCTGAGCCGCCTCGGACGCGTAGCCCTGGCCCCAGTACTGGCGGCCGAGCCGCCAGCTGATGTCCACCGCCGGCAGCACCTCCGGCAGGTACTCGGGAACCGAGAGGCCGACGACGCCGATGAGCTCGCCGGATCCGAGGAGCTCCACGGCGAAGAGCCCGAAGCCCTCCTCGTCCCACTCCTCCTCCCAGCGCTCGATGTCCTCGGCCGTCCGGTCCAGGTCGCGGGTGGAGCCGTCCCCGATCCAGCGCATCACCTCCGGGTCGGCGTTGATCTCCGACAGGGGGACGAGGTCGTCCTCGGTCCAGCGGCGGAGGAGGAGGCGGGGGGTACGGATCTCGGTCATGCCCCACATCCTGCCGAAAGTCGGCCGACCAGCGGTAATCGGTCATTGCCGCCGTGTTGCGGATTCGTGGCCATCACGGTGGGAATGTTTTCGCGGCTCGCCCCGGGCCGTTACGGTCCGTCGGGAAGCCACGACCGAGGAGTGACCCCGCCATGACCTCCGAACTGTCGGACGAGAGCCGGTACGACCGGACGCGCCTGCGGCAATGGGCGCGCGGCCGCGCCCGCTCCGCCGGAGTGGACCGCCGGGACCTGCTCAGGCTGTTCGCGGCGGGGGCCGCCGCCGGATCCCTGGGGCTGGGAGCGGCCGGGACGGCCTCGGCCGCGACCGGCGCCGGCGCGGGCGCCGACGCCACCGCCGGCGCGGCCGCGTCGCCCGGGACCGTCAAGCCGCTGCCGCCCGAGCTGTTCACCATCCGCGGCACCAACGCGGAGACGAACTTCGCCGCCCTGCGCGGCACCGGCCCGCTCACTCCCGTCGACCGGTTCTTCGTACGGAACCACACCACCACCCCACGGCTCGAAGCCGGCGGATGGACGCTGGAGGTGTGGGGCGACGGGCTGGCGGCCGGCCCGGTCGCGTTCTCGTACGACCGGCTGCGCGCGCTGCCGGCGGTCGAGCGGACACTGTTCATCGAGTGCGCGGGCAACGGCCGCAGCTTCTACGCCACCCAGCAGGGCCAGCCGGTCAGCGGCACCCCGTGGACCCTGGGCGGGATCGGCGTCGGCCACTGGCGCGGCGCGCGGCTGTCGGACGTACTGAGGCTGGCGGGTGTGACGCCCGGCGCCGTCGACGTCCTGCCGCGCGGGCTGGACGACGAGGTGATCGCGAACGGTGTGAACCTCGGGCGGGTGCGGCGCCCGCTGCCGGTGTCGAAGGCACTGGACGACGTACTGCTCGCCTACGAGATGAACGGGCGGCCGCTGCCGCCCGACCACGGCGGCCCGGTCCGCCTCGTCGTACCGCAGTGGGCCGGGATCTCCTCGGTCAAGTGGGTCGGTGACATCGAGGTCAGCGACCGGCCGCTGTACTCGCCGTGGAACACCGACACGTACCGGCTGTTCGGGCCCCGGTATCCGGCGGAGGGCGCCCAGTTCACCCGGCAGACCCTCAAGAGCGCCTTCGAGCTGGAGCTGGGGGCGACCGTCCCCGTGCACCGGACGCGGCTGCTGACCGGCCGCTCCTGGTCGGGCGCGGCGCCCGTACTGCGGGTGGACGTCAGCACCGACGGCGGTGTCCGCTGGCAGCGGGCCCGGTTGCACGACGCGCCGCGCCGGGGCAGCTGGGTCCGCTGGTCGCTGCCGTGGACCCCGCGAGCCGCGGGCCCCACGGCGCTGCTGGCCCGGGCGACCGACGCCACCGGGCGCACGCAGCCCGCGACGGCCGCCCACAACACGCAGGGCTACCTCTTCGACGCGGTCGTGCGGCACCCGGTGACGGTGGTCTGAACAACGCCGTGCCTGCCCCACTGTGCTCGGCACAACGGTGGTCCGACAACGGCGGCTCACGGGGTGTGGAAGCGGACCTCCGGAGCGTCGGCGGAAGGACCGTCCAGTACGGGCTGGGGCGTGCCCTTGAGGTGCTGGTCGAAGAAGGCTCCGACGTAGCGCCGGGTCAGCTCGACCGAGCGGACGCCGGACAGCGGGGCCTCGGGGGACGGGATGCCCAGCCGGTCGCCGATCACCGGGAAGTCGCTGAAGCTGAAGTGGCCGGAGTCCGCGAAGGTGATCCAGCGCTTCCAGCCGTCGAGCTTCGGCCATTCGCCGTCCCAGCTCTGGTTCTGGCCGGGGCCCCGGTCCTGCGCGCCGAGCAGCATGAAGGGGCGCCCGCCGAGCCCGGTCCCGGGGACCGGTGTGGCGAGTCCGCCGTCCATGTCGACCCCGGCCAGGACCCTCGGGTCCGTCGCCATCGCGGCGGCCGCCGAGGCACCGCCGATGGAGTGGCCCGCCATCGCGATGCGGCTCGCGTCGATGAGGCCGGCGTGCCGCCAGGCCGGGTCGCGTCCGGTGAGCCGGTCCAGGAGGAAGGACACGTCGCGGGCGCGTGTGTCGCTGACCACGTGCATGCCGCCCGCCGCCTCGACCTTCTCGCAGGCCAGGCACTGGAGCACGCGCCCGCCGGGGAAGGCGGTTCCCGCGCTCTCGTACGCGTGGTCGACCGCGGCGACGACGTAGCCGCGCGAGGCCAGGTCCTCGGCCAGTGCGGTGAGGGTGGCGCGGGGGACGGTGAAGCCGGGAGAGAGCACGATCAGCGGATAGCGGCCGGCGACGGGGCGTGCGTGGGACCGGGAGTGGGCCGCGGTACCGGCCAGGGTCTCGACCGGGATCACCTTGTCCAGCCCCCGGTCGACCAGCAGCAGCCTGGCCTCCTCGCGGGTGAGGTAGCGCACGGGACCGCCGGTGCCGCGCTGCGCCGGATAGCGCATGGTCACCATCAGCTCGCGCGGCCCGGACCCCGCCCAGGGGTCGGTCCGGCTCCGGTCCACGAGGTGGAGCGTCTCCTGTCCTACGGAGAAAAGGCCGGTGGGACGGGGTAGTTCCACCGTGGTGCGGCGGCTCTCGGCCACGGCCGCGGAATCGGCGGCGGCCGAGGTGCCCGCGGCGGCGAGCGGGACCGGCAGGAGCATGGCGAGTAAGACGGCTGCGGAAGCCGTACGGCGTCGGTTCATGGATCCGAACCTACTGAGCCTGACCTGTCGGATCGTCAACTCGCAGGAGGACGGCCCCCTCCCACCTGGGAAGGGTCCGGCTCACCCTGAAGTCGTAGTTCCCCCGGTGACGCTGATGGCGCTGAGCTTCTCCCGCAGGTACGTGTGGGAGTCGACCGGGTCGTGCACCACGCGCCCGACGGGGGCGGGCAGGGACTCCACGCGGGTGTGGGGATCGCACTCGTAGAAGTAGACCAGCGAGATCAGCTCCTCGGCCGGCACGTCGGCGGGCGGCGGCAGCACGCGGTGGCGGCCGGCGCGCCACCGGTCCCCGGTCCAACGGGCCATCAGGTCGCCGATGTTGACCGTGAGCGCGTGCGGGTCGTAAGGGGCGTCCTGCCAGCCGTCGGCGTCGGTGTGGATCTGCAGCCCGCCCGCTCCTTGCTGGCGGTCGAGGATCGTGACCGTGCCGAAGTCGGTGTGCGCCCCGATGCGGAACTGGCCGGGCAGCGGCCGCCCCACGACCTCGGTACCCGGGTACCAGTTGAGGTTGAAGCCCCAGGTGGGGTGAGAGGTGTGGCGTGTGAAGTGGTCCTCGTCGAGACCGAGGGCGGTGGCCAGCAGTTCCAGCAGCTCGTCGGAGAGGGCCCGCATCAGGCTCAGGTACTCGGTCACCAGCGGCCGCAGCGAGGGCGCCTCCGCCGGCCACGCGTTGGGACGGAACCACTCGGCGTCCACCCCCGGCACACCGGTGGGGTCCTCCGCCGCCCAGGACCAGGACTCCTTCAGGTCGGGCGGCGAAGCCTTGCCTTCCGCGTAGCTGTTGGCCTCTGCCCCCGGGCCGAGCCAGCCCCGACCGCCGACGGCGACCGCGTACGGCGCCTTCACCGGGGCGGGCAGCCGGAAGAACTCGCGCGCCGCCTCCCGGATCCGTGCGGGCAGCGCGGGGTCCACCCCGTGGCCGGTCACCAGGAGGAAACCCGCCGCGCGCAGCGCCTCGTCGACGCGGGCCGCCGTACGCGCGCGGACGTCGGGTCCGCCGGACCGCCACGGCCCGAGATCGATCACGGGGACCTGGGATGTCACCACGGGAGACCTGCCTTCCGAGCTCCGAGCCTGGGGGCGTCGGGTCAGAGGCTATCGCCCGGGCCGCCCAGTCCGCCGGAAGACATCGAAGCGTCCCGCTCACTGATGGTGACGGCCGACACCGGCGGCGGTGACCGGGAAGAGCGTCCCGGAAAGGACCAGAATGAGAGCGTGGGGGCCGGGGGCTCAGGAGGGACGGAGCGAGTGGTGGAGATGTCGACCAAGGAGGTCTTCGGAGCTCCGTGCTGGGTGAGCCTGATGGCCCGCGACCTCGAGACGGCGCAGCGCTTCTACGCCGCGGTCACCGGCTGGAGGTTCCGGCGCGCCCGTCTCGGCGACGCCTTCTCCGTCGCCGAGCTGGACGGCGTGCCGGTCGCGGGCATCGGAGCGCTGGCCTCCGACCTGGGCGTCGCGGTGGCGTGGACCCCCTACTTCGCCGTCGACGACGCCGACACGGCGGTGGACCGGATCCGGGAGCGCACCGGCACCATCGCCGTCGGCCCGGTCTCCTTCGCCTCCGGCGGCCGCGCGGCGCTCGTCGCCGACCCCGACGGCGCGGTCTTCGGCATCTGGCAGGGCTCCGTCTCCGCCCACTGGCGGGTGGGCAAGGGCCCCGCGCCGGCCTGGCTGGAGCTGCGTACGAGGAACGCCTTCGACGCGGCGATCTTCTACGGCGCCGTGCTGGAGTGGGCCTCCGGGCGCCCCGGATGCTGCGAGGTCTCGTACGAGGAGGACCAGGTCGTCCTGCGGCAGGGCGGCGAGCCCGTCGCCCGCCTCAACAGCGGCCCGGTCGAGCTCGCCTCCTACTCCCCCCACACCAGGCCCCGCTGGCACGTCCACTTCCGTGTCCCCGCGCTCCGCCCCGCCATCGAGGCCGCCGTGGCAATGGGCGGGCGCACCGTCTCGGACATCGCGTCGAACGCCGCGGAGCGGTGGGTGGCGTTGCGCGACCCCGACGGAGCCCTCTTCACCCTGACGACGTCCCTCGCGGCTGACCCGGCCTGACCCCGCCGCGGGCACTCCGGCGATCAGGTGTCAGGGCAGCTCCGGGACGAAGGGGAGGTAGTCCTCTGCCGTAGCGGCGGGGATCACGGTGTAGCTGGCCTCGGGCAGTTCGTTCCACATCCCGGGCAGGTTGCCCAGGGGCTCGGAGACCACGAGCCGTGTCGCATCGGAGACCTCGTTGAGGAAGTGCAGCTCGGGGTGGAGGTGCCGGACGGTCTCGGCCTTGCTGCTGTAGAACAGCGACCTCGACCGCCCTTGGCTCGAGTAGCGGAACGCCCACAGCCGCTCGCCGTCGCTCACCGCCACCGTCATCTGGAGGGGGTCGGGTACGCCGTGCTCCTTGCCGAGCCGCTCCACCAGGCCGACCATCCGCGCGACGGCTCCCGGCACGTCCTGGTCGAGGCCGTAGGTGACCGCGAGGTAGAACATCACCTCGGAGTCCGTGGAGCCTTCGATGGCCGGGAAGAGGGCCGGATCCACGGCCATGCAGAGGTCCCGCTGCAGCCGCTGGAAGTCCGTGATCGCCCCGTTGTGCATCCACAGCCACCGTCCGTGGCGGAAGGGGTGGCAGTTGGTCTGCTGGATCGCCGATCCGGTGGAGGCGCGGACGTGCGCGAAGAACAGCGGCGAGCGTACGTGCGCGGCCAGCTCGCGCAGGTTGCGGTTGTTCCACGCCGGTGCGATGTCCCGGAAGACGGCGGGGGTGCCGTCACCACTGCCGTCCGCGCTGTACCAGCCGATGCCGAAGCCGTCGCCGTTGGTCGACTCCACGCCCATGCGCGCGTGGAGGCTCTGGTTGATGAGCGAGTGCTCCGGACGGTAGAGCACTGCGTCGAGCGTCAGGGGCGAACCCGAGTAGGCGAGCCAGCGGCACATGGACACCATCCCCTTTTCAGCCTGGTCCGAGCCTAAGCCAGTCAGCGGGACGGAGCGCGTCTGGCCGTCCGTACGGGTCACGCTCGGTGACGGTTCGAGATGCGAGCGCACAACACTGCTGGTTCGCTGAATCCGCCCGCTCTCCCCCACAGATCCAAGGAGCGATCATGAGCGTTTCAGGCGAGTCCCGCGGCCGGTCCCAGCAGATGCGCGCCAAGGCCCAGGAACTGAACGAAGCGGCTGACCGTTCGAAGGACGCGGACGAGCGCCAGCGCCTGCGGGACAAGGCCCGCCGTCTCATGGAGCAGAGCGAGCGGGAGAGCGGGATGGACGACCGCGGCATGGACCCCATGTAGCCCGTACGTCCCGCTCCCGTCCGTCCCGGTCCCGTCCGTCCCGCTCCTTTCCGTCCCGCTCCTGTACGTCCCGGCCCCTCCCTTCCGGTCCCGTACGGAAAGGCACGGGCACAGGCACACCGGCCGGTGGCCGCCGCGATCCCCCGTCGCCGCGGACACCGGCCGGTGCGGTCTCAGGCGCCTGCCACGTGCTGGGTGACGCAGTGGACTCCGCCGCCGCCCCAGGCGAGGGTGCGCGCCGGGGCGCCGACCACCTCGCGCCCGGGGAAGAGGGTGGCGAACTGTGCGAGGGCGAGGGTGTCCGCCGGTTCACCGGCCGTGGGCACGACGACGCTGCCGCTGGTCAGGTAGTAGTTGGTGTAGCTGAAGGTCTCGACGGTCAGCCCCTGGTGGCGGAACTGCGGCTGGTGGTGCATCTCCACCACCTGGAAGCGGCGGCCGCACGCGTCGGTGGAGGCGTCGAGGACCGCCTTGTTGGCGGCCATCCGGTCGTGGTTGGGGTGGGCGGGGTCGGGCTGGGTGTGGAGCAGCAGCCGGGCGGGGCCCAGGTAGGCGGCGACGAGGTCCACGTGCCCGTTGGTGATGTCGTCGTGGTACAGGCCGTACGGGAGCCAGATGACCTTGCGCGCTCCGTACGAGGCGAGCAGCGTGGCCTCGATCTGCGCCCGGGTCATGCCGGGGTTCCGGTTGGGGTGGAGCAGGCACTCCTCGGTGGTGATGAGGGTGCCCTGTCCGTCGGTGAGGACCGAGCCGCCTTCCAGGACCATGTCGACGGGGGTGCGGGGCAGGCCCAGTTGCGCGCACACGCCCACGGGCAGCAGGTCGTCCTTGTCGAAGGGGTACTTCTCGCCCCATCCGTTGAACCGGAAGTCGAGTCCGGCCCGCTGGGTCCGCGCGTCGTTCACGACGAAGACCGGCGCGGTGTCCCGGGTCCAGCAGTCGTTGACCGGGTACTCGACCACCGTCACCGAGCTGCCGCACTGCGTGCGTGCCTGCTGCGCCGTGCCCGGTTCGGCGAACATGAGCACCGGCTCGAACCGGGCGACGGCCTTGGCGATGCCGGCCACCTCGGCCTGGACGCCGGTGAGCAGTCCGCCCCACCCTGCGGTTCTGTCCCAGGGCCAGGCCATCACGCAGGCGGAGTGCGCCTCCCATTCGGCCGGAGCGTGGAGCGGGTCGTCGCCCGCCGCGCGCGTGGCCGAAGGGAGGTTCCGGGCGGCGGCGGCAGGGCCGGCGAACAGGGGGACGGCGGCGGCCGCGAGGGCGGCGGCGCCGAAGCCGCGCCGTGTCATGTGGGGGCGGGAGGGGCGCGGGAGGGGCGTACGTGGCAGGTGCATGTCACTACTCCTTCTGTCGGGTGCGGTTGTCGGCGGGGGGCGGGGGGCGGGGGATCAGAGGCGTTCGGCGGTGAGCGCGCCCGCGCGCCCGTCCCCGTCCTCCTGGTTGTCGTGGTCCTCCGTGCGCGCCTGCGCGGCGCGCAGCGTGTCCTGCGGCTTCTTGACCCTCAGATAGACCAGCCCCGCGATGATCACCGCTCCGGTGCCGAGCAGACCCGCCCAGATCTGGTACCAGGGGGCTCCCGGCGGGGCGAGGACGGCTCGCGGCCAGCACACGTTGGCGACTTCGAACGCGGTCCACAGGACGGCCAGCACGTTCAGGAAGGTGCCCTTGCGGCCCTGCCGGACATGGCCGGAGGGGGTCCAGCTCCCCCGCACCCGGGCGATCAGCGCGGCCAGCGTGACCAGGAAGAACGGCAGGAAGGTGGCCGCGGTGCCGAAGGCGATCAGGCTGCCGATCGCCGTGGCGTTCAGGCCGAGCAGCAGGCCCGTACAGCTGACGAAGGTCGAGGCGACGAGACCGCCGATGGGTGCCTGCCTCCGGTTGACCCGGCGCACCAGGCGGGAGAAGGGGAACACCCCGTCGCGCGCCAGCGAGTACACCCCGCGCGCGGCCCCGCCCTGGGAGGCCATCGCGCAGGCGAGGAACCCGACCAGGACCACGGCCACGAAGGGCTTGTCGGACCAGGAGCCGAACGCGGTGGTGACGGCGGTGGTCACCGGGTCCAGGTCCTCACCCGCGACGACGGCCCGCGGCGAGGGGTGGGCGAGGGCGACCGCCATCGCGTTGAGGATGACGACCAGGCCGACGCTGAGCAGCGCCCACCACATGGCGCGCGGGACCTGGCGGCCGGCGTCCTTGGTCTCCTCAGCGGTCGAGACGCAGGCGTCGAATCCGATGAAGCCCCAGCCCGCGACGGCCAGGACGGCGAGGAAGGCCACCGTGGCCGATCCCCCGGACAGCTCTTCGGCGCCGAGGGTCTCGGTGAACAGCGCGAAGCCGTGCTCGCGGAAGAACAGCAGCAGCGCGAAGCCGACCAGTACGGAGGCAATGGCCTCGGCGGCGATGCCCAGGGAGACGAACCAGCTCAGGATCCTGATCCCGTAGGCGTTGACGAGCATGCACACCAGCAGGATCCCGGCGGCCACCGCGACCATGGCGCCCGGTGTGGGCGTGGCGCCGACGAGGGCGAAGACCCAGGGGGCCGCCAGGTAGGCGACTGTGGTGTTGCCGAACATCACGGCGAACTGCCACACCCAGCCGCTCATCCAGCCGAAGGAGGGGCCCAGCAGCCGCCGGCCCCACTGGTAGGGGCCGCCGGCCAGTGGCCACTGCGAGGCCAGCTCGGAGTAGACGTTCACCACCAGGCACTGGCCCAGCAGCACGATCGGCAGCGCCCAGACCCAGGCGGGCCCGGCGATCATCGTGCCGACCATCGAGACGGCGTAGAGGGCGACGACGGGCGAGACGACGGCGAAGCCCATCGCGATGTTCCCGAGGACGCCGAGGCTGCGGTTCAGCTCCTGGGTGTAGCCCAGATCGGTCAGGCGGGCGGCGTCGGCGTCGCCCGTTCCAGGGCGTGCGGAGGGAAGGTCTGGCATGCGCACCTCTCACGGAGGGATGACGCGCCGGGGGTGCCGACGCGTCCCGGAAATTAAATCTAACGTTGTTAGGTATCGGGAATGCGGGGACCTTAACCCGGCCCGGACCCCTTGGAAAGACCCTGCGTGCGGGTAACCTGACGGCCCGGAACGAGGGGGATCACACGTGGGCCGACCGAACCAACCACTGCTCAGCCGCGGGATCATCGCGCGCGCGGCCCTCGAACTCCTCGACCAGGAGGGCCCCCAGGCGCTGAAGATGCGCACGCTCGCCGACCGCCTCGGCGTCCGGGGAGCGTCGCTGTACCACCACGTGGCGTCCAAGGAGGACGTGCTCGACGCGGTCTCGGAGCTGATCAACGAAGAGATCGATCTGAGCCCGCTCGACGCACCGGACTGGCGCGAGGGGATCGCGGCGTACGCGCGCGGCTACCGCCGGGTGTACCTGCGGCACCCGAACGCGATCGCCCCCGCCGCCCGCCGCCGGGTCGAGGCGGACCGGGCCCTGCGCGGCTACGACGCGCTGCTCGGCGCACTGATCCGGGCCGGCTGCACCCCGGCGCAGGCGGCCGAGGCCGCCGCCGCCATCGACTACCTGGTCCTGGGGTCGGCGCTGGAGACCTTCACGGCCGGTTTCACCCGCGCCGCGGGCGACTACCGTCCCGCCTACCCGGCCCTCGCCGACTCCCTCACCGGCGCCGCGGCGACCGGCGGCGGCCTGGCCGAACTGGACGACCGCGGATTCGAGCTGGGCCTCGGCCTGGTCCTGGACGGTCTCACCGCACGGTCGTCCCGCGGGCATGGAGCGGTCGAGCCCGGGTAGCCGCGCGTCATGACGGACCGCGAAGCAACACGCGAGGGTGCACGGCGCAAGGGTGCAGGACGCGAGGGTGCAGGACGCGAGGGTGTACGGACCGCCTCCCAGGGCGGCATGGGCCGAGAGGTGGTGGCCCGGTGCGGACTGGCGGCGCGCGGCGTGCTGTACGTGCTGGTCGGTGTGCTCGCCCTCCGCGTGGCGTTCGGTGACGGCGGCGGCAAGGAGGCGGACCGCCAGGGCGCACTGCAGGAGCTCATGGAACAGCCGTTCGGCCGCGTCCTCGTGTGGGCCGTCGGCATCGGCCTGGTGTGCATGATGCTGTGGCGGCTGTCGGAGACCGTGTTCGGCGCGGCCGGCCCCGACGGCGGCAAAGCCGGGAAGCGGCTGGCGTCGGCGGCCCGGACGGTGTTCTACGGGGTGGTCGCGTTCTCGGTGCTGTCCTTCGCCGCCGGGTCCGGCGGCCAGCGGTCCAGCGACGAGCAGTCGCGCGACGTGACGGCCAAGGTGATGGAGCTCCCGGGCGGCCCGTGGTGGGTCGGCGCGGCCGGCGCGGCGATCGCCGTCGGGGGCGTCGTGATCGCCGTGCAGGCGGCGCGGCGCACGTTCCGCAAGAAACTGGCGATGGGCCGGATGTCCGGGGAGGTCCGCAAGGCGGTCGAGTTCCTCGGCGTGACCGGCGGCGTGGCCCGCGGCGCCGTCTTCGCCGCGGCCGGCGCCTTCATCGTGTACGCCGCGGTCCGTTACGACCCCGCGGAGGCGAAGGGTGTCGACGACACCCTTCGGGCCTTCGCCCAGACCCCGGCGGGACCGTGGCTCCTCGTGGTGGTCGCCGCCGGGCTCATGCTGTTCGGGCTGTTCTCCTGGGCGATGGCCGTCTGGAGCCGGGTCTGAAGGAACCTGACCGGACCCGGCCTCCCGCCTAGAGCCGGACCTCCCACTGCGCCGTGGAGCGCAGGGTGCGGGCGATCTTGGGGTCACGCACCGAGGACGTGCGGTCCTCCGCGGTGACCGACAGCCGGTGCGTGCGGAAGTCGAACAGCCACAGATCGGCCACCGCCACCTGGGTCCGGCCCTCGAACCTCTTCAGCTCCCTGCCGTCCAGGTACCAGCGGACCACGAGCTGACGCCCGTCCGCTCCGGCCAGCTTCGGCACGGCCGCCTTCGCCGTGTGGCGCGCCCGCAGGGTGCGGTCGGTCGGGGTGAGGGGCGTGACGGTCCTGGCGTGCTGGTAGAACCCGCCGATCATCGCCTCGACACCGGGGAGGTTGAAGGGCTTGCCGAGGACCCGCATGATCGAGTTGTCCGTGGGCCGGTACAGGCCGGAGACGAAGTAGCCGCCGCCCTCGTACGTGCCGACCGGGCCGCCGTCCGGGGACGGCTCCCCGAGCCAGCGGTACCACTTGGCCCGCTGCCCGGCCATCGGGCCGGCGGCCAGGGTGGAGCTGTTGGACTCGCCGGGCTCGGGGCCGGTGTACTTCTCGTAGTCCGGGACGCCCGGGTAGAAGTACTCGTCGGCGAGCTTGCCGAGCGAGTGGCCGGTCTCGTGGATGGCGACCTGGCCGGACTTCGCGTGGCCGGCCGAGGCAGTCGAGATCCCCTCGTAGCCGAGGGTGGCGCTGCGTTCGTTGTAGCCCGCTCCGCCGTACTTGGCGCTGTTGGCCAGCACGATGACCAGGTCGGCGGCCGGCGCCTTGGCCACGTAGGCGTCGACCTTGGGCTGGTCGATGCACAGCAGCCGCTCGATGTCCTCGCACCAGAAGTACGAGCCGAGGGCGGTGTCCCGGACGGTGGCCGCGTCCGGGTCGCCGGAGACACCGGACTCGCGCGAGACGGCGTCGACGGTCCACACGTTGAAGAGGTTCCGGTAGGTGGTGTAGGGCTCGACGGCCGTGACCTCGTCCCATTTCTGCCGGGCGTCGGCGTGGAAGCGTTCCAGTTCGGCGGCGGTGTAGCCGTCGCCGATGACGACGACGTCGAGGCGGTCGGCGGTGGAACCGTTGTCGATCATCTTGGCGACCTCGCCGTCGGCCGCCCGCTCGGCCGGGGAGAGCCCGCCCGCGGTCTTCGCCGGCGCGCCGGCGGCCGGTACGCGGGTGTGGCCGGACCCGGCGTCACCGCCGTGCTCCGGCCCCGGTATCTCGACCTCCACCCCCGCCCCGGCCCTCACCGGCGCGTCGGCCCCGCGCGCGGGCCCGGCGGCCACCAGCACGGCGGTGGCACAGGCCGCCGCGACGGCTCCGCGCAGAGCCGCGCGGGCGGCTGGGCGTCTGACCGGACGCCTGGCTGGACGCATCACTGGACGCATGAAGTCCTCCCCCTGGAAAGGAAGTTAAGAAGCGAGATAAGTCAGTTGAATCGGTTGCTTAAATTAGGTGGCGCGCAGGGCGTGCGCAATGGCCTGTTCCCGCTGAATACTGGGGAGTTCGAGCAACCAGGGGGGATTCCATGGACGAACCGGCCCGTATCGGACGCAGGGTTCAGCGCATGCGCGGAGAACTAGGCCTCACTCAGAGACAGTTGGCCGAGCCCAACTACACCCCTGCCTACGTCTCCACGCTGGAGTCGGGCAAGGTCCGCCCCTCCGAGACCGCCCTGCGCTACCTGGCCGGACGCCTGGGCACCACGTACGAGGAGCTGGCCACCGGCCGCCCCGCCCACCTGGCCACCGAGGTGCGGCTCGGCCTCGCCGAGGCCCAGCAGACGCTCGCGACCGGCGCCGCCGACGAGGCCGCCGCCCGCTACCGCCGGCTGCTCACCGAAGCGGAAGAGCTCGCCCTGGCCCCCGAGCAGGCGGAGGCGCTGCTCGGACTGGGTGACTGCGCCCTGGAATCCGGCGAACTCGCCGATGCGATCCGCCACTTCGAGGCGAGCGAGCGGCTGCTCGCCGATGAGCCGCTGCCCCGCCGCGCCCGCCCCATCCGCGGCCGCGCCGTCGCCCACCTGCTCGCCGGAGAGCTGCGCTACGCCTGCTACCTGCTGGAATCCACCATCGACGAGCTGAGCACGAGCGGGCTGGCCGACCCCGAGGCGCTGGTCCTGCTCTACGCCGCGGTGATCGGCCCGTACATCGACATGGGCGCCCACGCCCGCGCCGCCCACGCGGCCGAGCTCGCCCTCGCGCTGGCCCCGCAGGTCAGCGATCCGGCCCTGGTCGCGGGGATGCACCGGCAGGTGGCGCGGACCTTCCTCGCCGAGGGGCGGGTGGCCGACGCCGACGCCTCCCTCGCCAAGGCCCAGGCGATCTACGGGCAGCTGCGGCTGCGGACCGACCTGGCGCACTGCCACTGGATGCGCGGCTACGTACAGGCCCAGAACGGTGAACTCGACTCGGCCGAACGGGAGTTGCGTACGGCGAGGGAGATGCTGTCCGCCCGGCGCGCCGCCCTGTACACCGCCCAGGTGGAGGTGGAGCTGGCCGACGTACTGCGCCGGCTCGGCCGGTACCACGAAGCCGCGGAACTGCTGTCGGCGCTGCTGGAGCTGGGGGACAGCCACGGCGCCGTGCACGCGGCCGGCGCGCACCGGCTCCTCGGCCTGATGGCCGAGGAGCGCGGCGAGCCCGAGTCCGCCGAGGAGCACTACGTGCAGGCGCTGGCACTGCTGGAGCGCAGCGGGGCCAGCGGCGATCTCGCCGATCTGTGCCGGATGCTGGGCGACCTGCTGCGCCGGACCGGCCGGACCGAGGCGGCCCTCGACGCGTACCGCACGGGCCTGGGCCACCGGGCCGCGCCGGGTACCACCACGTTGGGCCCGGCGCCCGTCGCGCCCGTGTTCCGGTCGGGCCGGCTCAGTGGTTCTCGGTGGGCTGGAGATCGCGCGGAATGAGCGCCCAGGTCGTCGCCGCGGCGGCGACCGCGAGGCCGCCGGCCATGAGGAACGCCGGGGTGATGGCGAGGGTGTAGGCCTGCGAGGCGGTGTCGATCAGCGCCTGGCCGAGGGCGCCGCCCAGCCGTTCGGCGGTGTGGGCGGCCTCGCCGACGGAGTCCCGCACCGCGGCGGCGCTCGGACCGTCCAGGTCGAGGACGGGCAGGTTCCCCCGGTAGAGCGCGGCCGCGGTGGAGCCGAGGGTGGCGACGCCCATGGCCGAGCCGAGTTCGTAGCAGGTCTCCTCGATGGCGGCGGCGCTGGAGACCTCGTCCGCGGCCGCCGCGGAGATCAGCGTGACCGAGGCGACCGTGGTCGCCGTGCCGGCGCCGAGGCCCATGACGGTCAGGGCGGCCGCGAAGGCGGGGTAGCCGAGTTCGGTGAACTGCTGGAGGGTCCAGGGCATGGCCATGCCCGCGGCCAGGACGACCAGACCGGTGCCCAGCACGTGCCGTATCGCGAAGCGCTGCATCAGGACGGGGGCCACCATCGAGGCGCAGATCAGGGCGAGCGGTGCGGGCAGCAGCCGCAGGCCGGCCTCCAGCGGGGTGTAGCCCTGGCCGTACTGGAACCACTGGGTGACCAGGAACAGGATCGCGCCCATGCCCACCATGGGCAGGAAGATCGCGGTGGCCGCGACGCTGAAGGCGGGCTTGGCGAAGAGCCGCACCTGGAGCAGCGGGTTGTCCACGCGCAGCTGGCGGCGTACGAAGACGGTCAGCGCGACGGCGGCGAGCAGGAGCAGCACCCAGGGAAGCGGGTCGCCGACGCCGCTCTTGCCGAGCTGCTTGATGCCTCCGGCGAGGGCGAGCATGCCGACGACGGACTGGCCGACGCCCCACCAGTCCCACGTGCCGGTGCTGCGCGGGGCGCGCGATTCGGGGAGGTAGCGCAGCCCGGCCACGATGATCAGGGCGGCGACGGGGAGGTTGAGGAGGAAGGCGGAGTGCCAGCCGTAGTCCTGGACCAGCAGTCCGCCGACGACCGGGCCGAAGGCCATGCCGCCGCCGAAGACGGCGGCCCAGACGGCGAGGGCGAAGGCGCGTTCCCTGGCGTCGGTGAAGACGCTGCGCAGGATCGACAGGGTGGAGGGCATGATGGCCGCGCCGCCGACTCCGAGGAGGGCGCGGGCCGCGATCACGTGCCAGGCCTCGGTGGAGAAGACGGCTATGAGCGAGGCGAGCGAGAAGATGCAGAAGCCCGCCATGAGCAGCCGCTTGCGGCCCCAGCGGTCACCGAGCGCGCCGGCGGTGACCAGGAGTCCGGACAGGGCCAGCGCGTAGACGTCGATGATCCACAGCTGCTGCACGGCGGACGGCTGGAGGTCGCCGACGAGCGAGGGGAAGGCCACGTTGAGGATCGTGGTGTCCATGGAGATGAGCAGGAGGCTGCCGGAGAGGATCGCCAGGACGATCCACCGGCGGGAGTCCGGCGCGAGGCTGGGCATGAGGTTCCGATCAGGGTTGCGCGGGGTGCGCGGGCGCGGTGAACCGCGCCCCGCTCAGGAAGGACGTCAGGACCAGGTGGCCGATCTGCCGGGGAGCGAGGTGCCCGTCGCGGACGCCCTCGGCGGCCGCGTCGAGCAGACCCCAGAGCGAGTACCAGATCCAGTACGGCGGCAGGTCGGTGCGCAGCCGCCCGAGCCGCTGACCGAGGGCGAGGAAGGCCAGCGCCCGCCGGTCCTGTCGGTCGACACCGGCCCGGAACTCGGGGTCGGCGAGCACGGTGGCGTCCCGCGAGGTGAAGCCGTACAGGTGCGCGGCGGGCATCAGGGCGAGGACCAGCTCCTCGAGCGCGGCGTCGAAGGCGGCCCCGTCGGCGGTTCGGGGCAGGTCGACCGGGGTCAGACATGTGTCGACCACCTGGATCGCCCGGACCGCGACGGCTTTCAGCAGGGCCTCGCGGGTCGCGTAGCGGCGGCTGAGCGTGGCGCGACTGGTCCCGATCCCGGCAGCGATCTGCACCATGGAGGCGCTGTGGTCTCCGGCGAGGACGCGCGCAGCACTGTCCAGCAGTTCGTTCTCGTGCACGATGAGCCTCCTTCGCCTCGAACGATACAAAATTGTCTCACGCGAGGCAAACATGACCCATTATCGTGCGGAGCAGCCGTGGAGGGGGCCCGGCCCGGACGGCATGAGTTCTGCCCGCCCGGGTAGGCGCTCGGGCGTACACACCATGGGGAGACCGCATGCGCGAAGACGGCAAGGACGCCGCACGGGGCCACGGCAGGAACGAAACCGAAGAGGAGCGCGCGGACCGGCGGTGGCAGGAGCTGGTGCAGGAGATCCGGGTCGCCCAGACCGGCGTGCAGATCCTCTTCGGCTTCCTGCTGACGGTGGTCTTCACCCCGCATTTCCAGGGCCTCGCCCAGTCCGAGAAGACGGTCTACATCATCACCGTCGTCCTCGGCTCCCTCGCGACCGGCGCGCTCATCGGGCCGGTCGCCTTCCACCGCATCGTCTCGGGCCGCCGCATCAAGCCCCAGGCCGTCGTCTGGGCCTCACGGCTCACCTTCACGGGCATCGTCCTGCTGCTGGCCACCCTCACCGCCTCGCTCTACCTGGTCCTGCGGGTGGCCACGGACAGCGTCGTCGTGCCGTGGCTGGTGGCCGGTGTGCTGGCCTGGTACCTGCTGTGCTGGTTCGTCCTGCCGCTGTGGGCGCGCAGCCGCTACACCAGCAAGGACGACGGCCGGCCCTGACGTCCGCGCTGCCTACTCGGCAGTGCGGGCCCGGGCGCCCGAGCGGGTACGGCCGGGGGTCTGGGCCCGCTGCGGGTGGCGGCGTACGTACTCGCGCTCCAGCTCGTTCATCCGCTGCGTGTGGGTGACCAGGGCATCGTCCGACCCGTGCAGCAGGGTCTCGTGACGCGTGCGGTGGATGGCCTCCAGCTCCTTGAGCAGTCGGCCTTCCTCCAGATTCCGCGCCGACGGACCGCCGTCGTGCTCCGTCATGGCACGCACACCTCCTCCGCGCTCGGGTCGGCCCTCGCCGAAGCGGCTCTCGGCTTCCATCATCTCCCGCAGCGCGCCCCGCGTCCCGGCCGACCGGTTTCCGGTACCTCCCGCTTGTGCCCGGGCCGCCTCAGCAGATGCGCGGCAGTTGCTCCCCGATCGGCAGGTCCACGACCCGGGTGCCGCCGAGGCCCGTACGAGCCACGACCACCCCGGGGTGGGCGTCGACCGCCTCGCCGATCACCGCCGCGTGCCGGCCCAGCGGGTGGGCGCGCATGGCGTCGAGGACCGCGTCGGCGTGCTCGCGCGGGACGAAGGCCACCAGCTTGCCCTCGTTGGCCACGTAGAGGGGGTCGAGGCCGAGGATCGCGCAGGCGTTGCCGACGGCGGCTGGGACCGGTACGCGCCCCTCGTGGATGACGACGCCGGTACCGGAGGCGGCGGCGATCTCGTTGAGAGAGGCCGCCAGACCGCCGCGGGTGGGGTCGCGCAGGACGTGCAGGTCCGGGGTGACGGCGAGCATGGTCCGTACGAGCCCGCCCAGGGCCGCGCAGTCGCTCTCGACGTCGACGCCGAACTCCAGTCCCTCCCGGACGCTCATGATCGCGACCCCGTGGAGGCCGATCTCGCCACTGACGATCACGACGTCGCCGGGGACGACGCGCTGGGGCCGCAGGTCCACGCCCTCGGGGATCAGCCCGATGCCCGCCGTGTTGATGTACACGCCGTCGCCGTGGCCCGCCTCGACGACCTTGGTGTCGCCGGTCGCGACCTCCACCCCGGCGGCGCGCGCGGCGGCGCCGAGGGCTTCGGCCACCCGCGCCACGACGGAGACCTCGACGCCCTCTTCGAGGATGAACCCGCAGGACAGGTAGGCGGCTTGGGCTCCGCTCATGGCCAGGTCGTTGACGGTGCCGTTGACGGCCAGATCGCCGATGCTGCCGCCCGGGAAGAACAGCGGCCGCACGACGTAGGAGTCGGTGGAGAAGGCCAGCCGGACCCCGCCCAGGGAGAGGGCGGCGGAGTCCCCGAGCTGGGCCAGCACCTCGCCGCCGAAGGCGGGGGCGAAGAGGTGCTCGACGAGTTCGGCCGAGAGCGCACCGCCGCCGCCGTGGCCCATCACCACGCGGGGCCGGTCCCGCAGGGGGGCCGGGCAGGTCCAGCCGGTGATGTCGAGCGCTTTCTCGGGCCGTGTGGTCTCAGGCAGCGCGGTCGCGCGCAGTGCTGTTTCAGGCAGGGCGGTCTCAGGCAGCGCGGTTTCAGGCAACGGGGCTCGCCTCCGGCGATACGGCGGTCTGGGCGGGAGCGAGCTCCAGCCGGCGGTACAGGTAGTACGCGGCGCACGCGCCCTCGCTGGAGACCATCGTGGCGCCGAGCGGGCTGCGCGGGGTGCACACCGTGCCGAAGGCCTCGCACTCGTGCGGCTTGAGCAGCCCCTGGAGCACTTCGCCACTGCGGCACTCGGCCGGCTCCAGGGTGTTGATCCCGGTCACCGAGAAGCGGTGCTCGGCGTCGTACTCCCGGTAGCGGGCCGACAGCCGCCAGCCGCTGTCCGGGATGACGCCGATGCCGCGCCAGGCACGGTCGGTGACCTCGAAGACGTCCTCCAGCATGGCGAGGGCGGCGGGGTTCCCCTCCGGGCGCACGGCGCGCGCGTAGGCGTTGTCGACGGTGTGCTCGCCGCGCTCCAGCTGCCGTACGGCCCGGCGTACGCCTTCGAGGATGTCCAGCGGCTCGAAGCCGGTCACGACGATGGGGACGCGGTGGCGCGCCGCCAGCTCGGGGTACTCCCCCACGCCCATCACGCTGCACACGTGGCCGGCCGCGAGGAAGCCCTGGACCCGGCAGCTCGGCGACCGCATGATCGCCTCGATGGCCGGGGGGACGCGGACGTGCGAGACCAGCAGGCTGAAGTTGCGGATGCCCAGCTTCTTCGCCTGGTACACCGTCATGGCGTTGGGCGGCGCGGTGGTCTCGAAGCCGATGCCGAAGAACACCACCTCGCGCGCCGGATTGTCCTGCGCGATCTTCAGCGCGTCGAGCGGGGAGTAGACGACCCGTACGTCGCCTCCCTCGCTCCGCACCTGGAAGAGGTCCCGGCCCGTCCCCGGGACGCGCAGCATGTCGCCGAAGGAGCAGAAGATCACCTCTGGACGGGAGGCGATCTCCAGGGCCTTGTCGATGACCTCCAGCGGCGTGACGCACACCGGGCAGCCCGGACCGTGAATCAACTCGACCTGATCCGGCAGTAGTTGGTCGATGCCGTGCCGGATGATGGTGTGCGTCTGGCCGCCGCAGACCTCCATCAGGGCCCAGGGCCGGGTCACGGTGGCGTGGATGTCGTCGAGCAGCCTGCGGGCGAGCTCGGGGTCCTGGAACTCGTCGATGTACTTCACTTCCGGATCTCCTCCTGCCGGGCTTCCTCCTGCGGTACCGCTCCTGCCGGACCGTCCGGGTCGTCGGCGAAGGGCCAGGGCGCACCTCCGGCCGCGGCGGCCGCCTCCCACGGGTCGCCGAACTCCTCCTGGAGCAAGCCGAGTTGAGCGAAGAGTTCGAGGGTCTGCTTCGCCGACTCCTCGTCGAGGCGCTGAAGGGCGAATCCCACGTGGACGATGGCGTACTCGCCGACCTGGAGGTCCGGCAGGTACTCCAGACAGACCTCCTTCTGCACGCCGCCGAAGTCGACGGTCGCCATGCGGGTGCCGTCCCTCTCACCGATGTCAAGCACTCTGCCGGGTACCGCCAGGCACATGGGCTTCTCCTTCACTAGGGGTGGTGTTCCGTGGCGTGGACCGCTGCCGCCACCATGAGCTGGCCGAGGGACAGTCCGCCGTCGTTCGGCGGGACGCGGGTGTGCCGCAGGACGGTGAAACCCCGCTCGCGCAGGGTGCGGGCGCACTCCGAGGAGAGCAGGGTGTTGGCGTAGACGCCGCCGCTGAGGGCGACGGTGTCCAGGCCGTGCCGTTCGCGGGCGAGCCCGCAGAGCGTGCCGACGAGCGCGGCCACGGCGGCGTGGAAGCGGCGGGCGATGAGCGCGGCGGGCACGCCGGCCCGTACATCGGCCACGACCGCGGCGAGTACGGGGGCCGGGTCGGCGGTGACCGGGTGTGCGGCGCCGTCCACGGGCTCGCGCAGGCCGAAGGCGTACGCGGGTCCGGCGGGGGCGGCGGAGGCGGTGAGCGCCGCGGACTCCAGCTCGATCGCGGCCTGCGCCTCGTAGCCGGAGCGGTGGCACACCCCCGTCAGGGAGGAGACGGCGTCGAAGAGGCGACCCATGCTGGAGGTGGCGGCGCAATTCAGATCGTGCGCCAACTGGGTTCGCAGGACGCGCAGTTCGTCGGGAGGGCAGGCCGCGACGCAGGGCAGGTCCGGTGTCCAGTCGATGCCGGCGGCGCGCAGATGGGACAGGGCCATCCGGTACGGGCGGTGCACGGCGGCGTCGCCGCCCGGCAGGGGGACGTAGGCGAGGTGGGCGAAGCGCGTGTACCCGGTGTAGTCGGCCAGGAGGAACTCGCCGCCCCAGACCGCGCCGTCGTCACCGTAGCCGGTGCCGTCGAAGGCGACGCCGATCACCTTCCGGCCGCCGTCCAAGCCGTGTTCCGCCATCGCGGAGGCGATGTGCGCGTGGTGGTGCTGCACGCGGACGAGGGGACGGCCGGCGGCGGCGCGCCGGGCCCACTGGCCGGAGCGGTAGCCGGGGTGCCGGTCGGCGGCGAGCAGGGCGGGCGTGACGCCGGTGATGGACTCCAGCTGCCGCTCGGCCCGTTCGAAGGCGTACTGGGTGGCGAGGTCGTCCATGTCGCCGATGTGCGCGGACAGCCACGCCCGGTGTCCTTCACCGAGGCAGAACGTGTTCTTCAGGTCTCCCCCGGCGGCGAGGACCGCCGGGACCGGCAGCGGGAGCGGCACGGGCAGCGGGGCGTGGCCGCGGGAGCGCCGTACGGTCAGCGGCTCGCCGTCGCAGACGCGCACGACCGAGTCGTCGCACGGCACATGGATCGGGCGGTCGTGCGTGAGCCAGGCGTCCGCCAGCCGGGCGAGCCGGTCCAGGGCCTCGTCGTCGTCGGTGACGATGGGCTCCCCGGAGAGGTTCCCGCTGGTCATGACGAGCAGGCGGGGGCCCGGCGGATCGCCGGGCAGGCCGAGCAGCAGATGGTGCACGGGTGTGTACGGGAGCATCGCGCCGAGGTCGGGGCAGCGCGGGGCGACTCCGTCAGCCAGGGCGTCCAGGGCCCCCCGTGCGGCGGCGGTGCGGCGTCGCAGCAGCACGATCGGCCGGACCGCTCCGGTGAGCAGGGCCCGTTCCTCGGGACCGATGTGGACGAGTGGCTCGATGTCGGCGAGTTCCCGGGCCATGAGCGCGAACGGCTTGTCCCCGCGGGCCTTGCGGCGGCGCAGTTCCGCCACGGCGCGGGGGTGGGTGGCGTCGCAGGCGAGGTGGTAGCCGCCGAGTCCCTTCACCGCGAGGATCGCCCCGTCGGCCAGCAGCCGGCGCGCCCCGGCGACCGGGTCGGCGCCGGTCACCTCGCGGGGCGGGTGCCCGGCCAGGAGCCGCAGCCGGGGGCCGCAGGCCGGGCAGGCGACCGGCTGGGCGTGGAAGCGGCGGTCGCCGGGGTCGGCGTACTCGCGGGCGCAGTCGGGGCACATCGGGAAGCCGGCCATCGTGGTGTGGGCGCGGTCGTAGGGCAGCCCGGTGACGATGGTGAAGCGCGGCCCGCAGTGCGTGCAGGTGATGAAGGGGTGGCGGTGGCGGCGGTCGGCCGGGTCGGCGAGTTCGGTGAGGCAGTCGGCGCAGGTGGCCACGTCCGGGGAGACCAGGGTGCGGGCGGGGCCGCCGGTCCGGGAGGCGACGATGGTGAACCCGGCGCCGCCGGCGACGGGCACCTCGCAGTGCTCGACGGCGTCCACCACGGCCAGCGGGGGCGCGTCCGCCGCGAGCCGCTCGCAGAATTCCGAGACCGCCGCCGTCGCACCCTCGACCTCGGCGACGACGCCGTCCGGGGTGTTGGTGACGTGCCCGGCGAGGCCGAGTCCGGTGGCTCGGGTGTACACGTACGGACGGAAGCCGACGCCCTGGACCACGCCCCGCACGGTGATCCGGCGGCGCTGGACGGCTTCCATCAGCGGGTCTGCACCACGCGCTGCGGGGCCGCGTGCTGGTGGGCGTGCCCGTCGCCGTGATCGTGATCGTGCCCATGCTCGTGCCCGTGCGTGTGCCCGTGCCCGTGCGTGTGCCCGTGCTGAGCGCGCGCCATGACCGGCCTGTGTGCCCCGGCTCCCGTGCCGGCCGCCAGCGTCCGGTCGAGCAGCACGCCCACGCCCTCCCCCGCGCGTGCGGACGTCAGCGCCACCTCCACACCGGGGTTGACCCGCTGGACGTTCGCGCGGAAGGCAGCCTCGTCGAACTCGACGGCCTCCGCGATGTCCGTCTTGGTCACCACCACCAGCTGGGCCAGCCCGAAGGCGGTCGGATACTTCAGCGGCTTGTCCTCGCCCTCGGTGACCGAGGCGAGCACCACGCGCAGGGACTCGCCGAGGTCGTAGGAGGCCGGACAGACGAGGTTGCCCACGTTCTCCACGAAGAGGATCCGGGTGTCCTCGGGCAGCCACCCGTCCAGGTGCCGGCCGAGCATCCCCGCTTCCAGGTGGCACAGCCCGTCGGTCAGGACCTGCTTGACCGGTACGCCGGAACGGGCCAGCCGTACCGCGTCGTTCTCGGTGGCGAGGTCGGCGGTCAGCGCGGCCACCGGCACCCCCCGCTCCCGGGCGAGCAACAGTTCGCGTTCCAGCAGGGCGGTCTTCCCGCTGCCCGGGCTGGAGAGCAGGTTGACGACCGCGGTTCCGCGTGCGGTGAGTTCGGCGCGCAGGGTGTGGGCCGCCTCGTCGTTCTTGGCGAGCACCGCCTGCCGTAGATCGACCACTCGGCACATGGGTCAGGCCTCCTCGGAGATCGGTTCGCGGCTGGGGGCGCGGGCGGGGCCGGCCGGGCCGTCCTCCCAGTCCACGCTGACGATCTGCAGTTCACGGCCGCACAGCAGTTCCACGTCCGTGGCCCGCGCGCAGCCGGGGCAGCACAGGTCGGGGGGCATGCCGGTCGGCCATTCGCGTGCGCACCCGCCGCAGCGGGCGCGGGCGGCGACGGTCTCGGTGACGAGTCCGGCGCCTTCGAGTACCGTTCCGGCACAGGCCAGTTCGAAGCAGAAGGCCAGTGCGTCGGGAACCACTCCCGCCAACTCCCCGACCTGGAGCCGGACCGTGGTGACGGCGCTCGCGCCACCGGCCCGGGCCGCCTCTTCCACCTGGCCGACGACGGCCGCGGCGATCGACATCTCGTGCATAGGACTCCGTCCTGCCGGGGCTCATTACACCGGCAGGACGGGGACGGTGCGGTCGGGCACGCCGACGCGGGCCACGCCCCGTACGCCATTCGGGCGCCGGGGCGGGCGCGACCTCACATCCGGACCATGCGCATGTAGCGCCTGATGTCGGGGAGGATCTGCGTCAGTACGACGACCAGGAGGGCGGCGGTCGCCCCGCCGATGACGGCCTTGTTCACGGGGTTCTCCTCAGTTCTCGGGAAGGCATGACAGCTTCGGTTCCGGTGGGGGCCGCGGTCCCGGTGTCGGTTCCGGGCAGGAGCAGTTCGAGGACCATCCGCACGGCCCGCGGCACCGCCGCGGCCACCGGTCCGCTCAGGCCGATGCCCTCCTCGATCGAAGCGGGTTCGCAGCCGATGACGAGCGTCCGCCGGGGCGGGGTGCTTCCGGTGCCGGCGCACAGGGTGTCCAGCAGCGCGAGGACGGCATCGGGAGTCATGTGATGGCCGTCGAGGACGGCGCCGCCCGGCGGGGCCGGGCCCGCGGCCCCGGCGTCGGCCTCGATGAGGTAGAGCGTGCCGGGATCGCCGCCGCGTGCGGTGGCGTCGACCAGGACGAGCGTGTCGTAGCCGTCGAGGAGCTGGTAGGCGAGATGGACCCCGCGTACGCCGAAGTCGGCCACCTCGACGTGGTCCGGCAGCGGATGCACGGACAGGGCGCGCACGGCCTCGACGCCGAAGCCGTCGTCGCCGAGGAAGACGTTGCCGATGCCGGCGACCAGCGTTCTGCCGCTCACGCGTCCTCCAGGGGGGTGAGCTCGTCGGGCTGGAAGTAGAGGAACCTGCCCTGTTCCCGGCGGATGTCCGCCCCCGGGTCGTCCTCGACGGTCACGGCGAGGTGCACTCCCCCGTCGACGTCGTGCAGGACCGCCTCGACCCGTGCGGTCATTCCCTGGAGGAACAGGTCCTGGGCGTCGGTGCGGCGCAGGCCCGGACGGAGCAGGACGCGACTGCCCACGCCCACCGAGGCCCCGTCGATCGCGATCCGGTCGCGTGCCGGGTCGGCGGTGTCGTCCCGGGCCGGGTCCCACCAGGGAGTGTCCGGTCTGAACACCTCGTCCTCGTCCTGGAGTTCCGTGATGAGTTCGAGGACGTCCGGGGGCGCCGAGGCCGGGTCGGTGATCTCCCGCAGGGCCCGGACCGCCCCGTGCAGGCGTTCCAGCACCTCGGGCGGCATGGAGTCGGCCAGGTCGATCACGGCGGCCGCGCGGGCGTCCGTACCGCGCGCCTCGCGCTTCTCCTGGTCGGTGAGGGCTGCCGTGCGCAGGGCGAGGATCTCGTCGATCTCGGTGGCGTCGTACATCGCGCCGGCGCTCTCGGGTGCGATGGCCGGGTGGTCCTCCAGGATGATCGGGGAGGACAGCACCACGTCGGCACGGCCCGGTTCGCCGGCCAGTACGGGCCAGGTGTGCCGGTTGACGCAGGAGGCGACCGCCCCCTTGGCCCACTCGGGCGGGTCGGTCATGGACAGGAAGGACCCGGAGTCGAGGCCGAGCAGCAGGTGGGCGGCGACCAGGGAGCGGGGCAGGGCCGCGTCGCGATCGTCCGAACCGGGTTCCGGTGTCCAGGGGCTGGCGTTCTCCACGACCGCGGTGAGCTTGAACACCCGGTAGGGGCCGGGTACTTCGGCTGCCCGCAGCCGCACGACACCGACGATCTCCTCGGTGCTCCGCACCAGGCGGCCGACGACGCGGCCCCGGTCGTCGAGGACGGGCTCGGTCTCCTCGCGGGCGGGGCGGCGGAAGGGAAGGGTGATGCCCTCGCCCGCCAGCTCGGCCGTGGTCGCGGACAGTTCGACGCGCTCTTCGGTGCCCTCGTCCCAGGGGACGAGAACCCGGTCGTCCAGATGGAGTTCGGCGACCTCCGTGAAGGTGCCGTCGTCCCGGGCCTGCTGGACGGTGCGGCGCCGGGCGTGCAGGAAGCGCAGCTCCACGGCGAGGTTCGCCTCGCCCCTGGGTTCCATCAGGATCTCGGTCTGCAGGTGCGCGTGCTCGTCGTGGGCCGGGCCCCACGCGGGCGGCACCAGGACACCGAACTGCCAGCGCAGCCGGTTCTTGGCGGCCGAGGCCCGGTACGGGTAGAGCACGTACCCCTCGAAGAGGACGGCGTCGGCCACCTGCCGGGCGGTGGCGAAGCGGGAGTCCGCCGCGGCCGTCGTGGTCATGTGGCGGTCCTCTCGGTGACGCGGGGCGGTAGGGAGCCGAACCGGACGGGCGGCGGCGCGGGCCGCGCGGGGGCAGCCGCGTCGAGCAGGGCCCGTACGGTCGACTCCCAGGAGGCGAGGGCGTGCCGCGAGCGGAAGGCGAGCAGCTCGGCCATGGTGTCGCGGGGCAGCCGCAGCCAGCCGCAGCCCGGGAAGTGCTGCTCGACCATGTCGCGCCAGACGGTCACGGGCATCCGGTACGAGGCTTCGCGGTCCCAGGGCACGGGCTCGACGCGGAAGCCGCCGGCGCCGGTGAAGGCGGTGCCCGAGAACAGCATCAGCAGCGGCGCTTCACCGTCCTCCAGGGCGTCGAAGTACCGGGTCGCCGCGACGTCCATGTCGTACGTGCAGGGCACGACGAGGTCGGTCTCGGTCTCCCCGGTGAAGCTGGGCACCATGAGGGCGACCTGCGCGAACTGGACGGGCTGGAGGGTGGTGCCCCACCGGCCGCGCTCGCCGAACAGGTCGGCGAGGCCTTCGGCCTCCTCGGGGCCGTAGCTGCGGCGGGCCGGTTCGATGCGGATCTGGCAGCGCAGCGCGAGGGCGTGCACCCGGGTGTCCCCGGCTGCGGTGATCCGCAGCCGGAAGACGAGGGTGGGACCGGCCGCGTAGGCGTCGGCGCGCACGCCGGTGCAGGTGAAGGTGAAGTCCGTCATCGGACCCCTTCCTCCGCCACGACCCGGGCCCGCCGTTCCACCTGTGCGAAGAAGGTGTCCAGCGCGGCCCGGGCCTCGGCGCCGCCGTCGAAGCCCTGCCACAGCAGTCGCATCCGCCCCACCAGTTCGTAGCAGATGTCGATCGGCACCAGATGGCACGTGGTGCTTCCCGCCGAGCGGCGCAGCAGCAGCGCCTCCACGTCGGGTTCGAGCAGCGCGGACAGCCGGCTCGCGCCCAGTACGGATTCCCAGGTCGCAGGGTCGAGTTCGCTCTCGGTGGCTCCGGCCGGGCTCGGGTAGAGGGCGACCAGGCGGTCGAGGGCGGCGTTGCGGAAGAAGAACGCGACGGCGACCGGGATCTGGAGCCGTTCCCAGGCGCCCTCGTCGAGCCGGTGGCCGGGGTCGGCGAGGTAGCGGTCCGGGACGGCCCGGTACCGGCCGGTGGCCGCGCCCGGCCGGTCGAACAGCAGCGCGCAGGCGGTGCAGGCGCAGACCAGCGTCCGCTCCTCGGTCTCGACCAGGTGGCGGTGGCCGTCTTCGGGCACCGCCACCGCGCACAGTTCGCAGCGCTCCGGCCGGGGCGGACGGGGGCCCGTGAACCGGCGCAGGCCGCGCCGGAGGTCCGGCGCGGCTCCGGGCCCCGTCACGGCACCCGGACCGGGGTGTGCGGCCGGACGCCGATCTGGAGCAGCGGCGGCCCGGGCGGCGCGGCGGGCTCCATCTCCACCCCGGTCACCTCCGGGGCGAAGCAGGCCAGGGTGTCCTCCAGCGTCCGCCGGGCGGCGTCCGGGCCGCTGCCGCCGCAGCCGCATCCGGTGGCGGCGGCCCGGGGACGCAGCCGCAGCACACCGGTGGTCTCGTCGAAGCCGAGCAGTTCCACGGGGTCGTCGGCGGCGTCCAGGGCGCGTGCGATCCGCGTGTCGACGTCCTCGGGGTGCAGGTCGTGCAGCGAGAGCAGGCTCGCCACGAGCTCGTCGTCGAGCACCTCGGCGAGGGGGCCGCCACCGAGCCGCTCGACGATCCGGGCCAGGCCGGCGCCGTAGAAGTCCATGAGCACGCGGACCAGTTCCTCGGCGGCCGCGCGGGCCGCCGGGTCACCGGTGGCGGCCAGCCGGTCGAGCACCTCATCGACCCGCTGGCCGGCGCGGCGGGCGTCGACGGCCGCGCTCATCCGCCCAGTCCGCTCAGGCCGGTGGGCACGTGCATCGACTTCACCGTCTTGCCGCCGCCCACGTACATGTGGACGCCGCACGGCAGACAGGGGTCGAAGCTGCGCACGGCGCGCATGATGTCGATCCCCTTGAAGTTCTCCGGGGTGTTCTCCTCGAAGATCGGGGTGTTCTGGACGGCGTCCTCGTACGGTCCGGGCGTGCCGAAGGTGTCGCGGGTGCTGGCGTTCCACGGGGTCGGCGGGTACGGGTGGTAGTTGGCGATCTTGCCGTCGCGGATCACCATGTGGTGCGAGAGCACGCCCCGTACGGCCTCGGTGAAGCCGACGCCGATGGACTCGTCGGGCACCTCGAACTTCTCCCAGGTCTGGGTGCGTCCGGCGCGGACCTCGGCCAGCCCCTTCTCGGCGCAGTGCAGGGCGATGGCGGCGGCGTAGGCCTGGAAGTAGGTGCGGGCGCGGTTGCGTTCGAGCGCGTTGCTCCACTTCGGGATCTTCCACTCGAAGCGCGTCTCGGGCTTGGTCATCGTCTTCGGCAGGTTGATGACGACGCTGTGCCCGGTGGCCTGGACGTAGCCGACGTCGACGAGCCCGGACAGCGCGGTGGACCACAGGCGCGCGATGGGGCCGCCGCCGGTGTCGAGCGCGAGGTGGTCCTTGCCGTCGAACCAGCGGGGCGACATCACCCAGCTGTACTTGTCGTCGAAGTTCCGCTTCTGCGGAGCGGGGATGGTGTGCTGGTTCCACGGGTGGCGGGGGTCGACCGGGTTGCCGAGCGGGTCGTGCGTGACGAACTGCTCCTGGCCCGCCCAGTCGTCGTAGTACGAGCTGCCGAGCAGGATGCGGATGCCGAGGTTGATCTCGGTGAGGTCGTTGGTGACCAGCTTGCCGTCGACGATGACGCCCGGGGTGACGAACATCTTCCGTCCCCAGTCGGTCATGTTGGCGTACGTGAAGTCGCAGTACTCGGGGTCGTTGAGCGCCCCCCAGCAGCCGAGCAGCACGCGCCGCCGGCCGACTTCCTCGTACCCGGGCAGGGCCTCGTAGAAGAAGTCGAAGAGGTCGTCGTGGAGCGGGACGACGCGCTTCATGAACTCCACGTACCGCATGAGGCGGCTCATGTAGTCGGTGAAGAGCTGCACGGAGGCGATGGTGCCGACGCCGCCCGGGTAGAGGGTGGAGGGGTGCACGTGGCGGCCCTCCATCAGGCAGAACATCTCCCGGGTGTAGCGGCTGACCTGGAGGGCCTCGCGGTAGAACTCGCCCTCGATGGGGTTGAGGGAGCGCATGATGTCGGCGATGGTCTTGTAGCCGTGGTCGCCGGCGTGCGGGGCCTCGGTGCGCTCGGCCAGCTCCAGGACCCCGGGGTTGGTCTCGCGGACCATCTTCTCGCAGTAGTCGACCCCGACCAGGTTCTCCTGGAAGATGTTGTGGTCGAACATGTACTCCGCCGACTCGCCGAGGTTGATGATCCACTCGGCGAGCTGGGGCGGCTTCACCCCGTAGGCCATGTTCTGCGTGTACACGGAACAGGTGGCGTGGTTGTCGCCGCAGATCCCGCAGATGCGGCTGGTGATGAAGTGCGCGTCGCGGGGGTCCTTGCCGCGCATGAAGACGCTGTAGCCGCGGAACACGGATGACGTGCTGTAGCACTCCGCGACCCGCTTCTGCTTGAAGTCGATCTTCGTGTGGATGCCGAGGCTGCCCACGATCCGGGTGATCGGATCCCAGGCCATCTCCACCAGGCCGCTGCCGTCACCGGCCGCCTTCGTCTTCGGTGCCATCGTGTCTGCCGTGACCCTTCTTCGTGTGCGGAGTTCATCAGCGGGGGGTGAGGACCTGAGGGGCGGTCACCAGGGCGGGCGGTAGCCCGTCGTCAGCTTCTCGCCGGAGCGGCGCCACTTCGGCTCCTGGTCCACGGTGTGCGCGGTGATCGAGCGGAGCCTGCGGACGACGGCCCCGTACGCGCCGCTCGCCTTGCTCGACACCTTGGCGCCGGGAGGTTCGTCCATGAACGGCATGAACTTGTCGGGGAAGCCCGGCATGGTGCAGGCGATGCAGATGCCGCCGACGTTGGGACAGCCGCCGATGCCGTTCATCCAGCCGCGCTTGGGGACGTTGCACTTGACTACGGGACCCCAGCAGCCGAGTTTGACCAGGCACTTGGGCGAGTCGTAGGTCTGGGCGAACTGGCCCTGCTCGTAGTAGCCGGCGCGGTCGCAGCCCTCGTGGACGGTGGCGCCGAACAGCCAGGTCGGGCGCAGCTTGTCGTCGAGCGGGATCATCGGGGCCGAGCCCGCGGCCTGATAGAGCAGATAGGTCAGGGTCTCGGAGAAGTTGTCCGGCTGGATCGGGCAGCCCGGCACGCAAACGATCGGGATACCGGCCTTGGAGGTCCAGTTCCAGCCCAGGTAGTCGGGCACGCCCATGGCGCCGGTGGGATTGCCCTCCATGGCGTGGATGCCGCCGTACGTGGCGCAGGTGCCGATGGCGACGACGGCGAGGGCCTTGGGGGCGAGCCGGTCGATCCACTCGCTGGTGGTGATGGGCTGGCCGGTCTCCGGATCGTCGCCGAAGCCGCACCAGTAGCCCTCGGCCTTGATCTTCTCATTGGGGATCGAGCCCTCGACGACCAGTACGAACGGGTCGATCTCGCCGCGCTCGCCCTTGAAGAACCACTCGATGAAGGTGTCCGAGCCGCCGACCGGGCCGCATTCGAAGTCGATCAGGGGCCAGTGCACCGCGATCTTGGGCAGTCCGGGCAGGGTGCCCGTCACGATCTCTTCGATGCTGGGCTGCATGGCCGCCGTCAGGGAGACGGAGTCGCCGTCGCAACTCAGTCCCGCGTTGATCCAGAGGATGTGGATCGGAGGGTCTTCCACCGGGGCCGACGTCGCTGGATCCATGGGGATGCCTCCTTGGGGAGGGGCTCGGGGACGGTCTACGGGGAGAGGCGGCGTTTTCGGCCTCGCCTTTCTTGCTAACAGCCTTCGGCGCCGCATGCCGTGTCTTGTGCGGCCAGTCCAGTGACCGGGGGCCGGCGGGAGGGCAGCGGGGCGGTGTGCCGGCCCGCCGCGGGACGGACCAGGTGGGGCGGTGTCGCGGTCGCCGGCTCCTTGCGTACGAAGGCGCGGCGCAGGGCGTGGTAGGGGGCGTCCGGGTCGAAGAAGGTCTGCCGCATCAGCGCGAGCTCGGCCTCCCGGTAGGCGGCCAGGGGTTTCTCGGCCTCGTCGCGGTCACGACGTGCCTTCTTCCCGGCGATGCGGGAGGCCGTCGCGGGCAGGGCGGCCAGGTGGGCCGCGAGCCGCGCCGTCTCCGCGGCGAAGGCCTGGGGCGCGCAGGGGACCGTACGGTCGACCAGCCCGAGCCGGTGTGCGGCCTCGGCGCTCAGCGGCAGGGCCTCGGTGGTGAGGCGCTCCGCGACGCCGGTGCCGACGCGGCGCGGCAGGGTGTACGTCCAGAACTCGGAACCGTGCAGCCCCATCAGGCGGTAGTGCGGGTTGAGCAGCACGCCGGAGCGGCACCAGACCTCGTCGGCGGCGAGGGCCAGCACGGCCCCTCCGGCGGCGGCGTTGCCGCCGAGGGCGGAGACGACGAGCCGGTCGGTGGTGGTGAGCACGGCCTCGACCAGGTCGTCCATGGCGTTGATGTTGGCCCAGGACTCCCCGGCCGGGTCGGCGGCCGCCTCGATGACGCCCAGGTGGATGCCGTTGGAGAAGAAGTCCCGGCCGCCGCCGAGGACGAGGACGGTGGTGGGTCGGGTGCAGGCCATCCGGTAGGCGTTCAGCAGGCGCCGGCAGTGGGCGGTGCTCATGGCGCCGCCGGGGAAGGAGAAGGACAGGAACCCGGTCTGGCCCTCCTCCCGGTAGCCCATGTCGGACCAGGTGCGCCGGCGCGGGTCGGCGTGGAGCGGCGCGGGATGTTCCCGCAGCGCCGGCAGCCGGTCGGCGAGCGCCACCGTGGCGGGCAGTTTGGGGGCGGCGGGTCCTCCCGGGGTGCGCCGGGCCCGGAGTTCCGGGATCCAGACGGCGCCGTCGGCGGTGGCCCGGCAGATCGCGCCCGCCCGGGTTGCCAGCAGTTCCCCGGGGCGGCCGCGCAGGCGGTCCTCGGGGTGGCCGCCGTGCAGGAACCACTCGCCGTCGAGCAGTTCGTCCCGGACGCCGGGCTGTGAGTCTGCGGCGCGCAGGACGCGCAGGACGCGCTCGGTGGGGTCCGCCTCCCAGTCGATCCGGCGGTGCTCCTGGCGCAGGGCGGGGCGCGGGTGTCCGGTGGCCTGCGGCCGCGGGGTGTACGTGCCTGAGGCGAAGCGGTCGACGGCGAGGTGCACGGCCTCCAGTGCCGCGTCGGCGATCTCACCGCGGTAGAGGTCGCTCTTGCCCACCGGCGGTACGGGGCATTCGACGTGGGCCCACACGGGGCCGGCGTCCATCTCGGCCTCGGCCTGCAGGACGGTGACGCCCCATCGGGTCGCCTGCTCGTGGATGGCCCAGTCGAGCGAGGAGGGGCCGCGGTCGCCGACCGGTCCGGGGTGGACGATCAGGCAGGTGTGTGCGGCCCAGACCTCCTCGGGGATGGCGGTCCGCAGCATCGGTGCGAGGACGAGGTCGGGCCGGTGGCGGCGGACGGCGTCGGCGAGCGGGACGTGGGGCAGGGCGAGTTCGACCGCCACGCTGTGGCCGTGGTCCCGCAATTCGGCGTGGACCCGCTGGGTGAGGCTGTTGAACGCGCTCGCGACGAGCAGGACGTGCACGTGATCTCCCAGCGGCGGCCCGGAGCCGGGGCGACTGGGCGCCCCGGCTGATCGTGACCGGGCAGGGACTCGAAATCGACATGACCGGCCGCCTGAGATGCTCGGATATCCGGCCGGGCCGCACCCTTCGCCGGGCGGTGGTGTCACTCGAAAGCGGACCCGGGCGGGGTCCACTCGGCCGCAGTGCGGCGCGCCGGGGGGGTCAGGCCGCCGGAAGGAGCCGGCCCAGGTGGTGGCGCAGGACCGCGGCGGCGGACTCCTGGGTCCGCTGGCCGGTGGTGCTCGCACGGCTCCGGCTCCAACTCCTCCATGGAGTACCCGAACCTCGCCGCCCTGCGCGCCGAGCGGCCGGTGTTCGCGGTCGACACCCTCGGCGACCCGGGGCGCAGCGTCCAGCACACACCGATCCACCAGCCCGAGCGGTCCGCGCAGTGGCTGAACGAGGTGCTCGCCGGCCTCGGTCTCGACCGGGTCCACCGCATCGGTTCCTCATACGGCGGCTGGCTCTCGCTGAACCAGGCCCATCTCGGGCCCGAGCGGCTGGCGTCGGTGACCCTGCTCGACCCCGGCGGCCTGGAGAAGACCGGCGCCCGTTTCTTCGCCTGGATCTTCCTCAGCCTGCTGGCGACCATCGCCCCGAAGCCCGTGCGCGGCGGCGGGTGGCGGTCTGGCTGGACCAGCCCGTCCTGATCGTTCCGGAGCTGCGCGCCATGATCATGCTGAGCGTGCACGCCTACCGCATCCGCCGGCCCTCGCCGCTGCCGCTCACCGAGGCCGAACTGCGCACCATCCGCACCCCGTTGTACGTACTGCTCGGCGAGCACAGCCTGCTGGTGCACCCCGAGCGCCAGCGGGAGCGGGTACCGCGACTGGTCCCCGGCGCCGTCGTCGAGATCATCGGCAACACCGGGCACGGGCGCAGCTCGACCACGCCGGGGAGGTCAACGCCCGGACGCTGCGCTTCCTGGACTCGGTCGACGGAGAGTAGACAGTGTCTACCCCTTCTGGTAGACACTGTCTATGAACCAGGAGAGGCCGGACGGTCAGGAGCGCCCGCTCCGCGAGCGGTTGATCGACGTGGGCGTGGAGCTCGTGCTGACCGACGGGGGCGCCGCGCTGGGGCTGCGCGAGATCGCCCGCCGGGCGGGGGTCTCCCACGGGGCGCCGCGCCGGTACTTCCCCACCCACCAGGCGCTGCTGTCGGCCATCGCCCGGCGCGGGTTCGCCGACCTCGGCGGGCGGTTCGCGGCCGCGAGCGCGGGGGCCGCCTCGCCGCGGGAGCGGGTACGGGCACTGGGAGGCGCGTACGTCGGCTACGCGCTGGAACACCGCGGCATGTTCGAGCTGATGTTCCGGCACGACCTGCTGGACAGCACCGGCCAGGAGCCGGCGGGCGGACCGCGGCTGCGGGAGTCGACACTGCCGCTGTTCGAGCTCCTCGTCAGCCTGGTATCCCACTGCGGAGCGGACGACCCGGAGGTCACCGCCGCGGCACTGTGGGCCAACCTGCACGGCGTGGCGCAGCTGTGGGGGTTCGGCAGTCTGCCCCTCGTCCTGCCCGCCGGGACGGTGGACCGGCTCGTCGACGCCGCCGTCGACGCCCACCTCGGTCGGGACCGGGAGTCCTCGTGAGGCCGCGTCTCGCGCTGGCCGTCAGCGTCTCGGGGGCCGCGATCGTCGCTCTGGACGGCACCGTGCTGACGGTGGCACAGCCGAGCCTGCGGCGCGGTCTCGGGGCGAGCGTGGCCGAGGTCCAGTGGACCAGCACGGCCTATCTGCTGGCCGTGGCCGCTCTGCTGGTCGTCGCGGGGCGGCTCGGCGACCGGTACGGACACCAGCGGCTGCTGTTCACCGGCGTCCTCGGCTTCGCCGCGGCCTCGGCGGGCATCGCCTTCGCGCCCGGCGTGGGCTGGGTGATCGCACTGCGCGCCGTACAGGGGGTGTTCGGGGCACTGCTCCAGCCCGCGACGCTGGCGCTGCTGCGGCTCGCGTATCCGCCGGACCGGCTGGCCACGCCGATCGCGGTGCGGACCGGCGTGATCGGGCTCGCCGCGGCGGCCGGGCCGCTGCTCGGGGGCGGGCTGGTCGCGCAGTGGGGGTGGCGGGCGGTGTTCGCGGTCAATGTGCCGCTCGCCCTGGTCATCGCCGTACTGACGCTCGCCGTACGGGCGCCCGCGCCGCCGCGCGGAGAGCCCGGGCGGCTCGAACTCGCCGGCGCGGCCCTGCTGGCGGCGGCACTCGCCGTCTTCGTGCACGCGCTGGTCGGCGTACCGGCACACGGTTGGAGCGGTACGCCGACGCTGCTCGGGTTCGGCGCCGCCGTCGCGCTCGGGACCTTGTTCCTGCGCCGCGAACGGCGCGCCGCGCTGCCGCTCGTGCCGCCCGCCGTGGCCCGGTCGCGACCGGTGGCGGCCTCGATGGCGTTGCTGCTGGCCGTCTCCGCCGGGCTGTTCGGCGCGCTGTTCACGGCGACCTTCCGGCTCCAGGACGTACAGGGGCTGGACCCGCTCGCCACCGGACTGCGGGTGCTCCCGCTGACCGCGCTGATGGTCGCGGGAGCGCCGGTGGCGGGCCTCGCGGCGCGCCGGTACGGGGCACGGCCGACCGCACTGACCGGTACCGCGCTGGTCGTCCTCGGCATCGTCGGGCTGGGCGCCGCCCCCGCCTCGGCGCTCGGGTTCGGGCTGCTCGGCGCCGGGTTCACCACCGTGATGGTCACCGCCACCGGGACCGTGGTCGGCGAGGCTCCCGCCGGGTACGCCGGCGTGGTGGGCGGGCTCAAGCAGACGGCCGTGAACATCGGCCCCGCCCTGGGGATCGCGGTCGCCGCGGGCGCCGGGGTCACGGGCTCCTCGTCGGCGGCCCTGGCAGTCCTGGCCGCCGCGGGGCTGCTGGCGGCGTCACTGCTGCCCGGCGGCGGCGCGGGCCGTGCAGTTGCGGGCGACCTCGTCGGCGAAGACGCGGGCCAGCGGGGCGAGGGCGGCCCAGCGGCGGACCGCCCAGCCGACCTTGAGGGGCGGCAGGCCGGGGACGGGGACCAGGCGCAGCGGCCCGTCGGTGCCGGGGACCCGCCAGCCGGGCAACGCGGGTACGACGGCGTGGCCCAGGCCTAGTTCGGCGAGCAGCAGGGCGGTGTCCCAGTCGGCGACGCTGGTGTCCGAGCGCACCCGGATGCCCGATTCCGCGAAGGCGGCGTCCAGGTGCGCGCGGGAGGCGGCGTTCTCCGGCAGCCGGATGTGGCGGATGCCGGCGAGGTCGACGGGGTCGATCCGGGCGCGGGCGGCGAGGGGGTCGTCGGCGCCGACCGCGAGCACCCAGGGCAGTTTCATGACGGGGCGCTGCTCGATGCCCCGGACCGGGGCGCCGATGGTGATCCAGGCGAGGTCGAGGTCGTCGGCGGCGAGGGCGTCGAAGCAACTGCGGCTGGAGTTCTCCGTCTGGAATTCCAGGCTCACTTCGGGGTGCCGGCGGCGGAAGGTGACGACGGCCTCGGACATGAAGTGCCGAACGGTGGTCGCGCCGGTGGTGACGCGCACCGAGCCGCCTCCTCCCCGCACGAGGTCGTCCAGGCGGCGCAGGGCGCCGTCGAGGCCTGCGATGCCGTCGGCGGCGGCCGCCTGGAGGATGCGGCCGGCCTCGGTGGGCACCACTCCACGGGCGTGGCGCTCCAGGAGGCTCGCGCCGGTCTGCTTCTCCAGGCGGCGGACGTGCTGGCTGACGGCCGACTGGGTACAGCCGAGGTCGCGGGCGACGGCGCTGAGGCTCCCGGCGCGACAGACGGCCACGAATACGCGGAGATCGTCGAGGGTCATGAGGCCCAAGGTATCGCTTGGGTGTGGGGAGCAAATCGGAGGATTGACTTGGGTCTTGGACTGGATCAAGATCAGTGCAGGGCCCGGGCGGCAACCCGTCCCCGCCTTCGCCGTCGTGGTCCGGACCACGGGCTCGGGCGGGTACGGGTGCCGACCCACCACCTCCGAAGGGACACGACCGTGCCGGACGAAGACGAAGCCGTCGCATGGCTGCGGGAGCTCGGCGCCGAGCGCATCGCGAATCCCGGCGGAACCCTCTTCACCCACCTCGTGCGCGTACGGGAGCTGCTCGCCGACTGGGGGGCGCGGCCCGCGCTCCGACAGGCCGGCCTGTGCCACGCGTTCTACGGAACGGACGGCTTCGCGACCGCACTGCTTCCGGTCACGCGGCGGGCCGAGCTGGCCGCGGCCATCGGGACCGAGGCCGAGGCGATCGTGTACTTCTACGCCTCTTTCGACCGGACCGCTTCCTATCCGCTGTTCGGCGACGGGGAGGCGGCGGTACGGGACCGGTTCACCGGCCTCGTGCACTGTCCCGCCCCGTCGTTGCGCCGGGACTTCGCCGAGCTGACGGCTGCCAACGAGCTCGACCTCGCCCGGAACGACCGCGCTTTCCGGGAGGAGTACGGCGCCGAGCTGCTCTCCCTCTTCGGCCGGCTCCGGGGTCTGCTGAGCGAGCCGGCCTGGCGGGAGTGCCGTGCCGGACTCGGCGGGTGAGCGGGATCAGGGGGTGAAGGTCCAGCGCTGAGCCGGGGTGTTGTCGCAGGCGCTGCGGGTGAGAACGGTGCCGTTGGCGGTGGCGGAACCGGCCGGGGTGAGGCATTGGCCGGCGTTGCGCAGGGTGCTCTGGGGGCCTGCCTGCCAGGTCTGGCCGGGGCTTCCGTTACAGGTCTGGATGCTCACCCGTGAGGCGTTCGCGGCGTCCAGGCAGACGCCGCCGAGGCCGGTGAGGCGACCGTCGGGCTGGAGGGTCCAGCGTTGGTTCGGGCCGCCGTGGCAGGTGTAGAGGGTGGGTTCGGTGCCCGGTGTGGTGGCGCTGTGCGGCAGGTCCGCGCAGCTCGCGGAGGCCGCGTTGACCAGGGTGGCGTCGGCCGGGAAAGGGGCCGGGCGGCCGGTGAGGGTGATCTCGGCGGCGCTGGTCCAGGGGCCGCGGGCACCGGCCTCGGTCAATGCTCTCAGACGCAGGTAGCGGCCGCTCTTCACGGACAGGGCGGTGGACTTGGCGGCGGCCGTGTCGGCGAAGGTACCGGTCGCCACGGGTGGGCCCCAGTCGGCGGTGGTGTCGGAGACGTAGACCTCATACCCGCCGATGCGGCCGTTGACCCCTCCGTCCTGGCGGGGCAGGTAGCCGAGGCCGTCCACCGCGTAGCGGGCGCCGAGGTCGATCTGGATCTCGTGCGGGAGCGGGGCGGCCTTCGGCGACGACCAGGCGGTGTGCCACATGGTGGCCGGGTTCCCGTCGAAGGCGTTGGCGGCGGCCCCGTTCTCGGCGCTGGTCTCCTGGCTGTCGGCCGAGACCAGGGACCAGCCCGACTGGGCGATGGGGGCGGAGGCGGGCAGGGCGCCGGCCGGCGGGATGCTCGTGCCGGTGGCCGAGACGCTGAACGCGCCCGTCTTCGTACCCGTCTTGACCCACAGGACGCCGGAGCGGTCGGAGGCGTCGAAGAACCAGCCGGACGCGGCCGCGTCATAGGCGGACTTCGAGGTCAGACGCGTCAGGGCGGCGCCGTCCGCGGTGAGGGCGGTGGGCGCGGAGGTCACGTGGAAGGTGAACTCGTAGCCGCGGGAGGCCGGTTTTCCGGCGTAGCTGCCGGTGGAGGCCCCGACGGAGACGGTGACGGTGCCGGAGCCCGCCGTCGGTGCGGTGACGTCCACCTGTTGGCGGGCGTATGCCCCGGACTGGTAGGCGCGGGTGCGGCCGTCGTCCTCGTAGAGGCTGAAGGAGGAGTTGCCGCGCGGGTGGATGTCGTAGGTGAGGGTGGAGACGGGCTTCTCCCCCGTGTGGTTCATCTGCGGCCACATCGGCACGATCGCGCCGCCCTTGACGAAGAGGGGCAGCGTGTCGAGCGGAGCGTGGTAGCCGTTCAGCCAGCCCGGGCCCGCGTACGTGCGGCCCGTCCAGTAGTCCGTCCAGCTGCCTGCGGGGAGGTAGATGCCGTCCCGGACGGTGGTGTCGGAGACGACGGGCGCGACCAGGAGGGAGTCTCCGGCCAAGAACTGGCCGCTGGTGAGGTTCCCGCGGGCCACCGGGTCGTCGGGGTATTCGAGGACCATCGCACGCGTGCTGGGCACGCCGGTCTCGTTCGCTGCCTTGCTCATCGTGTAGAGGTACGGCATCAGCCGCATCTTGAGCTGGAGGTACTTGCGGTTGATGGAGAGGTACGGCTCGGCGAAGCGCCAGGGCTGCTTGTCGTGGTAGCCGGCGGACGGGTTGACCGCGCCCCAGCCGGACATCGTCATGAAGGCGGGGGTGAACGCCTTCCACTGGAGGTCGCGGGTGTACGTCTTGGGGCTGCCGCCGAAGATGCCGTCGACGTCGCCGGCGGCGTAGTTGATGCCCGACAGGCCCGCGCCGGTGATGGCGGGGACGTGCCAGCGCATGTCGTCCCAGGTTCCGTAGGTGTCGCCGGTCCACACGACGGCGTTGCGCTGGGTGCCGGCCCAGCCGTCGACGGTCCAGACGTAGCGCCGGGCGTCGGAGTTCTTCTCGATGCCGTCGACGGCCTGCTGCACGCCGTTGAAGGCGTACTTGTAGCCGCTGCCGATCCAGGCCACGTCCGTCTTCACGCCCCGGCTGCCGGCCGTGCCCACCTCGTCGGCGATGGAGCCGAGGCCGGTCGAGGTCCACAGACCGGTCTGGAAGCCCTTGGCCTTCAACGCGTCCACCGTCGACTTCAGCGGCGCGGTGTAGCCGCAGCCGTAGCCGTCGTTGGGCAGGAACCAGCCCGAGGGCATGTCGGCGGCGCGGGCGTCGGTCGCGTACCCGACGACGTCGGGGGTGGTCTGGTGGCGCGCGCGGTCGTGATCTCCCTGGTAGTCGGGGTTGGAGGCGTTGAAGCAGTCGGCGTTGCCCAGCTCGAAGCCCCACATCGGCGCCATGAACGGTTTGCCGCTGACGTCGGTGTACGCGTCGAGCACCGATTTGAGGGAGTCGCCGGTGAAGTACCAGGCGTCGAAGCGCTTCTCGTCGTGGGTGAGGGCGGTGGGGGCGGTGAAGGCGTAGGAGCCCGGGGCCCAGGTGTTGCGCATGACGCCGTAACCGTTGGTGGACATGTAGAACGGGGCGGGGCTGGCGTTGTTGTTCTCGCGCCACTTGTTGTCGACCGCCACGGGGACGGTCTTGCCGCGCAGTGCCCATTCGCCCAGGCGCAGGCCGGTGCCGTAGAACTGCTCCTCCGCGCCCCGGGCCAGGTACTGGGTGGTCTGGCTGCCGGTCCAGCTGGTCGGCTGGGACTCCTGCCAGACGGGGGTGGTGTTGTCGGCCCGGTAGACGGAGAACTGGAGGGGGGACTTGTTGACCCGGATGGACAGGGCTCCGGTGGTGATCCGGTAGTACGGGCCCGCGTCGGTCCAGTTCGTCGTGACGGGGCCGAAGTCGGTGGTGGGGGCGAGATCGGTGCCGGCGGGGTCGTTGGTGAAGGCACCGTCGGGCGAGAGCCAGAGGCGGAAGATGTCGGCGCGGGCGACGACCACGCGGGCCTTGGCTCCGCCGGAGGCCGTGATGGTGAAGGTGTTCCCCGCCTGGCTGAAGCCGGTGACATTGCCTGCCGTGGCCGTGGCCCCGGCGGGGGACGCGGCGGCGGGCGAGGCGGCCGGTCCGGCGGCGGCCAGCCCCGCGACGGCGAGGGCGGCGGCGAACAGGGCGGCCGGGGTGCGCCGCCGCCGGGGTGTGCGGGCCGGCCGGCCCTGGCGGCCTGGGGTCCTGCGGATGCCGGGCAGTCTCATGGGGCAGCTCCTCGTGCGGTCCGGATCACGGACACACCTCTTTGGCATGCACCTGGCAAGATAGCGCTCCGCCGGAACTTCCTGAAGGAAGATGCTCGAAGTCGCCTTCCACCAAGCATCTTTGCGCACACTTTCTGCAGCACGTCACCCCTTCACAGGCGGAGCGTTCGGGCAGGACCGGCCGCGTCGATACGCCGCAGCGTTGTCGGAAACCCTTGCCGGCGACCGTTGTCAGACCCCTGCGCCAAGATCAGGGCATGACGACGACCACCGCTCCCGCCCTGGCCAACCGCGACGAGTACGCCGACGCGATCGGCGCCGCCCTGAGGGCCTCGGCCGCCTACTACGGCACCGGGGAATCCGCCCTGGACGACGCCTCGTTCGACCTCCTCCTCGGGCTGATACACGCCTACGAGGAGCGGTATCCGGAGCACACCGACCCCGCCTCGCCGACGGGGAAGGTGGCGGGCGGGGCCGTACCGGCCGGGGACGTGGCGCACACGGCGGCGATGCTCTCGCTGGGCAACGTGTTCGGCCCGCAGGACCTGCTCGACTGGGAGGCCTCTCTGCTGCGACGGCTCGGAGCGCCGGTCGCGGGCGGGTACGCGGTCGAACCGAAGCTGGACGGGGCCTCGTTGGCCGCGCGCTACCGCCGGGGCCGGCTGGTCCAGCTCGTGACCCGGGGCAACGGAACGGGTGGTGAGGACGTCTCGCACGCGATCGGCACGATCACCGGGCTCCCCCGGGAGCTGGCCACGGACGCCTCCTTCGAGGTGCGCGGCGAGGTCCTGCTGACGGCGGAGCAGTTCGAGCGGGCGAACGCCATACGCGCCGAGCACGGGGCCGGGCCGTTCTCCAATCCCCGCAACGGCGCGGCCGGCACGCTGCGGGCCAAGGGGCGCCCGTACACGGTGGAGATGACCTTCTGGGCCTTCGGGGCGGTCGAGCTCGACGGCGGCACCGCCCTTCCCGGAACCAGCCACTCCGAGGTCATGGCCCATGTCGCCCGGGCGGGCGTCCAGACCGCGGCGGCCACCCCCGCCGGTCTGACCGTGGTGGCCACGCTCGCCGAGGTGCAGGAGCAGGTCGACCGCATCGCCGCGCTCCGCGCCGGGCTGCCCTTCGGCATAGACGGGGTGGTGGTCAAACTGGACTCCCTGGCCGAACAGGACGCCGCCGGCACCGGATCGCGCCACCCGCACTGGGCGACCGCGTACAAGCTGCCGGCCGTGGAACGGCGGACCCGGCTGCTCGACGTGACCTGGTCGGTGGGGCGTACGGGCGTGCTCGCGCCCACCGCGGTCCTCGAAGCGGTGGAGATCGACGGCTCGGTGGTCCGGCACGCGACGCTCCACAACCCGGCCGACATCCAGCGCCGCGGGCTGCGCCTCGGCGACATCGTCACCGTGTACAAGGCGGGGGACGTCATCCCGCGCGTCGAGGCCCCGGTGGTCGAGCTGCGCACGGGCGCGGAGCGTCCGATCGAGCCGCCGGCCGTGTGCCCCGGCTGCGGCGGGGAGATCGACCGGTCGCAGGAGCGGTGGCGCTGCGCGCAGCCCGCCGACTGCGGGCGGATCGCCGCGATCCTGTACGCCTCAGGGCGGGACCAGCTCGACATCGACGGCCTGGGTGAGAGGTACGTACGGGCGCTGGTCGAGGCCGGTGACGTCCGGGACGTGGCGGACCTGTTCACGCTGGACGAGGCGCGGCTCGCGCGGGCCGCCGGGAGCGAGAAGCGGGCGGCGAAGCTGGTGGAGCAGATAGCGGCCGCGAAGGGCAGGCCCCTGTCCCGGGTGTTCTGCGCGCTCGGCATCGTCGGCACGGGGCGGGGCATGTCCCGGCGGATCGCGCGGCACTTCGGGACGATGGACGCCGTCCGGGCCGCCGACGCGGTCGCGATGACGGAGGTGGAGCTGGTCGGTGACACGAAGGCGGCCGCCATCGTCGCCCAGGTGGCGGAGCTCGGGCCGGTCATCGACAAGCTCGCGGCCGCCGGGGTCAACCTCACGGAGCCGCAGGCCGCGCCTCCCGTCGCGGACGGGACCGGGGACGGGGCCGGACCGCTGGCCGGTCAGACCGTGGTGGTCACCGGCAAGATGGTGGGCGCGCTGGCCGCGTACGACACGCGCGACAAAGTGCGCGAGCTGATCGAGCGGGCGGGCGGGAAGTCGGCGAGCAGCGTGTCCGGGCGGACGACCCTCCTCGTGGCGGGCGAGAAGGCGGGCGGCAAGGTGGCCAAGGCCGAGTCTGCCGGGATCGAGATCGTCGGCGAGGAGGCCTTCGCCGCGCGCGTCGCCGACTTCCTCACGGTGTGACGGCCAGCACGGGCGGAGCCGGTGAGGTCCAGCGGTGACCGCAGGGGGCGAAGGCCAGTACCACCGGCTCACCCGGCCGCTGGCGCCACGAGACGCGTTCCGGCGCGCCCGCGCACACCGGACAGCGGGGCAGCGGGGCGGGCAGCGGGCCGGGCACCGCGGAGCACTCGGGTGCGGCCGCGAGCGGCGTGGAGTGCGGATCGCGCATGGACGCTCCCTGGTCGTGCGGTGGGCCTCATCGCACTGTGCCATGGAGCAGCCCTCGTCCGCACGGGCGAATCGTCCAGTGTTTCGGCTGGTCAGACGTGTGGTCAGCAGGAGGATTCCGGTCCTCTTGCGGGCACTTGGTGATCAACCGAACCCGCCACCGGCCGCCACCAGGCCCGATGCCGTCCGGCCGGAGGCACCGGCGGGCGCGGGACCTCGGAGGCCCCGGAGGGCGCGGGACCACGTATTCCCGCGCCGGCCCGGTCCCCGCGACCGCGCCGGTGCACCTCGGGGTCATGCCAGTTCGTCGACCTCGGGGTGCTCGGCCAGCCAGGCGCGGACGGCCTGCTGCTCCTTGCCCTTGCCGGTGTCCTGGATCTTCGCCTCCAGGCCGGTCAGCTGCTCCTCGGTGAGCTTGAAGGAGCGCAGCCAGCGCGCCACGTCGGGCTCGTCGGCGGCGAAGCCCTTGCGGGCCAGGGTGTGGATGCCGTCGCCCTTGCCCCAGACGCCCTTGGGGTCCTCCAGCTTGGTCAGCTCGTACGAGGAGTACGCCCAGTGCGGGGACCACAGCACGGTGACGACGGGCTCCTTCTTGTCGTAGGCCCGCTTGAGTTCGGCGAGCATGCCGGGGGTGGACCCGTCGACCACCTGGTACTCGCCCTCCAGGCCGTACTCCTTCAGGACCTTGTCCTTCAGGAGGGACATGGCGCCGGCGCTCGGCTCGATGCCGATGATCCGACCCTTGAACTGCCCGGACTTGCCCTTGAGGTCGGCGAGCGAGCGCACGTCCTTCACGTACGAGGGCACGGACAGCTCCAGCGAGGTGGAGCCGTACCAGGAGCCGAGGTCCTCCAGCTCGTTCCCGTACTTCTCCCAGTACTGGGCGTGCGTGACGGGCAGCCAGGCGTCGGTCTGGAAGTCGAGCTGGCCGCCGGCCAGGCCGGTGTAGAGGGCGCCGGCCTCCAGCTGGCGGGCGTCGACCTTGAAGCCGCGCCGCTCCAGGAGCTCCTTCCACAGGAAGGTGGAGGCGATGCCTTCGTCCCAGGGGATGTAGCCGACGGAGACGGTGCGGCCCTTGCCGATGTTCGCGGCGCCGGCCGGTCCGTCCTCGGTGGTCGGGCCGCCGAAGGTGCTGAGGCCGCCCGCGACGAGGGCGAGTACGACGGCTCCGGTGATCGCGTAGGCGGGCTGCGGGCGGTGGTTCCACACCTTGGCCGCACCGGTGGCGGCGGACCGCGCCTTGGCCAGGGCGCGCCGGCCGAGCGGGGAGACCTGGCGGCCGAGCGCCCCCGTCATCCGGTCGAGGTACATGGCCAGGATGACGATGGAGACGCCCGCTTCGAAGCCGAGGCCGATGTCGACGTTGCCGATGGCCCGGTAGACGGCGCCGCCGAGCCCGCCGCCGCCCACCATGCCCGCGATGACGACCATGGACAGGCCGAGCATGATGACCTGGTTGACGCCCGCCATGATGGTCGGCAGGGCCAGCGGCAGCTGGACGCGGACCAGGGTGTCGCGCGGGGTGGTGCCGAAGGCGTCGGCGGCCTCGACCAGCTCCGCGTCGACCTGGCGGATGCCGAGTTCGGTCATCCGTACGCCCGGCGGCAGCGAGAAGATGATGGTCGCGATGATGCCGGGCACCACGCCCACCCCGAAGAAGATGATGCCGGGGATGAGGTAGACCATGGCGGGCATGGTCTGCATGAAGTCCAGGACGGGCCGCAGGACGGCGCTGACCCGGTCGGAGCGCGAGGCCCAGATGCCGAGCGGGATCGCGAAGAACAGCGTGACGAGGGTGGCGACCAGGACCAGTGACAGCGTCGACATGGCCTCGGGCCACAGCCCGACGGAGTCGACGAGCGCGAAGCCGGCGAAGGCCAGCAGCCCGGCGAGGAGCCCGCGCAGCCACCAGGCGCCGAGCGCGAGGATGCCCGCGAAGAGCAGCGGGGCGGGGGCGGAGAGGACGGCGTCGATGCCGTCGTAGAGGCCGGTGACGACCGCGCTGACGGCGTCGAACAGCCAGGACAGGTGGCGCTGGAGGAAGTCGACACCGCTGTCGACCCAGTCGCCGAGGTGCAGGCGGGGCATCAGACGGCCACCTCCGCGCAGGCCATCGGCGGCCTGTGTTCGTCGCCGAGGAAGGCGACGAGGCGGTCCTGCGGCACCGAGCCGATAACGGCGCCGTCCTCGTCGGTGACGGTGACCGGGTGCGGGACCCGGGCGCTGACCGTGCACAGGTCGGCGAGCGCGGTGCCGGCGGTGACGGTGGGGCAGCCGCAGGCGCCCGCCTCGGCAGGCGCCTCGTCCATGACGGCGTCGGCCGTGAGCACGCGCGAGCGGTCCACGTCCTGGATGAAGGAGGCGACGTAGTCGTCGGCGGGGCGCATGAGGATGTCCTCGGCGGTGCCCTGCTGGACGATGCGGCCGTCACGCATGACGGCGATGCCGTCGCCCAGGCGCATGGCCTCGTTGAGGTCGTGGGTGATGAAGACGATGGTCTTCTTCAGGCGGCGCTGGAGTTCGAGGAGCTGGTCCTGCATGTCACGGCGGATCAGCGGGTCGAGGGCGCTGAAGGACTCGTCCATCAGCAGCAGATCGGCGTCGGTGGCCAGGGCGCGGGCCAGACCCACGCGCTGCTGCATGCCGCCGGAGAGCTCGTCGGGCCAGGACTTCTCCCAGCCGCCGAGCCCGCACAGCGCCAGGGCCTCGGCGGCCCGGCGCTCGCGCTCGGCCCGGGGGACGCCCTGGACCTCCAGTCCGTAGCCGGCGTTCTCCAGGACGTCGCGGTGCGGGAAGAGCGCGAAGTGCTGGAAAACCATGCTGATCTTGGTGGAGCGTACGCGGCGCAGCTCGCGCGGGCTGAGCCCGGTGAGGTCCTCGCCGTCGAAGAGGATGCGTCCCGAGGTGGGCTCCAGCAGTCCGTTGAGCATGCGCAGCAGCGTGGACTTGCCGGATCCCGACAGACCCATGACGACGAATATCTGGCCCGGCTCGACGCGGAAGGAGGCGTCGATCACCGCGGCCGTCGTTCCGCCGGCGCGCAGCTCGTCGCGGCCGGTGCCGCCTTCGAGCGCGCGGACGGCCGCCGCCTGGTCGTCGGGGCGTCTGCCGAAGACCTTGTAGACGTGTTCGGCCTGGAGCGTGGACACATGCACCTCGCGGGTCGTACGGGTACGGCACGCGCCGGGCGGACCGGCGCGGGCCGTGGAGCGGGACGGGATCCGCCCGCGTGCGCCCCGTCTCCGGCACCACGTGCCGGAGAGCAGGGTTCCGCTCCAGCCCCGCCCGTGCCCCCGCATTCACCTCAGCAAACGCAAAGGTGATCTACCTCACGCGTACTCGGCGCCCGTGGCCTTCGGCCCGTCCTCCAGCATGGAGGCGCGCAGGTGTCCGAGGAGCCTGGTCAGCAGCCGCGAGACCTGCATCTGCGAGATGCCGAGGGCGGCGCCGATCTGGGCCTGGGTCAACTCCTCGCCGAAGCGCATCTGCAGCATCCGGCGCTCGCGGTCGGTGAGCTGCTCCAGCAGCGGCGCCAGGGTCTGGATGTCCTCGACCAGCTCCATGGCCGGCTCTTCCTCGCCCATGACGTCGGCGAGGGTGTGTCCCTCGGTCTGGCCTCCGCCGTACTCGGAGTGCGCGGCCTGCGGGGCGTCCAGGGAGCCGCTGGTGTGGCCGTTGGCGGCGAAGAGCCCCTCTATGACCTCCTCCTCCGTGAGGCCGAGGTGGCCGGCGAGGTCCGCGACCGTGGGCGAGCGGTCGAGCTCGACGGTCAGCGACTCCTTCGCCTTCGCGATGTCGATGCGCAGCTCCTGGAGCCGGCGCGGGACGCGGACGGCCCAGGAGGTGTCACGGAAGTGCCGCTTGATCTCGCCTGTGATGTACGGCATGGCCAGCGTGGAGAACTCGTTCTCGCGGGCCGGGTCGAACCGGTCGATGGCCTTGATCAGGCCGATGGTGCCGACCTGGACGATGTCGTCTATGTCACCACCGTCGCCGCGGTTACGGAAGCGGCGCACGGCGTACTGGACGAGGGAGGCGTTCATCTCAATGAGGGTGTTGCGGACGTACTGGTACTCCGGGGTGCCCTCGGTGAGTTCGCGCAGCCGCCGGAAGAAGACCTTCGACAGCTCCCTCGCGTCTGCCGGGGCCACCTCGCGCGGCTCGTCGATCCGGGGCAGGCCCGCGAGACGGGCCGCTTCGGCGCCCCGGCGGGGGGAGGGAACTGCGGCGGAGGTGGCGGCGGTAAGGGAGGACGGGGCAGGGACCGGCATGGGGGTTCGCTCCTTGGGCTGGTCGGCTTGCGGCGCGGGACCTTGACTGCCGTAGATGGTGGACCTCTTCTGGTCGTACGTCAAGAATTACCGGAAATTTGTTTCACGTCTTGCGACTCATGAATCATGTATCGCATCATGACGACATGGGGAGCACCTCTCAGCGACAAAATTGGACATTCCTGACTAATCACGCCCGCGTTCTGGTGACCATCGCCCGGGACCCGGCCGTCCGGCTCAGGGACGTCGCCGCCGTGTGCGGTCTGACCGAACGCACCGTGCAGACGATCGTCACCGATCTGGAGACGGACGGATATCTGAAGCGCGTCCGCGACGGCCGGCGCAACCGGTACGACATCTCCCCCGGCGCGGTCTTCCGCCACCCGGCCGAGGCGGGTGTCCAGGTGGCCGGCCTCCTCGCCCTGCTGACCGGCGCCTCCGCGGACCCCGACGCTCCGCCGTCGGCCCCTGACATGACGGACGAGGAAGCCACCGAGCTCCTGGGCATCGCCCCCGTCACGGGCCTCGCGGCGGAGCCCTCCTAGCCCCCCCTCGCACCCCAGCGGTCCCCGGCCCCCTTGTGCCGTACGCGGCGGCGGCCCCAGCCTTGGCCGCATGACCACGAGACCGCACTTATGGCGGCGCTGCGGCGCCGCTCTCGCGCTGGCCGCCATGCTCGCGCTCGGGGTGGACACGGGATCCTCGGCGGCAAGTACGCCGGAGGGGGCCGTCCGCTACGCGGACGTGCCCGGAGCCGTCGCCGGCAGCTACCTCGTCCTCCTCGACCCGGCCCGCGCGAAGTCCCGTACCACGCGGGGCCGGACCGTCGTCGAACGCTTCGGCGGGACGATCCGCCGCACGTACGACGCCTCGCTGAACGGGTACTCCGCCCAGCTGACGGAACGCCAGGCCCGGCGGCTCGCCGCGGACCCGGCCGTCGCCGAGGTGGTGCAGAACCGCACGCTGAAGCTCGACGCCAGTCAGCCGGACCCGCCCTCCTGGGGGCTGTCCCGTATCGATCAGCGGCGCCTCCCGCTGGACGCGGCCTACACCTACCCGGACTCGGCCGGGCAGGGCGTCACGGCGTACATCGTCGACACCGGCGTCCACATCACGCACGAGGACTTCGGCGGTCGCGCCTCGTACGGTTACGACGCCGTCGACGACGACATGACCGCCGAGGACGACCACGGCCACGGCACCCACGTCGCCGGTACGGTCGCGGGATCCACGCACGGGGTGGCCAAGCAGGCGAAGATCGTCGCGGTAAGGGTGCTCGACTACACGGGCCAGGGCACCACGGAGCAGGTGGTGGCGGGCATCGACTGGGTGACCCGCAACGCGGTGAAGCCCGCGGTGGTGAACATGAGCCTGGGCGGGGACCCCGACGACGTACTGGACGCCGCCGTCCGCAATTCCATCGCCTCGGGGCTCACCTACGCGGTGGCCGCCGGCAACCAGGGCATCGACGCCTCGGGCCACTCCCCCGCCCGGGTCCAGACCGCACTGACGGTGGGGGCGGTCGGCGACTACGACCACCGCGCCTCGTACTCCAACTACGGGCCGCTCGTAGACCTGTTCGCCCCCGGCGACGACATCTCCTCGGCCGCGTACTTCTCCGACGACTGGTACATGACCATGTCGGGCACCTCGATGGCCACCCCGCACGTCACCGGCGCGGCGGCGCTCCACCTCTCCACCCACCGGACGGCGACCCCGGCCCAGGTCGGCGCGGCCCTCACCGGCTACGCCAGCACCGGATCGGTCATCGACCCCGGCCCGGGCTCCGCCAACCGGCTCGTCCACACGGGCGGGTCACCCCAGCGGCCTCCGGGCAAGCGGTTCGCGAACACCACGGACCTCCCGGTGGCCGATCTGGCGAGCGTCGACTCCCCCGTGACCGTGAGCGGGGTGTCCGGCAGGGCCCCGGCGGACCTCGACGTCGAGATCGCCATCAAGCATCCGGACGTCGGGGACCTGCGGATCGACGTGATCGCCCCGGACGGCACGGCCTACCCCGTCAAGGACGAGTGGGAGGCCTGGATCGAGACCGACTACACCGTGGTCTACGCGCTCGACGCGTCCTCGGAGACCGCGAACGGGGTCTGGCGGCTGCGCGTGTTCGACACGCGCAGCGACCACACCGGCTACATCGACTCATGGGCCCTGCGCTTCTGAGCCCTTCACGCCGAACGGGCCAGGGAGGACGGGTCAGGGAGGACGGGTCAGGGAGTCCGACTCACGCAGTACGCGTCACGGAGTACGAGCGCTCCGGGTCACGGTGGAAGGTCAGCCGGTCCCAGGTGGGGAAGGCCAGATCGGTGACGGCCAGCAGCCGGCCGGAGGCATCGTGCAGGGTGCGCCGCACGGTCGGACCGCATGCCTGGGACGCCGCGGCCGGCGGATGGGTGGTCCGGGTCATGGTGAGCGTCTCGGCGACCCGGCCCTCCGCCGCGGCCCGGTCGAGCCACTGGTGCAGGGGGCCGAGGTCCTCGTCGCGGACCAGCGCCGGCCGGTCGCGGTAGCGGGCCAGTTCGGGACTCCCCGCGACGGCACCCGGGCTCAGGTACGTGACGGCGTGCCGCAGCGCCTCGCCCGCCGGGCCGCGTTCGCGCCGGTGGTGGACGAGGGTGCGCTCCCCGCCGTTCATGCCGAGCAGCGCGGCGAGCGAGGGCGGCACGGTGACCAGCGTCAGCCAGCTCTGCGCAAGCGCGGGGGCGGCGGGGACGCGGCCGGGCGCGGCTGCCGCGGTCACCGATCGGGTGCCGCGGCGGCCCGTGACGACCAGGCCCTCCTCGCGCAGGTGCTGGAGCGCGGCCCTGATGGTCTGCCGGTTGACCTGGTAGCGGGCGGCCAGGCTGCGTTCGGACGGCAGTCTGCCGTCGGGGGTGTGCGCGAGGTGGTCGAGCTCGTGCCGCAACGCCGCGGCGATCCGCAGGTACTTGGGCATGGCGGCCGGGCCGCCGCCCCGCGAAGGGGAGGGCATGGCTTCTCCTCTGACGGGTGGTCAAGGACTGCGCGGTCTGCCCGACCAACCTAGCATTGGTCTATACCTTTGGGTGAGTGGGACGTATGGAACCGGCACCACCTTGGCCGGTTTCCGACGGGGCCTACCCCCGCAGGGGGTTCGGCAGCGGCAGGTAGCGGGCGTCCGCGCCGTCGGCCCGGGTCCAGCGAAGCAGCAGGTTGGTCTTGGCCGGCAGGGCGGGGGCGGCGAGCAGCTCCGCGATCTCCGGGAGCCCGCGCGTGGTGTCGTAGCGCACGAACTCCTCCCGTACGGCCGGCCACACGAGCGCGCAAATGTCCGGATGCCTCTCGCACAGCGCCCCCGCGATCTCCGCCAGGTGGTTGACCACCAGGCAGTAGACCAGCCGCTGCCAGGCCGCCGCGCGCTCCATGTCGGGCAGCAGCTTGACCCCCTCCGCGTCGCGGAAGAGGGCCTGCACCGGCATGCCCGCCGCGTCGACGGCGACCAGCGTGTTCTGCAGGTGCGCCTCCAGCACGACCCCGTGGCGGGCGAACAGCTCCAGCACCGGCGGCACGACGTGGCGCAGGTACGCCCGCCACCAGGCCGCCGGGTCTGCGGTGGCCGCCAGCGGGCTTCCCGCGTAGCCCTCGGCGAGCGCGGCGGCCAGCAACGGGGTGGCTCGGGGCGCGGCGTGCGCGTGCGCGTCGTGGAAGCCGTCCCGGACCAGGACGGCGAGCTCCTCGAAGGCGAAGGCGGCGGTGCGGTAGCCGCGGTCGGCGAGCCAGGCCGCTCCGCAACCGGTCCGGTGCAGCGCGGCGAAGGCGGCCTCGACCGCCGCGTCGGTGCGGCGCAGCTTCAGCAGGTCGTGCCGCCACAGCCGGCGCACGTCGTTGGTGATCCGGACGTCGAGGCTGAACTTCACGAAGAGGTCGGCGGACCGGTCCGGCACGTACAGGGTCCGGATCGAGGCGGTCGGCCACGCCGGCCGGCGGCTCTCCCCGAGCCGCAACAGCCTCCCGTCGGCGAAGGCCTCGCGCACCGGCGGCCGGGAGCCGATCAGGTCCAGCTGCCAGGGGTGGGCGGGCAGGAGGCGGTAGCCGGCGGGCGGGCGCGGCCCGTCGAGGGCGTCGGCGAGGGAGTCGATCGCCGCGGCTGCGCCCGGTCCGCCCTCCTCGGCCACCTGGTCCTCGCGCAGCCCGAGGAAGACCACCGGGAAGCGCGCGTGGGCCTCCGGCGCGTACGGCAGCCAGCTCCCGGCCGGCGCCCCGCCCCGGGCCTTGGGTGCGGGGTGGTTCGGGTGGCCCATGACCAGGGACTGTTCGGAGAGGAGGTACGGGTCCGCCGGGGGCTCGGCGGCGGCGCGGGCGGCCAGCAGCGCGGCGACGGTGTCCCGGCTGTCGGTGATCTCGACCGGAAGTTCGTCGTTCGGTACCCCGGTGTGCAGGCCCAGTTCATCGGAGGTGAGCTTGACCAGCTCGGTGTGGCTGAGCGGATGCCAGCCGTCCGCCCCGCGCAGTTCGGGGCGTACCGGCCGGCGGCCGCCCCGCACCCGGAGCAGCCGCCCGCTGCCGCGCAGCCGGTGGACGCCCGCACCGTGTTCCTCGGCGGAGTCGGCGGCCTCCCGGAGCAGGCAGTTCAGGAGCGGGGTGGCGGCGTAGGCGTCGGCGGCGGCGTTGAGGTCCACTGGTTCCATTCGGTCCATCCGGTGCGCCGGGGGTCGCGGGACGCGACCTCCGGCCGTGATCTTCAGTATCCGCGATGATGACGTGATCATCCGGTCAAGCGATATCCCGATCTGCGGAGCCTTCGATGTACTTTCCCGCCTCCCCCGCCGAAGAGGCGTTCGCCGCGGAACTGGCCGCCGTGCGCCCCGCGCTCGAATCCGCGTACCGCGCCGCGCTCGACGGCGCCCGGGCGGCCGTACTGACCCGGCTGTGGCGGGCGCTGGCCTTCGAACCGCTGCCGTGGGTGGTGGGACGGGAGCGGGGGTCCGCCGGCCTGGCGGTGCTGCTGGCCGACGGCGGGCGGCTGGAGGGCCCGCCGCCGGACGCCTACGCCACCGACGCGTACGCGGCGGAGCTGCTGCTCGACGGCAGGCCCTACCGGCAGGCGGCGCGGCTGGTGGCGGCGCTGGGAGTGCCGCACGGGGAGGACTTCGCCGCCGAGCTGGACGGCAGCACGGCCTCCCTCGCGCTCTCGCGGGCCGGACAGCCGCCCGCCGGCCGGGACGTCGCCGCGCGGACCACCTGGCAGTGGGAACAGCGGGTGGTCGACGGGCATCCGTACCACCCGAACTGTCGTTCCCGGCCCGGTTTCTCGGTGGCCGAACAGCTGGCGTACGCCCCCGAGCACCGCCCGGTGGTGGACCTCGGCCTGGTCTCCGTACGGGCCGAGGAGTGCCTGGTCACGGGCGACTGGCCGGCGGAGCTACGGGACGCGGGGCGGATCCTGGTACCGGTGCATCCCTGGCAGGCGGCGCACACCCTCAAGCACGAGCGGGTGCGGGACGGTTTCGCGGCGCATCCGCTGATGGCCCTGCGCACGCTGGCGCCGATCGAGGGCGGGGCACACGTCAAGACGGCTCTGAGCACCCGGCTGACCTCCTCCGTACGGGACATCTCCGGCTACTCCGTCGAGACGGCGACGGCCGTCTCCGACTTCGCCCAGGCGCTGTCCGAACGGCTCGACGGCCGGCTGCACATCACCCGCACCCTGGGCGCGGCCACGGCGCACAGCCCGGACCTGGCAGCCGTGCTGCGCGAGCCGCCGGAGGTGTACGCGGACGCCGCCGCCGGTGAGCGGGTGCTCCCGGTGGCGGCCCTGGCCTCGCTCCCGCAGGCGCGCTCGGCCGCCTGGCGGGCCGGTTTCGCCCGTCTCGCGCTCTCGGTGTGCCTGCGCGTGCTGGAGCTCGGGGTGGCGCTGGAGGCCCACGGCCAGAACCTGCTCGTCGTCCTCTCCGCCACCGGCGCCCCGCTGCGGCTGGTCTACCGCGACCTCGCCGACATCCGGATCAGCCCGGCCCGGCTCGTCCGGCACGGACTGCCGGTGCCGCCCCTGTCCGGCAGGCTGATCACCGACGACGTGACCGTGCTGCGGCGCAAGCTGTTCGGTTCGCTGCTGACCGGGGCGCTCGGTGCCACGGCGGGATCGGCCGGGGCTTTCGCCGACGCCTTCGCCGTGGCGGCCGGCCTTCCGGCCACCGCCGACAGCGAGGCGCTGCTGGCGGGAGGTCTGCCGACCAAGGCCCTCACGCTGATGCGGCTGAGCCCCGGCGTCCCGGGTGATCAGTGGGCGGAGCTGCCCAATCCGCTGGCCGGGGGATGAGCCGGAGCGTCGGGAAGGCTACTGTTCAGGGGCATGACAGAGACCTGGGACCTCAGCTCCGTACGCGCCTCCTACGACACCGTCGCCGTCGACTACGCCCGGCTGCTCGGCACGGCGCTCTTCGGCAAGCCGCTGGACCGGGCCATGCTGGCAGCGTTCGCCGAGTACGTACGCGGCGACCAGGCCGGCGGGGGCCGCGCCGTCGCGGACCTCGGCTGCGGTCCGGGCCGGGTGACGGCGCATCTGGACTCCCTCGGTGTACGGGCCTTCGGCGTCGACCTGTCCCCCGCGATGGTGGCGGTGGCCCGGCGGACGTATCCGGGGCTGCGCTTCGAAGTGGGCTCGATGGCCGCGCTGGACGTGGCGGACGGGGTCCTCGGCGGGGTGCTGGCCTGGTACTCCACGGTGCACACCCCGCCGGCGGAACTGCCTCCGGTGTTAGCCGAGTTCGCGCGGGTCCTGGCCCCGGGAGGCCACGTACTCATCGCCTTCGACGCGGGCGACCGGAAGATCCGGCTGGAGCACGCCTACGGGCATCCGGTCGCCCTCGACGTGTACGGGACGCCGCCTGACCTGATCGCCGGACTGCTGGCCGGGGCCGGTCTCACCGAGGTGGGCCGGCTGGTGCGCGAACCCGACGGCAACGAGAAGAGCCCGCAGGGATTCCTGCTCGCGCGCAAGGGCTGAGCCCCGCTCACCAGCGCAGCGGGAGCCTGGTCACGCCCCGCATGAGGGTGCCCGGGAGCCAGTCGAGCGGTCCGGCGTCCGGGTCCTCGGCCAGATCGGGGAAGCGTTCCAGCAGGGCCCGGATCGCGATGCGGCCCTCCATGCGGGCCAGCGGGGCGCCGAGGCAGAAGTGGATGCCGTGGCCGAAGGCGAGGTGGCTCGGCCCGGTGCGGCGGATGTCGAAGACGTCCGGGCCGGGCTCGGCGAAGCGGGCCGGGTCGCGGCCGGCCGCGGCGAGGCCGATCAGGACGGCGGAGCCGGCCTCGATGGTGGTCCCGCCGATCTCCAGGTCGGCACGGGCGAAGCGGTAGGTGGCGTGCTGCACCGGTCCGTCGTAGCGGAGCATCTCCTCCACCGCGCCGTCGATCAGCCCGTCCGGATCGGCGCGCAGGGCCGCGAGCTGGTCGGGGTGCGCGAGCAGCGCCCGTACGCCGTTGCCGATCAGGTTGACGGTGGTCTCGTGCCCGGCGACCAGCAGCAGGAACGCCATGCCGATGAGCTCCTCGGGGGACAGCCGGTCGCCGTCCTCGTCCCGGGTCCGGATCAGCGCGCTGAGCAGGTCCTCCCCGGGATCGACGGCCTTGGCCTCGACCAGTTCGTACAGGTACGCGGTCATCTCCTCCATCACCCTGGCGTCCGGGTTGGCCGGGTCCATCGGCGCCACGACCTCGCCGGACCAGTGGCGGAACCGCTCCTGGTCCAGGTCCGGTACGCCGAGGAGCTCACAGATGACGGTCATCGGCAGCGGGGCGGCGAAGGACCGGATCAGGTCGGCGCGGCGGTCCGGTGCCGCGGCCATCGCGTCCAGCAGCTCGTCGGTGATCTGCCGCACGCGCGGGCGCAGGGACTCGACCCGGCGGGAGGTGAACTCGCCGGCCACCAGGCGGCGCAGCCGGGTGTGGTGGGGCGGATCCGCTTCCAGCATGTTGGTGGCGGCGGCTGTCACCGGGATGTTCGCGAACAGCTCGGAGCCGAGCCAGTTCTTCGACAGCGCCGGGTGGGCCAGGGCCTGGCGGGCCTCGTCGTGGCCGACGACGAGCCAGGTGCGGTTGCCGCCGATGACGAGCCGGTGGACCGGCCCGAGGGAGCGCAGGGAGGCGTAGAAGGGATAGGGGTCGGCGTTGAACTCTTCGGCATGTGCGGTCAGATCGGTAACTGGCATGGGGCGCAGCCTAAGGTGAGCGCCGCCTGGACCGAACGGGATATATGAGAAGCCGGATCGTTTCGGCTGTGCGCCGTTCGGGGGTCAACCCGGCCTCTGTGGGCCCGCCTTCACGGAGATCGGCTCGGGCGGTGGGAGGAAGGAGGCATGAGCCTCCACCGGCGCCAGGTCCTGGGCAGCGCGGCCGCGGCCGTCCTCGCCTCCGTCGGGGCGACCGTCCGCGGCCCCGACCACGGTGCCCTCGCCCGCGGGATCGACGGCCGGGTGGTACTCCCCGGCGACCGGGAGTACGCCGAGGCCCGGCAGTTGTTCCAGCCCCGGTACGACGCCGTGGCTCCGGCGGCGGTGGCCTATCCCGCGCACGCCGGCGACGTGGCCGTCTGCCTGGACTTCGCCCGCCGCTCCGCAGTGCCGGTGGTCGCGCGGGGCGGCGGGCACGGCTACGCCGGGTGGTCGACCCGCTCCGCCGGGCTGGTGGTCGACGCCGGAGCCATGGCCGCCGTGGCGGTCGGCGGGGACGGCGTACGGATCGGCGCGGGAGCCCGGCTCGGGGACGTGAACTCCGCCCTCGCCGGGCACGGGTGCGCCGTCCCGACCGGGCTGTGCCCTTCCGTAGGCATCGCGGGGCTCACCCTCGGCGGTGGCCTGGGGCTGGCCTCGCGGGCCTACGGCACGACCGCCGACCTGCTCACCGGAGCCCGCGTGGTCACTGCGGACGGTGCCGTCCGCGAGGTCTCCGCCGACCGGGACGCCGAGCTGTTCTGGGCCCTGCGGGGCGGCGGTGGCGGCAACTTCGGGGTGGTCACCGAGTTCCGCTTCCGCACCCACCCGGTGGGCGACTGCGCCTTCGCCGAACTCCACTGGCCCGAGGGCGACTCGCCGGCCGTGCTGCGCGGCTGGCAGCGCTGGCTGGCCGGGCTGCCGGACCCCTTCTGGAGCCAGGTGGAGTTCACGGCCGAGGCCGGAGCCACCGCGCCGCCCCCGGCGGTGCGGGTGGTGTGCCTCGACGGGCACCGGGAGCTGGACCGGCAGTTGACCCGGCTGTCGGACCTGGTCGGCCGGCCGGCGCGGGACAGCTGGACGGTCGTACGGAGCTACGGGGACACCCTACGGGCCATGTCGGGCTGCCTGGAGCGGACCGCGGAGCAGTGCCGGCTGCCGGGCACCCTGCCCGGCCGGGATCCGCGGGGCCTGCTGGGCCGGGAATCGTACGCGGCGCGGTCCGACTTCTGGACGGGCGCCGGACTGCCGGACGCGGCGGTCGGCGCCGTACTGGCCGCCGTCCGGCGCTACGGGTCCGCCGTCCCGCGCGGCGGCTTCGGGGTGGTGCAGTTCGACGGGGTCTGCGGCGGCGCCGTGAACCGGGTCCCGGCCGCCGGCACCGCCTTCGTCCACCGCGACAGCGCCTTCCTCGCCCAGTACCTCGCCTACTGGCCGGGGTCCGCGACGGCTGCCGAGGTCGCCCGGCACCAGGGCTGGCTCGACGGGCTGTGGCAGGACCTGCGCCCCTGGGCGAGCGGCCGCGCGTACCAGAACTACACCGACCCGAAGCTCGCCGGCTGGCGGGAGGCCTACTACGGCCCGAACCTCGCCCGCCTGGAGAAGGTCCGCCGCACCTACGACCCCGACCGCCTCTTCCGCTTCCCCCAGGCTCTCTAGGAGTCCACATGCGACGTACGTTGACCATCGCCGCCGCGGCGGCCGCGCTGCTGCTGGCGGCCGGGCCGCTGCCCGTTGCCGGGGCGGGCGGCACGGCGCACGCGGCCGTGGGCCGCTGGTCCGCCCGGGACGCGCAGTCCTTCTGGACCGCCGAGCGGATGGCTTCGGCCGTCCCGATGCCCCTGGCGGAGCCCGCTCCCCCGGCCCTCGATCGCACCGGCTACGACGAGTCCTTCCTCGGTCCCGTCGTTCCGCTCCCCCTGCCCGACGCGGCGGGGGTCGAGACCGTGGTCCTCCCCTACA
>NZ_JBEZLW010000027.1:0-90323 GCF_040652395.1 Streptomyces sp. NPDC048269
GCCCTTGAGGGACCGGCCCGACCCGGAAGACGATGGGACGGACGGGAAACCCCCAGCCCCACCCTGATCCGGAGTAAGCGGCTCCCGCCCCTCCGGAGCCACCGCCCCGCCGCCCCGACGCTGAATCAGTGGCCCCGCCGCCCGAAGCCACCGCCCCGCGTCCCTGGATGGCGTCCCGCTGGGGTCCTGCCGCCCGTAGCCTCGCCCTGCGTTTTTGATGCCGCTCCGCTGAGGTCCGGCCGCCCGAAGCCCCGCCCCACGTCCCTGCCACCGCCCCGCTGAGATCCCGCCGCCCGAAGCCCGCCCCACGTCCCTGGATGGCGTCCCGCTGAGGTCCGGCCGCCCGAAGCCCCGCCCCGCGTCCCTGACTCCGCTCCGCTGAGATCCCACCGCCCGAAGCCCCGCCCCACGTCCCTGCCACCGCCCCGCTGAGATCCCGCCGCCCGAAGCCCCGCCCCACGTCCCTGGCGCCGGCCCTGCTGAGGTCCCGCCGCCCGAAGCCCAGGAGCCCCCGCCCACGGCCCCGCCCCAGCCCGGTGACCCCATCGAACGGATCCCCGGGGGCGGGAGGCGGTTACTCGTGGGTGCTGTGCCGCGTTGCTCCGGCATGACCACGGTTGAGACTTCCACGCCACGGACGGGACGCCGTCGGCGGCCGACGCCGCCCGGTTACGAAGAATCGGTTCAGCAGGGATCCCGGCAGCGGTATCCCGATCCGCCCATCTACAGTGCGCTGATCGCCCGTTGGACCGAGGACGGCCGGACCGTTCCGGGGCGGCGGGACCCGGAGTGGTCCCGGATCAGTACGTCCCCGATCTGGCCCAACGGCCCGCTGTTCGGGAGCTGACTCACCACGCCACCGCCACCGCCACCGCCACCGGCGGGCGGTGCCCCGGGCCTGGCTGCGTTCGGGGACCGGGGGCGAAGCAGTCGCCCGGTGCCCGGGCCGGGCGGCGCCGAACAGGTCGTTCGGTCCGGCGTCGGTCAGCGCCGGCCGGACGGCGAGCTCGGGCACTGGACTGGCACTGGCACCGGCGCCGCCTCGGCACCGGCAGAGCCCCGACGCCGGTGCCGGCACCGGCCCCGGCACCGCCTCCACTGCTCAGCGCGTCTCCGGCCCCGCCAGGTGGCGGGCGATGACCATGCGCTGGATCTGGTTGGTGCCCTCCACGATCTGGAGCACCTTCGCCTCCCGCATCAGCCGCTCGACGGGGAAGTCCGCGGTGTAGCCGTAACCGCCCAGCACCTGGACCGCGTCCGTGGTGACCGCCATCGCCGCGTCGGTGCAGAACAGCTTCGCCATGGCCGCCTGCCGGGAGAACGGCTTGCCGGCGTCCCGCAGGCGCGCCGCCGCGAGGTACAGCGCCCGGCCCGCCTCGATCTTGGTGGCCATGTCGGCCAGCATGAAGCGCAGCCCCTGGAAGTCCGCGATCGGGTGCCCGAACTGCTTGCGGTCCAGTGCGTACGTCAGGGCCTCGTCCAGCGCCGCCTGGGCGACGCCGATGGCGCAGGCGGCGATGCCGAGGCGGCCCGCGTCGAGCGCGGCCAGGGCGATGGTGAAGCCCTGCCCCTCCTCGCCGATGCGGCGCGAGTCCGGCACCCGTACCCCGTCGAAGTGGAGCTGGGCGGTGGGTGAGCCCTTCATGCCCATCTTCTTCTCGGGGACGGCCGCGGTCAGGCCGTCCGCGTCGCCGGGGACCAGGAAGGCCGTGATGCCCTTGGGGCCCTCGGCGCCGGTGCGGGCGAGGACGGTGTAGAAGTCGGCGACCCCGCCGTGGGTGATCCAGGCCTTGGTGCCGGTGATGATCCACTCGTCGCCGTCGCGCACCGCCTTGGTGGTGAGCGAGGCGGCGTCGGAGCCCGCGGCCGGCTCGGAGAGGCAGTAGGCGCCCAGCAGGCCGCCGCCGAGCATCGCCGGCAGGTGGGCCGCCTGCTGCTCCTTGGTGCCGTAGCCGGCCAGGCCGTGGCAGGCCAGGGAGTGCACGCTGACGCCGAGCCCGACGGTCAGGCGGGCCGCGGCCAGCTCCTCCAGGACCTGGAGGTAGACCTCGTACGGCTGCTCGCCGCCGCCGAATTCGCCGGCGTACGGGAGGCCGAGCAGTCCGGCCTCCGAAAGCAGGGTGAAGATCTCGCGGGGGAACCGCCCGGAGTCTTCCTCCTCGGCGGCCACGGGGCGGATCTCCCGCTGGGCGATCTCGCGTACGAGGGCGAGGAGGTCCCGGGACTCCTCGGTGGGCAGCTGACGGTCCACCGGCTGCGGGGCGCGGTCTGTCATGGCGGCGCTCTCCTCCCTGATCGGGCACGGCGGCGGCGCGTGAGGTGTGGGACGCGACGCCGGGTCTCGGTGCTCTCACAGCCGATGCTGCCCTCCCGGATCACGGAAGGGGCAGTTCAGAGGCTGCGGCGGGTTGAGTATGCCCGATCAGGGGCTTCCCGTCACCGGGGCAAGATCACCGAGCTGATCGACGGCTCTTCGGGGGCGGGAGGTGCCGGGCACTCCGGGACGAACTCCTCGATCACGGTCAGCGTCGCGCGCAGCTGGCGTACGAGCAGGGCGCCCAGTGCGGCGCGGACCGGCTGGCCGGCCGCGTCCGCGGCGAGCCCGCCGATCCACTCCAGGGTGATCCCCTCGACCGAGGAGAGCCAGCCAACCAGCGCGAGCCGGGCGAGCGGCGGGAGCGCGCGGTGCCCGTACGCGCCTTCGGCGATGGTGGCGACCAGTTCCTCGCGGACGGCGTCGCGGATGGCCAGTACCTCGGCGTCGGAGCCGACGCCGCCGGTGACGATGGTGCGGTAGGCGGCGTGGTGGTGCTCGGCGTAGGAGAGGTAGCCGTCGATGGTGCGCCGGACCCGCTCGGCGTTCGGGAGATCGGACTCCCCGCCGGCGCGGGCGACGAGCTCGGCGACCGAGTCCTCGACGATGGCGAGGTAGTAGCCGCGCTTGCTCTTGAAGTAGTAGTAGATGAGCCCCTTGGCGACGCCCGCCTGCTTGGCGATGTCGTCCATGGACAGCGCGTCGTACGAGGTGTCGGCGAACAACTTGCGTCCGGTCGCTATGAGTTCAGCCCTGCGGACCTGCGAACGCTCGGTCGTTCCGCGCTGTTGACCATTATTCAAATTCAGCCCTAGCCTCGAACTGTCACAACGTGTCTGAAGTATGGCAGCACTTCCCCTGCGCACCGGACGACGTACGGGAGGACGATCATGGGTGCCGGCACGACGCGCAGCCGGGGCGGCCCCGGCCGCGGGGCCGCCGATGGCGGCGCGCACTCCCCCGACCGTCACCACCTCGCTCTTCGCGCCCCAGGGCTTCGCGCTCACGGGCGTCGCCCAGGTGCCGACGGTGGACGGGCCGCTCAAGGTGCTGGTGCTGAAGATGCGCGCGGCCTCACTGCGCGACTACCGGCTGCGGACGCGCGCCCGCCGCGAGCAGTACGGGCTGGCCGCCACCTCCCTGGACCTGCGGGGAGACGTCACCTTGTACCTCACGAAGTTCAGCGGCTGCATCGAGGGACTGCTGTGCGTCACCTTCAGCCCCGACGGGCTGCCCGCTCCTCCCCCGGTCGTCCCTCCGTTCGTCTTCATGACCCAGGTCAGTGCCGAGCAGGCGCGCTGGTGACCTCCGACGTGATCGTCACCGACGGCCTGCGGCTGGAGGCCTCATGACCCCGGACCGGCACTGGCGGCCCGGACCCGGCCGTGCCCCGTGCCGGTCCGGGCGGGGTCAGCCGGCCGTGACGCGGATCTTGGACTGGCCGTGTCCGAGCCGCTCCCAGTCGTCCATGAAGCGGGCGGTGAGGCCGTGTTTCGCGGCGAGGTCCACCAGGGTCTCGGTGCGGTAGTAGAAGTCCTCGCGCAGGACCTGGTGCTCGGCACCCTCGGTGCGGTCGAAGGTGAAGTCGAACCAGCCGCCCGGGGCCAGTACGCGCTCCACGTGGGCGAGGCACTCGTCGATGATCTCGATCGGCGAGTGGGAGAAGACGCTGTGGGCGTGCACGACGTCGAAGTGGCGCTCGGGGAGGAAGTCCAGGGTGAGGTCCCGGGTGAGGGTCAGGTGTGGCAGCTTGGCCTGGAGGCCCTGTCCGGTCAGGGTCTCCTTGGCGGAGATGAGGATGTCGGGCGAGATGTCGATGCCGTAGTAGTGGCCCGGGTCGAGGTGCTCGATGAAGCGCCAGCCTGCCCGCAGGTTGCCGCAGCCGATGTCGAGCATCCGGTGGCCGGGCGCGAGGCCGTGGCCCATGAGGTAGTCGAACTGCATCTTGCCCAGGGCCAGCCAGCGGTCGTGGGTCTGGCTGCCGACGGCGGCTTCGGGGTTGCGGCCGGTGTCCGAGGCCATGACCGCGCGGTAGTAGCCCACGTGGTCGGGGTGCTTGCGGCGCAGCCAGGCGTCGCGCGCGGCGCGGCGTACGTAGGGGGCGATGCGGGTCGGGTTGCTCAGCGCGTAGCGGACCTTGTGGGTGACGCTGGTGCGGTCGGCTTGAAGGTTCTTCTTCGTGGCCATGCGGGTTCCCCTGTGGGTGGCGGGCAGGAAGAGGCCGGACGGTCGGACTCCGGCGGGCGGGTGAGGGCCGGGGCGGCGGACCCGGTGGCGGTGAGGCGCCGGCTGCGCGCGCCGTCGTGGGGCGGCGCGGGACGAACAGAAGCAGGGCCACCAGGGCGGCAGCGACCCCCTCTCCCGTCCGGTCCGTGTCGGCTGGAGCCGCTGCGTCGGTAGACGCGGAACTCCACGCCCTCCACCTCATTCCACTGACTGGTTAGTGGAAAGCTGCAGGGGTGATCCACCGCCGTCAACCCGGCGCGTCGGCGGGGAACGCGAAAACGCCCGTCACGGTGAACGTGACGGGCGTGCGAGGGGCGGGACGAGAGAGCGGTGGGACGAGAGAACGGCGGGCCGGGACAGCGGTGGGACGGGAGAGCGGTTACAGCCAGCCGACCTGGGTGACGAACATGGCGATCACGACCACGAGCACCCAGCCGAGCACGTGCTCCAGCCGGGAGGAACCGTCCTCGGGTCCGCCGGTGCGGACGAGGTTCCGGACACGGGCGGTGGGAGCGGCGCTGTTGGCGGTCATGGTGTCCAATGTGCCAGCGTTCGCGGCGTTCGCGGTAGATGATGAGGGTCACTGGTGGCACACGTCACGCCCGCCGCCGGGCCCCGACCCGCCCCGGCACGTGCGGTGCGGCTGGGGCCCGGCGGCGGGCCCTCCCGGCGTTGCGGCCGGATCCGTGTCGTCAGCTGTCCGTGTCGTCAGCTGTCCCTGTCGTCACATGCGTGTCTCGCGGTTGCGACCGGCCATCGCAGCCATCGCGAGGCCGAGGCACAGGGCTACGGCGCCGGTGATCACGTTGCTGACCACCGTGCGGGTCGTGTCCATCTCACCGGCGATGACCCACGGGGCGACGATCGTCCACGCACCGAGGGCGACCGCGGTCCACGCCATCGCGTGGGTGCGCTCGTAGGCAGAACCCAGACCGCTCATGCACAGGCAGAACGCCAGGCCGGCGATCAGGTTGTTGATGGCCAGCGGGGTCAGGGTGCTGAACCCTGCGATCCACGGCGAGGCCGCCAGGTACAGGCCCGTGACCAGGGCCAATGCCTCTACGGCTTGCGCTGCGGGGGTGCTGGTCACCCGCTCGAAACGCGTGCGCATCTCTGCGAGGTCGGGGTGGTGCTCGATGCTCGAATGGGTGGTCATGGCTGGCCGCCTCTCCCTGAGAAGCCTTTATCTGCCGTTTACCCCATTATGTTCCGCCCATTCGGGCCATTGGGTCAAAAGGTGGTTTCAGAGCACTCCGACCGCCAGCAGCGCCGCGGCCTGGGCCGGGCCCGGCGCGGCCGGGGCGTAGAGGTAGCAGACACCTCCGCTGCCCGAGACGACCTTGCCGGCGGCGTTGTGGCGCTTGGTTCGCAACCAGATGTTCTCGAACTCACGGCGCTTGTAGACGCGGCGCACGGAGGCGTTGTCGGGCGAGTTGGGGTCGTTGGCGACGACGTCGCCGGCGGCCGTGAACCCGACGACGGTCATGAGGTGGCCCGCGGTGCCGTAGCCGGCGCCGGTCAGCTCCTCGGGACGGAAGGACTGGGAGGTGACGGCGGGGATGCCGGCCCGGACCAGGGTCTCCAGGTCGGCGAGGGACGCGAGGCGGGTGACGACCCCGGCGAGCCCGCGGTAGGTGGCGGCGTAGGCGGCGTTGAAGGGCCAGTTGCCGCAGCCCTTGTAGGCGGCGTCGTAGGTGGAGCGGGCGGCGTGGCACACCTGCGGGTCGGAGTACTCCGGGTTGACCCAGGCCAGGGAGGCGGGGTCCGCCCTGCCGCCCCAGAACTCGATGATCATCTGGGAGGAGGTGGGGCTGCACCAGGCCTCGCCCCCGTTGTCGTACTCGGGGTAGCGGCCTACGTGCACCTCCTGCGAGTAGCGCGGGACCTTCAGCTCGTGCGCCTGGCCGGAGGGCGGGGAAGCGGGGACGGTGAACCGGTCCGGGAGGTCGGAGACCATGGCGCCGGCCAGCCACACCGTGGGCCCGCGGTCGGCCCCGGGCCTGCGGTACAGGGTCAGGCGCAGCTGCCAGTCGGTGAGGCGCAGACCGCCGGACGGGGCGTCGACGGCCAGGGTGTCGGTCCAGACGGTGGACCTGCCGTCGGTCTGGCCGTCCACGGAGGTGCGGCGGATGTCGCCGTCCCCGGCGGCCCAGCGGCCCATCACGTACCAGGGAGTGGCGGTGCCGTCGTTGTAGGTGCCGCGCAGTTCGGTCTGGATCCAGGTGCCGGCGGGGGTGCGCGCGTTCCAGGAGGCGATGGCCTCGGTGGCGGCCACGCCGGAGCGGTGCACCGGGGAGGTCCAGGTCGCGTACTCCCAGGTGCTCTTCTTCCCGGTGTGCGGGTCGGCGTACCCGGTGCGGCCCGCCGCTGTCTCGATCTCCAGGCCGGGGCGGGCGCCGTCGACGGCGGTCGTGCCCTGGTGGACGCCGCCCTTCCAGTGGTCGTACGAGAACCAGAACCGGTTGTCGACGGTACGGCCCGCACGCCGCGGAGCCGCAGGGGCGGCGGCCGCGGCGCTGCTGCCGGAGACGGTGGCGGCGGAGGCCGCGGTGGCGACCGCGAGTGCGGCGACGAGTACGGCCCTGCGCGGTGTGGGTGCGGTCATCGCGGGGTTCCCCCAGGGTGGGTCGGTGCTTCGATGGGCTCACCCTCCCAGTTCCCGGCGGCCCGGCGACGAAGCCACCGGCCGTGTCGGACGCGCGTCTAGGCTGGTCGGGTGGAGCCACAGCAGTCACTTGAGTCACTCGCGCGGGAACTCGTCGCACTGCCCCCCTCCCTCGGCCCGGTGCGGCTGATCGGGATCGACGGGCACGCCGGGTCCGGGAAGAGCACCTTCGCGGACCGGCTCGCCGGGGCGCTGGGCGGCGTACCCGTATTGCACCTGGACGACGTGGCCACCCACGAGGAGCTGTTCGGCTGGCAGCGGCGGCTCCGCGCGCAGGTGCTGGAGCCGCTCGCCGCCGGGCGGCCCGCGCGCTGGGCGCCGTACGACTGGGTGGAGCGCCGCTTCGGCCCGGAGCAGGTACTGGAGCCGGCGCCGGTGCTCCTCGTCGAGGGCGTCGGCGCGGGCCGCCGGGCGCTGCGCCCGCTCCTGGCGCGGCTTCTGTGGATGGAGACGCCGCGCGAGCAGTCCTGGGGGCGCGGGCGAAACCGGGACGGGCGTGAACTTTCCGACTTCTGGGACGGATGGGAGCGCGCGGAGCTCGCGCACTTCTCGGATGACCCTTCGCGCCCCTTCGCGGACACGCTGGTGCGCCAGAGCGGTACGGGATACGAGTGGTCTTCCGGGACGGGTGCGACCGCACGAACCACCACTTCCGTCACCGAGGGTGACGGACTCCCCCGGGCCTGAGCGGCCCCGGAATTCCGCTCTGCCGGGCCTCCACCGACCCGCTTGACCTGGGGCCCGAAACGGCCTTACGTTCTCAGTGCGCGGCCTTTCGCGGCCGCCGCGGACACGAAGCCCCCGGTTGTTCCCCCGTGATCGGGGGCTTCGTTCTGCCCCGGAACCCCCTCCGCGTGGGCCCCTTCTTCACCCTGAGTCACCGGGCATGCCCGGGGCGCACACCGGAACCCGGCCCGTCGCGCCCTACGTAAGGTGCGAAACCGCAGGTACGATGCAGCCCTGATTTCAGCGACGCTAGTCGGGGGCACCGGGCAACTCGCGCGCTCGAAGCGGGGGTTGCCGCGCACCACGGGGGCAGGCTTGTGGGGGACGTGATGGATTTCGGCACGCCGGGCAGCACGCACGCCCCGGCCGAACTCGCCTGGCTGCGCGGGGTCGACGCCTGCACCATGGGCGCCTATCCGCAGGCCGAGGAGGAGTTCCGGGCGGCCGTACGACTCGATCCCGCGATGGCCGACGCCTGGCTCGGGCTGCACGCGCTCCGGGTCGACACCACCAACGCGTTATTGCGCATGTACGCGCACCGGGACCGCTTCGGCGAACAGCGGGCCCGGCACCGGCGGACGCTGAACTCCTGGTACTGGCTGGGCTGGTGGGTGCAGCCGGTACTGGAGAGCCGGCGGGACCTGCTGCTGGCCCACGCCTCGCACTGGCTGGACGGCCGCCACGTGCCGGAGCTGGACCAGGCACTGGCCGCGCTGCCTCCGGTGGACACCGATCCGCAGGTGCGGTTCCTGCACGCCTGCCGGGCCTACCTGGTCAAGGACTGGGAGCAGCTGGTGCGGCACACCGAGCCGCTGGTGGACGATCCGCTGCTGGGCATCGAGGCGGGGCTGTTCGGCGGGATGGCCCGGGTCCGGCTGGAGATGTACGGGCAGGCGGAGCCGATGCTGTCGGCGGCGCTGATGCGGTGCCGCAGCGAGCAGCCGCAGCGCAAGGAGCTGCGGTACTGGCTGGCGCGGGCGCACGAGGGCACCGGGCGCAGCGCGGCGGCGCTGCCGCTGTACCGGGCGGTGCACCGGGTGGACCCGGCGTTCATGGACACGGCGGCCCGGCTGACGGCGATCGAGGACGGCGACGACACCGACGGCATGGCCGGGATGGCCGACGGGGCGGCCGGGTACTCCGGGTTCGGGAGCTACGGCGGGCACGGCCCGTCCCCGGCGGGCGGGAATTTCGCGGCGGTGGCGCTGGGCGGCGGGCCCGTCCAGGACATCGCGGCGGACGGCCAGGTGGAGCCGGACCCGCTGACCGGCACGCCGCCACCCGCGGGCCGGACGGAGGGCGTCCGGCGCAAGGTGTCCGTCCCGCCGCAGGGCGCGCCCGCGGGGCTGCCGGCCGGGCCGCCCGATCCGGAGGCGCTCGCCGAGGCGCTGGCGGAGCTGGAACGGATGGTGGGGCTGGAGCCGGTCAAGCGGCAGGTGAAGGCGCTCTCCGCGCAGCTGCACATGGCGCGGCTGCGGGCGGTGCAGGGGCTCCCCGTGCAGCCGCCGAAACGCCATTTCGTGTTCTCCGGTCCCTCCGGCACGGGCAAGACGACGGTGGCGCGGATCCTGGGCCGGGTCTTCTACGCGCTGGGCCTGCTGGGCGGCGACCATCTGGTCGAGGCGCAACGCTCCGACCTGGTGGGCGAGTTCCTCGGCCAGACCGCGGTGAAGGCGAACGAGCTGATCGATTCGGCGATCGGCGGGGTGCTGTTCGTGGACGAGGCGTACAGCCTGTCCAACTCGGGCTACAGCAAGGGTGACGCGTACGGGGACGAGGCCCTCCAGGTGCTGCTGAAGCGGGCCGAGGACAACCGGGACCACCTGGTGGTGATCCTGGCTGGCTATCCGGCCGGGATGGACCGGCTGCTGGCGGCCAATCCGGGGCTGTCCTCGCGGTTCACCTCCCGGGTGGACTTCCCGAGTTACCGGCCGCTGGAGCTGACCGCGATCGGCGGGGTGCTGGCGGAGGCGAACGGGGACTGCTGGGACGAAGAGGCCCTCGAGGAGCTGCGCAGCATCAGCGCGCACGTGGTGGAGCAGGGGTGGATCGACGAGCTCGGCAACGGCCGTTTCCTGCGCACCCTGTACGAGAAGAGCTGTGCGTACCGGGATCTGCGGCTGGCGGGCTTCGCGGGCGAACCCTCCCGCGACGACCTGGCCACGCTGCGGCTGGCGGACCTGATGCAGGCGTACGGAGAGGTCCTGTCGGGCCGGGGGCCGCAGGAGCGGCCGGAGGCGCCGCCGTTGTAGCTCGCGCAGGCCTTGCGGACCGGCCGGGGCGGGGCTGCGGGTGGGCCGCTGCGCGGAGCCTCTCCCCGCCCCGCCCTTCCGCCGTTTCCGGGGGCTCGGCCCCCAGACCCCGTACGTGCGCTCCGCGCCGTGCCCTCGAACGCCGGGCGGGCCGGATTCGCGCAGCGAATCCCAGCCCCGCGCGGGCGTTCGAGGCAAGGGGGTCCGGGGGCGGCGGCTACGCGCCCCGTACGTACGACCGGTGCGACGGGTCCCGGACCTCGCCCACCAGCATTTCCAGGACGTCCTCCATGGCGACCAGGCCCAGCACCCGCCCGGCCGCGTCCGCGACCTGGGCGAGGTGGGTGGCGTCCCGCCGCATGACGCTGAGCGCGTCGTCCAGCGGGAGGGTGGCGGACAGGGTGGTCATCCGGCGCCAGACCCGCTGGGGCACGGCCCGCTCCCGGTCCTCCAGGTCCAGGACGTCCTTGACGTGCAGGTAGCCCATGAAGGCACCGCTGTCCGAGCGGACGGGGAACCGGGAGTACCCGGTGCGCACCGTCAGCTGCTCGATCTGGCGCGGGGTGGCCGAGGGACCGACCGTGACGATGCGGTCCCGGGCGAGGAGTACGTCGGTGACGGGGCGGCTGCCCAGTTCCAGCGCGTCCTCCAGGCGTTCCTGCTCGACCGGTTCCAGGAGTCCGGCCTGCCGGGAGTCCTTGAGCAGCCGGCCGAGCTGGGCGCTGGTGTAGACGGCCTCGACCTCGTCCTTGGGCTCCACCTTGAAGAGCCGCAGGATGAGCTTGGCGCAGGCGCCGAGCGCGGTGGTGACCGGTCCGCACACGCGGGCGAAGGCCACCAGGCCGGGGCTGAACCACAGGGCGGTCTTCTCGGGGGCGGCCATGGCGAGGTTCTTGGGGACCATCTCGCCGATGACCAGGTGCAGGAAGACCACGGCGGCGAGCGCGAAGGCGTAGCCGAGGGGGTGGATCAGTCCCTGCGGTACGTGGACGGCGTGGAAGACGGGCTCCAGCAGCCGGGCCACGGTGGGTTCGGCGACCGCGCCGAGGGTGAGCGAGCACATGGTGATGCCGAACTGTGCGGCGGCCATCATGCGGGGCAGGTTCTCCAGGCCGTGGAGCACCTGCCGGGCCCGCTTCGAGCCGGCCGCCAGGGGTTCGATCTGGCTGCGCCGTACGGAGACGAGTGCGAACTCGGCGCCGACGAAGAAGCCGTTGGCGAGGACCAGCAGCAGGGCGAAGAGGAGCTGGAGCGCGTTCATCGGGTGGCGCCTTCCAGCTCGGCCGGCTGCGGGGCCGGTTCGCCGGTGCGGCTCGCGCCGAGCCGTGCCGAGGGGGCGGAGCCGAAGGCCGGGACGGGCGCGTACCCGTGCGGGCCGGCCGCGGGGATGGCGGTGAGCCGGACCAGCCGGACGCGTTCCGCGCGGTTGCGGCCGACCTGGCGGACGGACAGCCGCCAGCCGGGCAGCTCCGCCCGGTCCCCGGGGGCGGGGATCCGGCCGAGGAGGTCGGCGACGAGGCCGGCGACGGTCTCGTACGGGCCTTCGGGCACCTCCAGGCCTATCCGGCGCAGGGTCTGCACCCGGCAGCTGCCGTCGGCCTCCCAGGAGGGGCGGCCGTCCTCGGCGGGTACGGCGGCCAGCTCGGGGCCCTCGTCCTCGGCGAGGTCGTGCTCGTCGCGGACCTCTCCGACGAGTTCCTCCACGATGTCCTCCAGGGTGACCACACCGGCGGTGCCGCCGTACTCGTCGACGACCACGGCCATCGGCTGTTCGCTGCGCAGCCGCTCCAGCAGCGGCTGCACCGGCAGGGAGCCGGGCACCAGCAGCGGTGCGACGCAGATCCGCGCCACGGTGGTGCGGCCGCGCTCGGACTCGGGCACGGCGAGGGCGTCCTTGAGGTGGACCACGCCGGTGATCTCGTCGATGCGGTCGCGGTAGACCGGGAAGCGGGACAGGCCGGTGGCGCGGGTCAGGTTGAGCACGTCGGCCGCGGTGGCCGTGTGCATCAGGGCGCTGACCTTCACCCGGGGGGTCATGACGTGCTGGGCCGTGAGCTCGCCCAGCGACAGGGTCCGTACGAAGAGGTCGGCGGTGTCCTGTTCGAGGGCGCCGGCCTGGGCCGAATGGCGGACCAGGGAGACCAGTTCGCCGGGGGTACGGGCGGAGGCCATCTCCTCGGCCGGCTCGACGCCGAGTGCGCGTACGAGGCGGTTGGCGACGGCGTTGAGGCCGGCGATGACCGGCCGGAAGGCGCGGGAGAAGGTGTTCTGGGGGCCGGCGACGAAGCGGGCGACCTGGAGCGGTCGCGAGACCGCCCAGTTCTTCGGTACGAGCTCGCCGACGACCATCTGGACGGCGGAGGCGAGCAGCATCCCGATGACCACGGAGACGCCGGAGGCGGCTCCCTCGGGGAGGCCGGTCGCGGCGAGCGGCCCGGCCAGCAGTGCGGCGAGGGCGGGCTCGGCGAGCATGCCGACCACGAGGGAGGTGATGGTGATGCCGAGCTGGGTGCCGGAGAGCTGGAAGGACAGCTCCCGCAGGGCCTCGACCACCGTGCGGGCACGGCGGTCGCCGTCGGCTGCGGCGCGCTCGGCCTCGGGCCTCTCCACGGTGACGAGCCCGAATTCGGCTGCCACGAAGAAGCCGTTGGCGAGGATCAGGACGAAAGCCGCCGCGAGCAGGAGTAGCGGGATGATCATGCCGCCGCCTCCGCGGGGAGGGCGGCGCGGGTATTACCGGACGATCCGTCCATTGCTGGAGGGAGTCACTCCTCAGGTCGCAGGTGGTCCGCAGGCCCCGGGGGCCCCGGGGCAAGTGGGAGGGCGCACGGCTGCGCCCCGTCACCAGGGTAGTCATTGAGATCGTGGCCGCAACGGTACGCAGCCACGAGACCCGATGGGCTCAGTGGTCGTTCGCGCCGGTGCCCCGGGTTTCGGCGAGTGCGCGCAGGGCGCGCGCGTCGCCGATCGCCTGGGCCCTGGCGACCCCGGGCTGGATGCCGAGGGCGGGCAGGCTGGTGCCGTCGCTGAGGTCGAGGAACACCCACGGGTCCCCTGGGCGGAGGTTGACGCGCAGGATCTGCGCCCACTCCAGGCGGCGGGTGGTGGTCAGGTTCACGACGGTGACCCCGGCCTCGTCCGCGACCACCTTGGGGCGGCTGAGCAGGACGAGGACGGAGCTCAGCAGGACGGCGGTGAAGACGAAGCTGATCCGCTCCCCCGCGCTGAGGGTCTCCAGCAGGAAGGCCACCGCCGTGATGGTGACGAACATGGCGAGCCCGGCGCCCAGCAGGACGGCCCGGGTGCGGGTCGGCCGGAAGGTGACCGGCAGGGCGGGCGGTACGGGCTGGGCGGCGGACTCGGTCATGCGTTCGGATGCCTTCTGCGGTCGGCGTGCGGGTCAGAGCCGGCAGGCGTGGATCGAGGTGGTGAGGATCGCGCGCGCGCCGAGCTCGTAGAGGTCGTCCATGATCCGCTGGGCCTCCTTGGCCGGGACCATGGCACGGACGGCGACCCAGCCCTCGTTGTGCAGGGGGGAGACGGTCGGCGACTCGAGGCCCGGGGTGAGGGCGACCGCGCGCTCCAGGTGCTCGGCCCGGCAGTCGTAGTCCATCATCACGTAGCTGCGGGCCACCAGGACGCCCTGGAGGCGGCGCAGGAACTGCTGGGCCTGCGGGTTGTCGGCGTCGGTGCCGTTGCCGCGGATGACGACGGCCTCGGAGGTGAGGATCGGCTCGCCGATGACCTCCAGGCCGGCATTGCGCAGGCTGGTGCCGGTCTCGACGACGTCCGCGATGACCTGGGCGACGCCGAGCTGGATGGCGGTCTCGACCGCGCCGTCGAGGTGGACGACGGAGGCGTCGATGCCCTTCTCGGCGAGGTGCTTGGCCACGATTCCCTCGTACGAGGTCGCGATGGTCATCCCGTGGAAGTCCTCGGGGCCCTTCGCGGTGCCGGGGAGGGTGGCGTAGCGGAAGGTGGACCGGCCGAAGTTCAGCGCCAGGATCTCCTCGGCGCTGGCGCCGGAGTCGAGCAGCAGGTCGCGGCCGGTGATGCCGATGTCGAGCTTGCCCGAGGAGACGTAGATCGCGATGTCCTTGGGGCGGAGGTAGAAGAACTCGACCTCGTTCTCGGGGTCCACGACCACGAGTTCCTTGGACTCCTTGCGCATCCGGTAGCCGGCCTCATGGAGCATCGCCGACGCCGGTCCGGAGAGTGAACCCTTGTTGGGGACGGCGATGCGCAGCATGGGGCTTCCTTTGATGCGTGGGTTTGCGTGAATTCGGGCGGGGTGTACGTGCCGGAGCTCAGAGGTGGGAGTAGACGTCCTCGAGGGAGATCCCGCGCGCCACCATCATCACCTGGACGTGGTAGAGCAGCTGGGAGATCTCCTCGGCGGCGGCTTCCTTGCCCTCGTACTCGGCGGCCATCCAGACCTCGGCGGCCTCCTCGACGACCTTCTTGCCGATGGCATGGACGCCCTTGGCGACGAGCTCGGCGGTACGGGAGGTGCTGGGGTCGCCGTTGGCGGCCTTGAGCTGGAGCTCCGTGAAGAGCTCTTCGAAGCTCTTGGGGGATTTGTTCGCCATGATGGTCCTCAGAATACGGGGTTCCCCCACGCCACTCAGCGCCAGGGTTCGCTGACGGTCCGCAGGGTCATGGCGGTGGAGACGGCGGCGGTGACCGCTTCGTGCCCCTTGTCCTCGTTCGACCCTTCGAGCCCGGCGCGGTCCAGCGCCTGCTCGTCGTTGTCGCAGGTCAGTACACCGAAGCCGACGGGGACTCCGGTGTCGATCGACACCTGTACCAGGCCCTGGGTGACGCCCTGGCAGACGTAGTCGAAGTGCGGGGTGCCGCCGCGGATGACCACTCCGAGGGCGACGATGGCATCGTAACCGCGACCGGCCAGTACCTTCGCCACGACCGGGAGCTCGAAGCTGCCGGGGACGCGGAGCAGGGTGGGCTCGTCGATGCCCAGCTCGTGCAGGGCCCGCAGGGCGCCGTCGACCAGTCCGTCCATGACCTTCTCGTGCCACTGGGCCGCGATCACGGCGACTCGGAGGTCTCCGCAGTTCTTCACGCTCAGTTCGGGTGCGCCCTTGCCGCTCACAGCTCTGCTCCTCGGTGGTTCGTGTTCGGGTGTGTGTGGTTACTGGTTGCCGCAGGCGGACGTGGTCACGGCCTCGTCCAGCCAGGGCAGGTCGTGCCCCATCCGGTCCCGCTTGGTGCGCAGGTACCGCAGATTGTGCTCGCCGGCCTCCGTCGGCATGGCCTCACGGCTGGTGACCGCGATGCCGTGCCGGACGAGGGCGGCGGACTTCTCGGGGTTGTTGGTCAGCAGCCGGACGCTGTGCACGCCGAGGTCGGCGAGGATCTGCGCGCCGGCGCCGTAGTCGCGGGCGTCGGCGGGCAGGCCCAGCTCCAGGTTGGCGTCGAGGGTGTCGCGGCCGCGCTCCTGGAGTTCGTACGCGCGCAGCTTGGACAGGAGTCCGATGCCGCGGCCCTCGTGGCCGCGCAGGTAGACGACGACTCCGCGGCCCTCGGCCTTGATCCGCTCCATGGACGCGTGCAGCTGGGGGCCGCAGTCGCAGCGCTGGGAGGCGAAGATGTCGCCGGTCAGGCATTCGGAGTGCATGCGCACCAGGAGGTCGGCGCCGTCGCCGATCGCGCCGTGGACGAGGGCGACGTGCTCGACGCCGTCCACGGTGGAGCGGTAGCCGTACGCCGTGAAGTCGCCGAAGGCGGTCGGCAGGCTGACCTCGGCCTCGCGGCGCACGGTCGGTTCGGCGGAGCGGCGGTAGGCGATCAGGTCCTCGATGGAGATGATCGTCAGGCCGTGCTTGCGGGCGAAGGGGATCAGCTCCGGCAGGCGCAGCATGACACCGTCCTCGCCGGCGATCTCGACGATGGCGCCGGCCGGGCGCAGGCCCGCGAGGCGGGCGAGGTCGACGGCGGCCTCGGTGTGGCCGTTGCGGACCAGGACGCCGCCGGGCTTGGCGCGCAGCGGGAAGACGTGGCCGGGGCGGACGAAGTCGGCGGGCTGGGAGATCCCGTCCGCGAGGAGCCGCAGGGTGGTGGCGCGGTCGGCGGCGGAGATCCCGGTGGTGACGCCGTGGGCGGAGCTCGCGTCGACGGAGACGGTGAAGGCCGTCTGCATCGACTCGGTGTTGTGATCGACCATCTGGGGGAGTTCGAGCCGGTCCAGCTCGGTGCCCTCCATGGGGGCGCAGATCAGGCCGCGGCACTCGCTCATCATGAAGGCGATGATCTCGGGGGTGGCCTTCTCGGCGGCGATGACGAGGTCGCCCTCGTTCTCGCGGTCCTCGTCGTCGACGACGACGATCGGCCGCCCCGCCGCGATGTCGCGGATGGCTTGCTCCACGGGGTCGAGACGGAAGGTCTCTTCGGGGATGTCGGGCACGGGCTTGAGGGCGGTCATGCCGTTGCTCCTTCCAGGGCCGGGGCGGTGGTGGTGCGCGAGCGCTGGTACCAGTCGTAGGCGCCCCACAGCACGAGGGCGAAGTACACGACGTAGACGAGGCCGGAGAAGGCCAGGCCGTTGTTGAAGGCGAGGGGTACGCCGACCAGGTCGACGAGGAGCCAGGCGAACCAGAACTCGACGAGGCCGCGGGCCTGGGCGACCATCGCGACGATGGTGCCGACGAAGATGTACGCGTCCGCCCACGGGCTCCAGGACAGGTGCGGGAAGAGCGTGAACAGGCCGCCGACGGCGAGGGTGCCCAGCGCCGCTCCCGCGAGGAGCAGTCCGCGCTCCTTCCAGGTGGCGGTGCGCACGGCGATGGAGCCGTCCTGGGCCTGCTGCTTGCCGCGCTGCCAGGCGCGCCAGCCCCATACGGCCACGCCGATGACCAGCAGCTGCTTGCCGACGCCGCCGGAGAGGTGGGCGGAGGCGTACGCGGCGATGAGGATCAGGCCGGAGAGGAGCTGGGCGGGCCAGGTCCATATGGAGCGGCGCCAGCCGAGGGCGAGGGCGGCCAGGCCCATCAGGTTGCCGATCATGTCGGACCAGATGACCTTCTGCCCGAAGACGGTGAACGCCTCGGTGTTGAGCCAGGTCAGGGCGTTCACTGGTGGTCTCCCGTCGCGTGCAGCGGGTTCACGCCGGCGGCCAGCAGGCGTTCGACGTACTTGGCGAGGACGTCGACCTCCAGGTTGACCGGGTCGCCGCTCTGCTTGATGCCGAGCGTGGTCAGCGCGAGGGTCGTGGGGATGAGGCTGATGGTGAACCAGTCGGCGGCGGCCTCGACCACGGTGAGGCTGACGCCGTCGACGGTGATGGAGCCCTTCTCGACGACGTACCGCGAGAGGTGCTCCGGGAGGGCGATCTTGACGATCTCCCAGTGCTCCGAGGGGGTGCGGGAGAGGATCGTGCCGGTGCCGTCCACGTGCCCCTGGACCAGGTGGCCGCCGAGCCGTCCGCCGAGCGCCATCGGACGCTCCAGGTTGACCCGGGAGCCCTCGGTCAGGGCGCCGAGGCTGGAGCGGTTCAGGGTTTCCTGCATGACGTCGGCGGTGAACTCGCCGTCGGCGGTCTCCACGACGGTCAGGCAGACGCCGTTGACGGCGATGGAGTCGCCGTGCTTGGCGCCGTCGGTGACGAGGGGGCCGCGCAGGCGGAAGCGGGAGGCCTCCGAGAGCTGCTCGACGGCGGTGACCTCGCCCAGTTCTTCGACGATTCCGGTGAACACTCAGTGCTCCTTGGTGGCGGTGGCGGGGACTGTGGCGGTGGCGGGGACGGCGGTGATGCGCAGATCGGGGCCGACGCGGAGGGCCTGGGTGATGTCGAGGCGCAACGCACCGGAGATGTTCTTGATTCCGGCGTCGGCGAGGGCCGCGGGGCCCGCACCGAGCAGGGCCGGGGCGATGTAGCCGATGACGCGGTCGACGGCTCCGGCTTCGAGGAAGGCTCCGGCCAGGGTCGGCCCGCCTTCCAGCAGGACCGAACGCACGCCGCGCAGGTTCAGGTGGGCGAGGAGGTCGTGCACGCCGATGCGGCCGTCGTGCAGCGGCAGCCGGAGCAGCGCGACGCCGGGCAGGTGCCGGGTGTCGGCGTCCTCGCCGACGACGAGCAGGGTGGGCGCGGTGTCGTCGAGGATCCGGGCGGTCGGCAGGACCGTGGCGCGGGTGTCGAGGGCGATCCGCAGCGGTTGCGTCGCGCCTTCGACGCCGCGTACGGCGAGGTGCGGGTCGTCGGCGCGCAGGGTGCCGCCGCCCACCAGGACGGCGTCGCTCTCGGCGCGCAGCCGGTGGACGTCGGCACGGGACTCGGCGGAGGTGATCCAGCGGCTGCTGCCGTCGGCGGCGGCGCTGCGGCCGTCGAGGGTGGCGGCGTACTTCCAGGTGACGTGCGGCCGCCCGAGGCGTACGGAGGTCAGCCATGCGGCGTTGCCCGCCTCGGCCTCCTCCTGCAGGAGCCCGGCCGAGGTGTCGACCCCGGCGGCGCGCAGGGTGGCGGCGCCGCCGCTGGCCTGCGGGTCCGGGTCGGGGACGGCGTAGACCACCCGGGTGATCCCGGCCTGGATGAGGGCGCGGGCGCAAGGGCCCGTTCGGCCGGTGTGGTTGCAGGGTTCGAGGGTGACGTACGCGGTGCCGCCACGGGCGGCTTCGCCTGCCGCGCGCAGGGCGTGGACCTCGGCGTGCGGGCCGCCGGCCCGCTCGTGCCAGCCTTCGCCGACGACGGTGCCCGCGGGGCCGGTGATGACGCAGCCGACGACCGGGTTGGGGCTGGTGGAGCCGAGTCCGCGCGCGGCGAGCTCGATGGCTCGGCGCATGGCACGGGTGCCCGCGTCGGGTGCTGCGTGCGCGGCGTGTGTCGCCACCGGGTCCTCCTGCCTCATCGGGCACGGACTCCGGGGCCTGTCGGGATACGACAGATGAAGCGGAACAGCTCACACGGGGACGCCGAGGCCGGATGAACGGTCCGCTCGGGCATGTCCACAGGGATATGCCGACGAACCGCCGACGGCGGCGTACCGGTCACTGGCCCGCCGCGCACTGCCTCCCATCCGGACTTTAACCGTCGGTCCAGGAATCTCACCTGGTCAACCGGCCGCTGGCTGCGGACGGGTCGCGGACTATAACCGCCGGTTCGGAATTACACCGACCCCGGAGTGCGCTGCTTACTGGTACTGAAGCCAGTTTGCCACGGCTGATCGGCGGCCATGTGAGTGAAGCGCTGTGGCCTGGGTCACAAGACAGCCGTTCTCGGCGGACGTATTGCGCCACGCGCACCCCCACCTGCATGCCATCGGCGCCCCGGCTCCGGCCCCCGCTCCGCCCCCGAAAGGGCTTTGGTCCAGACCTATTGACGGGTTGGTCTAGTCCTCTTAACGTTCCCTTCATCTTCCCGGGACAGCCCGTCGATGTGCGCACGTCACGGGCCAACCAGCGCTACCCCTCTGCCTGTTGATGCCCTGTCGTGTCACGCCATCCTCCCCTCCCCAGGAGGCACCATGCTGTCCCCCACACGTACGAGAGCCATGCTCCTGGCATCCGGCGCCGCAATCGCCGGACTGCTGCTACCGGCACTGTCGACGACCTTTTCGCACGCGGCCTGGGGGTCCTCCCAGACGGAGTCCGGGGGAGAGACCTGCCGCCCCGACGGGCTGTACAAGACGGCCGGTGTCGACGTCCCGTACTGCTCGGTGTACGACACCGAAGGCCGCGAGAAGATGGGCGCCGACCACCAGCGCCGCGTCATCGGTTACTTCACCGGCTGGCGCACCGGCAAGGACGGCACCCCCGCCTACCTCGCCAACAACATCCCGTGGTCCAAGGTCACCCACCTGAACTACGCCTTCGCGCACGTGGGCGGCGACAACAAGATCTCGGTCGGCGCGGACAACGCGAACAACGCCGCCACCGGAATGACCTGGCCGGGCGTCGCGGGTGCCGAGATGGACCCGGCCCTCCCGTACAAGGGCCACTTCAACCAGCTGACCAAGTTCAAGAAGCAGTACCCGAACGTCAAGACGCTGATCTCGGTCGGAGGCTGGGCCGAGACCGGCGGCTACTTCGGGGACGACGGCAGCCGCGTCGCCTCCGGCGGCTTCTACTCGATGGCCACCAACGCCGACGGCTCGGTCAACCAGGCCGGCATCGACACGTTCGCGGACTCCTCCGTCGAGTTCATCCGCACGTACGGGTTCAACGGCGTCGACATCGACTACGAGTACCCGACCACCATGAAGGACGCGGGCAACCCGCTGGACTGGCAGCTCTCCAATGCCCGCCGGGCCGGCCTGGTCAAGGGCTACGACGCCCTGATGAAGAGCTTGCGCGAGAAGCTCGACAGGGCCGGCGCCACCGACGGCAAGCACTACCTGCTCACCGTCGCCGCGCCCTCCTCCGGTTACCTGCTGCGCGGTATGGAGACCTTCCAGATGCAGAAGTATCTGGACTACGTGAACATCATGTCCTACGACCTGCACGGGGCCTGGAACGAGTTCGTCGGTCCGAACGCCTCGCTCTTCGACGACGGCAAGGACGCCGAGCTGGCCGCCGCGAACGTCTACGGCAGCTCCCAGTACGGCGGCATCGGCTACCTCAACACCGACTGGGCCTACCACTACTTCCGCGGCTCCATGCCGGCCGGCCGCATCAACATCGGCCTGCCGTACTACACCCGCGGCCACAAGAACGTGCAGGGCGGCACCGACGGCCTGTGGGGCAAGGCCCCGGCGACCACGTGCCCGGCGGGCGCGGGCCTGACCAAATGCGGTGACGGCGCGGTCGGCATCGACAACCTGTGGCACGACAAGGACACCAACGGCGTCGAGGCGCCGGCCGGTTCCAACCCCATGTGGCACGCCAAGAACCTGGAGAAGGGGATCGTCGGCGACTACGTCACCTCGTACGGCTTCCCCGGGAACACCACGCTGACCGGCACCTACGCCCGCAAGTACGACGCGACGCTGGTCGCGCCGTGGCTGTGGAACGCGCAGAAGAAGGTCTTCCTCTCCACGGAGGACGAGCAGTCCGTGGCGGCCAAGGCCGACTACGTGGTGGACCGCGGCATCGGCGGCACCATGGTCTGGGAGATGGCCGGCGACTACGGCTGGAACGCGGCGAAGGGCCAGTACGAGATGGGCTCCACGCTCACCTCCCTGATGTACGACAAGTTCAAGGCGGCCGCCCCGTACGGCGCCAAGAAGTCGAACACCGCGCTGCCCGCGCAGGCCGTGGACGTCAAGACGGAGTTCACCGAGTTCAAGCTGGGCGACTCCAACTACCCGATCACCCCGAAGATCAAGATCACCAACAACACGCGGGCCGCGCTGCCGGGTGGCACCGAGTTCCGGTTCGACTACTCGACGTCGGCCCCGGACAACGCCTCGGACCAGTCGGGTTTCGGCACGACGGTGATCAGCAGCGGCCACACCGGAAGCAACGCCGGCGGTCTGAAGGGCGACTTCCACCGGGTGTCGCTGAAGCTCCCGGCCTGGCAGACGCTGGCCCCGGGCGCCTCGGTCGACCTGGCGTTCAACTACTACCTGCCGGTCTCCACGCCCTCCAACTGGACGGTGACCATCTCCGGCACGACGTACGCGCTCGCCGGGGACCTGGGACGCGGGGTCACCGTGGTGCAGCCGGGCAGCACCACGCCGCCGACCACTCCCCCGCCCACCACGACCCCGCCGACCACGCCGCCCCCGACCACCACGCCCCCGACCGGCGGTACGTGCACCGGCCCGGCGTACGTGGCGGGTCAGACCTACACCGGCGGCAACGTCGTCTCCCACAAGGGCCACACCTGGAAGGCCCAGTGGTGGACGCAGAACGAGGAGCCCGGCACCACGGGCGAATGGGGCGTCTGGAAGGACCAGGGCGCCTGCTGACACCCCGCGGGTGAGGTGAGTACGTGAGGACCCGGTGGCCCGGCGGCCACCGGGTCCCCGCACGTGGCCTCCGGCGTGCGGGCGGTGGCCGATCCGGAGAAGCTGGGATTCCTCCGGCGGCTGCTGTCACATTCCCGGGCGCTGTCCGGTCTCTGCTGGTGAAGGCAGGTTTCCAGCGAAGGGCAGGACCCCATGAGCACCATCCTCGTCACCGGAGGCACCGGAACCCTCGGCTCGCTCGTCGTCACCCGGCTCCGGGACTCGGGCCACGAGGTCCGCGTACTGAGCCGGCACTCCCCGGACCACCCGGTCGACCTGCGGGACGGCAGCGGACTGGCCGCGGCCATGGCGGGCGCGGAGGTCGTCGTGCACTGCGCGAGCAACACGCGCGGCGGGGGCAGGGGCGACGAAGTGGCCACCGGACACCTGATCGAGGCGGCCCGGCGGGCGGGGAGCGTCACGAACATCGTCTACATCTCGATCGTCGGCGTCGACGTGGTCCCCTTCGGCTACTACGAGAGGAAGCTGGCGGTGGAGCGGCTGCTGGAGGAGTCCGGGTTGGGCGTGACGATCCTGCGTACGACCCAGTTCCACGACCTGGTGGAGCAGGTGGTGGCCATGGCGGCGAAGCTGCCGGTCATGCCGCTGCCGAAGGGGGTCCGGGTGCAGCCGATCGCCGTCGGGGAGGTGGCGGACCGCCTGGCGGAACTGGCGGTCCCGGCCCCGTCGGGCCGTGTCCCGGACATGGGCGGCCCGGAGATCCGCACCCTGCCGGAACTGGGCCGCGCCCACCTCTCGGCGACGGGACGCCGCCGCCGGATGGTCCCGCTGCCGCTGTGGGGCAAGGCGTACGCGGGCTTCCGCCGCGGCGGCAACCTCGCGCCCTCCCACGCGGTGGGCCGGGGCACGTTCGCGGAGTTCCTTGCCGGGCGGGAGCGGCAAGGGCGCTGACGGGCGGCAGCGGCAAGGCCGGTGACGGGCGGGAGCCTGAGCCTTCAGCCGCCGGATCCCCCGAACAGCACCTCCTGCGCCGCCTCGCGCGCGGCCAGCCGTGCCCCCGCCAGCACCGCCGGGCCACCCAGGGTGGTGGCCCGGACCTCGGTGGGGACCGGGGTCAGCGTGGTCAGCCGGTGGGCCACCCGGGCCGCGAGGGCCGGGCCGCCCGCGCGGCCCAGTTCGCCCGCCAGGACCACGCACCCCGGATCCAGGACCGCGGCGACCGCCGCCGCGCCGAGCGCCAGACGCTCGGCCAGGGCTTCGAGGAAGGCCTCTCCCGCAGCCCCCGCCACCGCCTCCTCAACCGGGCCCGTGAAGCCGTGTTCGCGCGCCAGCGCCGCCACGGCGTCCCGGCCCGCCAGGGCGTGGAACCCGGCCCCGCAGTCGGTGGCCGAGGGCAGGCCCCCGGTACCCGGGACCGGCAGGAAGCCGATCTCGCCCGCCCCGCCGGAGGCGCCCCGGCGCAGCCGCCCGTCCAGGACGACGGCGGCGCCCACCCCGGCGCCGAGCCACAGGAGCACGAAGGAGTCCACGTCGCGGGCCACGCCGAGGCGCTGTTCGGCGAGGGCGGCCAGGTTGGTCTCGTTCTCGACGGCCACCACGGCGGGCAGGCCCCGCTGCAGCGCCCCCACCAGGTCCCGGTGCCAGGCCGGCAGGCCGTTGGTGTCGCGGAGTTCGCCGGTGGCGGGGGCGACCAGGCCGGGGGCGCCGATGACGACGGTGTGCAGTGCGCCGGCCCCGGCCTCGCGGGCGGTGCGCAGCAGGGCCGCGACCGCGTCCTCGGGGGCGCCGACGGGCAGGGCGGCCTCGGCCAGGGGCCGGCCGAGGAGGTCGGTGACCACGGCGGTGACGCTGTCCGTCCGCACGTCCAGGGCGGCGAGGTGGGCGCGGCCGGCGACGATTCCGTACAGCTTGGCGTTGGGGCCGCGGCGCTGTTCGCCGGACTCCCCGACGACCTCGATCAGCCCGGCTTCGATGAGCCGTTCCACGAGGTCGGCGACCGACGGGCGGGAGAGGCCGGTCCTGGTCTTGAGCTGGGTGGCCGTCAGCGGTCCGGCCTCCTGGAGGAGTTGCAGGGCCAGGCGGTCGTTGATGGCGCGCGCCGTGCTCGGTGAGGCGGGGGACGGTACCGGAGTGAGGGCAGGGGTCACGGCGCCCATCCTAGGGAGTCGAAGTCATTAACCATCAGGCAGGGTCCCTGATAGTTTAGTGCTCATGACCGGGGAACCCGACCTCAGCCCGGCGCGTCTGCGCCATGCCCGTTCGGCGATCGCCGCCGTCTTCTGCGCCCACGGCGCCGTCACCGGCTCCTTCGCCACCCGAATCCCCTGGATCCAGGACCACGCCCAGCTCAGTGCGGGCACCCTGGGCCTGGCCCTCGCCTTCCCCGCCCTGGGCGCGGCGCTCGCGATGCCGCTGGCGGGGCGGATCAACCACCGTTTCGGCGCCGGCGCCGCCCTGCGCGCGCTGCTGGCGCTGTGGACCCTGTCCCTGGTCCTCCCGAGCCTCGCCCCGAACCTGCCCGCCCTCTGCTGCGCGCTCTTCGTCTACGGAGCCACCTCCGGCATGTCGGACGTGGCGATGAACGCGCTGGGCGTGGAGACCGAGAACCGGCTGGGCCGCTCGATCATGTCCTCGCTGCACGGCATGTGGAGCATGGGGGCGCTGCTCGGTTCGGCCGCGGGTACGGTCGCCGCGCACGCGGGGGCGGACGCCCGGCTGCACCACCTGATCGCCGCGCTGGCCCTCACGGCGGCCGGGCTGGTCGCCGTACGCGGGGTGCTGGACCTGAGGAGCGACCAGGAGGCGCAGGCGCCGCCACACTTCGCGCTGCCGCCGAAGTCCGCACTGTTCATCGGGGCCATCGGTTTCTGCGCGGTCTTCGCGGAGGGCGCGAGCCTGGACTGGTCGGCGGTTTACCTGCGGGACGTCCTGCACACGGACGCCGGCCTCGCGGCGGCCTCCACCACCGCGTTCGCGCTCACGATGGCCGTCGCCCGGCTCGCCGGGGACCGGGTGGTGGACCGGTTCGGGCCGGTGCGCACCGTCCGGGCCGGCGGCGTACTGGCCACCGCGGGAGGGCTGCTCGTCGTGACGGTCCGCCATCCCGGGGCGGCATTGGCGGGGTTCGGACTGATCGGGCTCGGCATCGCGGTCGTGGTGCCGCTGGCGTTCGCGGCGGCGGCGCGCAGCGGGCCGGCCCCGGCGCAGGCCATCGCGGGTGTCGCGACGATCACGTACACATCGGGACTGATCGCCCCGTCGGCGATCGGGGCGGTGGCGGACGCGACCTCGCTCGTGGTCTCCTTCGGTCTGGTCACCCTGCTCGCGTTCGCGCTGGTGGTGGGGGCCGCCGTACTGCGGCAGAAGCCGGCATCCGCGGCCTCCGAGGCCGATCGGGATGAAACGGCCGAAATCCGCCCGTGACATATCGCTGGCCTCGCGGTGAACGTACGTGGTGCGGTCCGGACGCGTGATCAGCAGCGAAACGGAAGTGGTGGAACATGGGCCTCGGCGTGCGCTGGACCCAGCATGGAGACGGGCGGACCCCGGCACCCGGCGCGGTGGTACGGCCCGACGAGCGGCTTTCGTGGCCGCGGACCGCGGGGCTCGGCGCCCAGCACGTCGTCGCGATGTTCGGCGCGAGTTTCGTCGCGCCGGTGCTGATGGGCCTGGACCCGAATCTGGCGATCATGATGTCCGGCGTCGCGACGGTGATCTTCCTGCTCGCGACGCGCGGCCGAATCCCCTCGTACCTGGGCTGCTCCCTGTCCTTCGTCGGTGTCGCGGCGGCCATCCGCGCCTCGGGCGGTGACAGCGCGGTCGTGACCGGGGCCGTCTTCGTCGTGGGCGCGGCGCTGTTCCTGGCCGGCCTCACCGTGCAGCGGTTCGGGGCGCGGATCATCCACGCGGCGATGCCTCCGGTGGTGACGGGCGCGGTCGTGATGCTGATCGGTTTCAACCTGGCGCCGGTGACGGCTTCGACGTACTGGCCACAGGACCAGTGGACGGCGCTGCTGGTGATGCTGTTCACCGGTCTCGCCGTGGTCTGCCTGCGCGGTTTCTGGTCGCGGATCGCGATCTTCCTGGGGCTGGTCTTCGGGTACGGCCTCTCCGGCATCCTCGACCTGGTCTTCGGGAAGATCCACTCGCCGATGGGCGGGCCCGAGGCCGTGGACCACTGGCGCCTCGACCTCTCCGGGGTCGGCAAGGCCGACTGGATCGGGTTGCCGTCCTTCCACGCGCCGCAGTTCGAATGGTCGGCGATCCTGATCGCCCTGCCCGTGGTGATCGCGCTGATCGCGGAGAACGCGGGTCACATCAAGGCCGTCGGCGAGATGACCGGCGACCCGCTCGATGACAAGCTCGGCACCGCCATCGCGGCCGACGGCGCCGCGTCCATGCTGTCCACGGCGGTCGGCGGGCCGCCGAACACGACGTACTCCGAGAACATCGGCGTCATGGCGGCCACCCGGGTCTACTCCACGGCGGCGTACTGGGCGGCGGCCGGCTTCGCACTGCTCTTCGGCCTGTGCCCCAAGTTCGGCGCCGTCGTCGCCGCGATCCCGGGCGGGGTGCTGGGCGGCATCACCGTCATCCTGTACGGCATGATCGGCCTGCTCGGCGCCCAGATCTGGATCAACGGCCGGGTGGACCTGCGCAATCCGCTGAACCTGGTGCCGGCCGCGGCGGGCATCGTCATCGGTGTCGGCGGGGTCAAGCTGCAGATCACCGACAGCTTCGAACTCGGCGGTATCGCGCTGGGCACGATCGTGGTGATCACCGGCTACCACACGCTGCGGTACTTCGCCCCGGGGCACCTGACGCAGCAGGAGCCCCTGCTCGACGAGGGCACCTCCGCCTACGATGATCAGGACGGCCCGGACACGCCGCGTTGACGGGGTTTCGCCCGAACCGGCGAAGCGTACGGCCAAGTTCCCCAGATCCGGCTCGGCGCCTGCGACTCTGCGTCCCATGGAAGCGGTGCTGGCGCGGATGCGCGCCCTGGACGAGCGGCTCCCGCCGCAGGACGGTGTCGCCGTCTTCAACCGGGTCTACCTGACGGTGACGGAGACCCTGCACCTGCGGATCGAACACGGCGGGTTCCCCGCGCCCCGGCGGGCCCAGACCCTCAGCGTGCGGTTCGCGGAGCGGTACCTGTCGGCGGTGGAGGCGGACCGGGCTCCGGCCTGCTGGCGGCCGCTGCTCCAGTACCGGCGCCACCCGGGGATCCGGCCGCTCCAGCACGCGCTGGCCGGGATCAACGCGCACATCGGCCATGACCTGGCAGTGGCGGTGGTGTCCACCTGCCGCTCCCTGGACTGCGAACCGGCCGCCCTCGAAGGCGATTTCGACCGGGTCGGCGACACCCTGGTCGCCTTGGAGGAACACATCCGGGAGGAGCTGATGCCGGGCCCGGACCTCCTGGAGATCGCCGATCCGCTGACCCACCTGGTCGGCTCGTGGAGCCTGGAACGCGCGCGTGCGGGCGCCTGGGCGGCGGCCCGGCTGCTGTGGACGCTGCGCCGCTCCCCCGACCTGGCCGAGGAGTTCCGGGAGTCCCTCGACGCGGGCGTCGGGCTGGTCGGCCGCTGCCTGCTGACCCCGAGTCGGCTCAGCCGCCTGTGACGGAGAACGGGCCGCGGTCGCCGAAGGCCAGCTGCGCGAAGCGCTCGCCGATGCGGCGGTGGCCGGCCGGGTCCGGGTGGAGCCGGTCGGGCAGGGGCAGTTCGGCGTGGTCCGCTTCGCCGTAGAGGGCGCGGCCGTCAAGGTGGTGCAGGTTCGGGTCGTCGGCCGCCCGCTGCGCGGTGATGCGGGCGAGCTCGTCCCGGATGACACGGAGCGTCAGCCGCCCCGTACCGCGCTCCGTCGGGTCGCCGAGGGCCTTGAAGCGCAGTTCCCCGCCCTCGAAGTCCGGGGCGGTGGGGCCCGGGGTGTCCTCGTGGATGGGGCACAGGACGGGAGAGACGACCAGCAGCGGGGTGGTCGGGTGCCCCTCGCGGACGGTGTCGAGGAATCCGTGGACGGCCGGGACGAAGGCACGCAGGCGCATCAGGTCGTGGTTGACCAGGTTGATGCCGATCTTGAGGCTGATCAGGTCCGCGGGGGTGTCCCGGATGGCGCGCGCGGTGAACGGGTCGAGCAGGGCGTTGCCGCCGAAGCCCAGGTTGACCAGCTCCACGCCGGCCAGGGCGGCCGCGAGCGCCGGCCAGGTACCGGTCGGTTCGGTGGCGAAGGAGCCGTGGCTGATGGAACTGCCGTGGTGCAGCCAGACCCTGCGGCCGCGGTCGGGGAGGTCCTCGACCGGGGCGTCGGTGCGCAGGGCGATGAGCTCGGTGACCTCGGTGTGCGGCAGCCAGATCTCGACGTCCTTCATCCCGGCGGGGAGCCCGGTGAACCGGACGGTGCCGGGCGGACCGGGGCGCAGGACCTCCGAACCGGTGGCCATGTCGACGACGCGGACGTTGCCGCCCGGCACGCTGCCCCGGCCGGCCGGACGGCCGTCGACGAGCAGTTCGTACACGCCGTCCGGGCGCGGCGGGGCGCCCTGGTAGAGCGTCTTCGTCGGGATCGCGTCCAGCTCGACTGCGGTGGCCCGGGTCCGGAAGGCCAGCCGCACCCCGGAGGGCTGGGCCTCGGCCGCGGCCAGGCCCGCGTCGGGGAACTGCTTCCGTGCGCGGGCGGGCAGCCGGTGCGGGAGCACGCCGTGCGCGGTGGGTTCCACCTCGAGCGCGCCGCGCAGCAGGCGCGCTTCGACGGGCGTGGTGATCCAGTGGGCCGTGCGGGCCCGGTCGGACGGCGCATTCCGGTCGGACGGGGCATTCATGCCCCCACCCTGCCTCCCCCGGGCCCTCCCCGCACCCGCTTTGCCGCGGGCGAGCGGTCACGCCGGGCATGAGAACGGGCCGCCGCCGCGATGTTCGCGCGGGGGCGGCCCGTGGTCACGGGGTCCGGGTGGGGGGTTACCCACCGGCGGACTCGGGGGAGGTCAGTACTCCAGGAGGTCGGTGCTCCGGGAGGTCAGTCCTCCGGGAGTTCGACCGGGGCGATCTCGTCGTAGACGTCGCCCGGGCCCGGGTTGGTGGAGTCGGTCGAGCCGCCCAGGTGGTGCATGACGCCCCAGACCGCGTTCAGGGCGGTCTGGACGGCGCCCTCGGCCCAGCCGGCCGTCCACGAGATGTCGTCGCCCGCGAGGAAGATGCCGCGCTTGTCCTCGGGGAGGCGGTCCTGCATGAAGTGGGTGAACAGGCGGCGCTGGTAGCGGTAGTGACCCGGCAGGTTGGCCTTGAACGCGCCCATGAAGTAGGGCTCGTTCTCCCAGGACACGGTCACCGGGTTGCCGATGATGTGGCGGCGGATGTCGACCTTGGGGTAGATCTCGCCGAGGGACTTCAGCATGACCTCCATCCGCTCGTTCGCGGACAGCGGCAGCCACTTCAGGCTGTCGTCGCACCACGTGTACGAAAGGCAGATGACGGCGGGCTTGTCCGGGCCGTTGTCCAGCAGGTACGTGCCGCGGGTCATCCGGTCCGTGAGGGTCATCGACATGACGTCGCGGCCCGTTTCCTCGTCCTTGTCCAGCCAGAACGGCCGGTCGACGGGGATGAAGAGCTTCGAGCTCTCCATGTAGTGGGTGCGCTCGATCGCCGTCCAGTGGTCGATCGGGAACAGCGTGTCGTCGCACTCGATCTTCGAGAGGAGCATCCAGGACTGCGCGGTGAAGATCGCGGCGCGGTACGTGCGGATGTCGCCGGACGCGTCCGTGACCGTGATGCGGTTGCCCGCCGTCCGGTGCAGGCGGGTCACCGCCGGGCGCGGGGCGCCGTCGTGCAGGGAGGACAGCGAGGTGCCCTGGGCCCAGTGGATGATCTTCTCGGGCTCGCGCTCCCACAGACGCAGCGGGAGCTGCTGCGAGCCGCCCACGATGCCGCGGTGGTGGTCGTCGGCCTCGGTGTAGACGACGCGCAGGATCTCCAGGATGGAGTTCGGGAAATCGGTGTCCCAGCCGCCCGTGCCGAAGCCGACCTGGCCGAAGATCTCGCGCTTGCGGAAGGACTGGAAGGCCTCGGACTTGCAGAGGAACCCGTAGAAGGTCTCGTCGTCGAGCTTCTCGACGAGCTTCGCCCAGATCTCGCGGATGCGCGGGACGTCCCGCTCGCGCATCGCGGTGTTCATGTCGGAGAAGTCGGCGCCCTCGTCCAGGCAGGCGTTCCACGCGGCCGACACGTCACGGTAGACCTGCGGGAGGTCCGCGATGGTCTCGGCGTAGTGGGTCTCGCCCTTGAGGTCGACGACCGTCGAGGGGGTCGCCTCGGCGAGCGGGTTCGGGAAGGGCTCCGTGACCAGGCCGACGAGGTCGATGTAGTGCTGGAGGGCGGTGGAGGACGGCGGGAAGCGCATGGCGCCCATCTCCGCGGTCAGCTCCTCGGTGCCGGCGCCCTCGAAGCCGACGGTGCGCAGCCGGCCGCCGATCTGGTCGGCCTCGTAGACGACGGGCTTGAGGCCCATCTTCATCAGCTCGTAGGCCGAGATGATGCCGGACAGCCCACCGCCGATGACGGCGACCTCGGTGCCGTGCTCGGTCGCCGGTATCTGGCCCAGGCCCGCCGGGTGGGCGAGGAAGTCGTCGTACGCGTACGGGAAGTCCGGCCCGAACATGGTGATCGGGGGCTGTCCGTCGCTGTGCGGGACGGCGGTGGTGGGCACCGTGGACGTCATGGGGGTACGTCTCCTTGCGGCCTTGCGGCGGGACTGGTGGAAGAGGGAGGTTCTCAGACGACGAGGGAGGCGTAGAGCCCGGGGCGCCGGTCGCGCAGGTACGGATTGTTCTCGCGCGAGGCGGCCAGCAGCTCGGGATCGGCCTCGCCGAACACCAGCTCCTCGCCGCGGCCGGCCCGGGTGCGGGTTGCCCCGTCGGGGCTCGCCAGGCAGCTGAGTCCGACGAACTCGAACTCGCCTTCCGGACCGGTGCGGTTGACGTACGCGATGTACATCTGGTTCTCGAAGGCCCGTACGGGTACGAGCTGTTCGGCCACGAACTGGAACGGGTGCATCTGCGCGGTCGGCACCAGGAGGAAGTCGGTGCCGGCGAGCGCGTGCGCCCGGACGTTCTCGGGGAACTCCACGTCGTAGCAGATCATGATGCCGACGCGGAGGCCGTTCAGGTCCGCCTGGACGACGGGGGTGTCGCCGGGGGTGAAGGCCTCCTGCTCGAAGCAGCCGAAGAGGTGCGTCTTGCGGTAGTTCGCGAGCCGGACGCCGTCCGCGCCGACGAGCTGCGCCGCGTTGTAGACGGTGTCGCCGTCCCGCTCCGGGTAGCCGTACAGGACGGCGATCCCGTGGCGGCGGGCGATGCCGCCGATGGCGTGGGCGGACTCGCCGTCGGCCGGCTCGGCGAGCCCGGCGATCTCCTCGACCTCGAGCGCGTAGCCGGTCAGGAACATTTCCGAGGTCACGAGGAGTCCGGCCCCGCCCTGTGCGGCGCGCGCCGCGGCCTCGTCGAGCTCCTTGAGGTTCTCGGCGGTGTCACCGAGCCGTCCGGAGCTCTGCAGGAGGGCGGTGCGCAGCGGGGGCATGGACTACCTCTGTGGCAGGAGGGGTGGGGTCCTTAGACGGTACGTTCGCGCGTTCGACCCGGACAAGCCGTGACCGTTGCGCTGCGCGCATCGATTCGTTGCGTGTTCCACCACCTGCGCGGAGATTCGTTGCGCGGGGGTCCGTCGGGGTCCTGCGGACCCGGGGAGGGCCCCCGCGGACCCGCCTCGGGATCGCCGGCGGAGGGCCGGGGGCGCGGCCGGGAAACGAGACCGGGTCACGTCCCGTCTCGGCGGCCCGGCGGCCGTCCCGCGGTCGTTAGGCTTGCCGCGGCGGCTCCGGTCGCCCCGGCCGTCCTGGCCGGTCCTGGCCGCCCCGGCCGCCCCGGCCGCCCCGGCCGCCCCGCAGTCTCCTGGCGGCGCCTGGGACCGCCATGAAGGCGGTGAGGGCCGTCGCCGCAGCACCCATGGTAAGGAGCTCCGCACCCATGTCCCCCGAGGTACTGGCGGTACTCGACAACCCGGTCTGGGCCGCGCTGAACGGACCGCACCGCGCCTTCGCCGAGCACGGACCCGCGGGTCTGGCCGCCCGCTACACCGGGGACGCGAGCCCTTTCGCGGCGCTCTCCGACCCGGAGGACCCCCGCGCATGGGCGGATCTGGCGGCGCTCGCCGGACCCGGCGAGGAGGTCTGGGTGACGGGGCTGCTGACTCCGCCGCCGGGCTGGGAGACGGTGGCGGCCATTTCCGGCGTGCAGCTGGACGGCCGGGCGGTACGGGCCGAGGCCGCGCCCGAGGCGGTCCCGCTGGGGCCCGGCGACGTGCCGGAGATGCTGGAGCTGGTCGGGCTGACCAGGCCGGGCCCGTTCATGGCCCGAACGGTCGAGCTGGGCACGTACCTCGGGATCCGGCACGAGGGACGGCTCGTCGCTATGGCCGGGGAGCGGATGCGGCCGACTGGCTGGTCGGAGATCAGCGCCGTGTGCACGCACCCGGACCACCGGGGCCGGGGCCTGGCGGGCCGGCTGATACGGGCGGTCGCCGCGGCGGTCCGCGAGCGCGGGGACAGCCCGTTCCTGCACGCGGCGGCGGAGAACACGGAGGCGGTGCGGCTGTACGGGTCGATGGGGTTCGCCCTGCGCCGCCGGCCCGACTTCCTCGGTCTCCGCACGCCGGCCAACGGGGACTGATCCGGAGGCCGTTGGCACGGAGGGGTTTCGCGGGGCGTCCAGCGGTCACACGCGGGACAACCCACGGAAAGGAACTGCCATGACCGACGTCTCACGCCTGCCCGGCGCCGCGCACCACTTCTGGCAGTGGCAGTCCCGGGCGGCCTGCCGGGATCTGGGATCCGGCCGGTTCTTCCATCCCGCCGGCGAGCGGGGCGAGGACCGCGAAGAGCGGGATGCCGCTGCCAAGCAGGTCTGCGCGGCATGCCCGGTACGGGCCGCCTGCCTCGAACACGCGCTGCGGACCCATGAGCCGTTCGGCGTCTGGGGCGGCCTCACGGAGGAAGAGCGCCGCGCGCGCCTCGCCCCGGCGGAGCTGGCCCGGCGGGCCTAAGTCGTGTCGGCGAAGTCCCGTCTGGCTGGCGGGGCGGCCGACGCTACTTTGACGACACTCCCTAGGCCGGGGCGCCCGAGGTGAAGCGCCGGAGGAGGGGGGACAGGACCAGGACGGACTTGGTGCGTTCCACGAACGGTTCGCCCGCGATGCGTTCCAGTACCCGCTCGAAGTGCCGCATGTCGGAGGCGAAGATCTGGACGAGGGCGTCCGCGTCGCCGGTGACGGTCGACGCGGACACCACCTCGGGGTACCGCTCCAGGCCCCGCCGGATGTCGTCCGGCGAGGTGTTGTGGCGACAGTAGATCTCGATGAAGCCCTCGGTCTCCCAGCCCATCGCGGCGGGATCCACGCGGACCGTGAAGCCGGTGATGGCGCCCTCGGCCCGCAGCCGGTCCACGCGCCGCTTCACGGCGGGCGCGGAGAGCCCGACCTCGGAGCCGATGTCCGCATAGGAGCGGCGGGCGTCCTCGGCGAGGGCGTGCACGATGCGTTCGTCGAGATCGTTCAGTCGCACGGGGGGTGAATCACTTCTGTTCAGCGGCCTCCGCGGCCGGGGCGGCCACGTCGGCCGCAGTGGCCAGGCTGGAGCGGCGCATGCCGTAGAAGAAGTAGATCACGAGCCCGACCGCCATCCAGCCACCGAACACCGCCCAGGTGATTCCCGGCAGCTCCGTCATCAGATAGGCGCACAGGAGGAAGCCCACGATCGGGGTGACCGGGAAGAGGGCGACCTTGAAGGTGCGGTTCATCTCGGGGCGGGTGAAGCGCAGGATGACGACGGCCACGTTGACCAGGCCGAAGGCGAAGAGCGTGCCGATGCTGGTGGCGTTGGCCAGCTCGCCCAGCGGGATGAACGCGCCCAGCAGGCCGCAGAAGGCGCAGACGATGATGGTGTTGATCCGCGGGGTGCCGGTCTTCGGGTCGACCTTCGCGAAGGCCTTCGGCATCAGACCGTCGCGGGACATCGCGAACAGGATGCGCGTCTGGCCGTAGAGCACGGCGAAGACGACGCTCGCGATGGCGACGACCGCACCGGCCGCGAGGATGACGCTCCAGAAGGCGTGCCCGGTGACGTTCTCCATGATCTGCGCCAGGGCGGCCTCGCTGCCCTCGAACTCCTGCCACGGCATGGCGCCGACGGCGACGAGGGCGACCAGGCAGTACAGGGCCGTGACGATCAGCAGCGAGAGCATGATCGCGCGGGGCAGGTCCTTCTTCGGGTTCTTGGCTTCCTCACCGGCGGTGGAGGCGGCGTCGAAGCCGATGTACGAGAAGAAGAGCATGGAGGCGGCGGTGCTGATGGCGGTGACGCCCAGCGGGGCCAGCGGGGTGTAGTTGCCGGCCTTGATGCCCATGAAGCCGATGACGCAGAAGAGCACCAGCGTGACGATCTTGACGCCGACCATGATCGAGTTGATCCGGGCGCTCTCCTTGGCCCCGCGGAGCAGGAAGACCATGCAGAGCAGGACGACGACCAGGGCGGGCAGGTTGATGTAGCCGCCCTCGCCCAGCGGGGCGGAGAAGCCCTCGGGGATGGTGATGCCGAGCGTGCCGTCGAGCAGCTCGTTGAGGTACTGCCCCCAGCCGACGGCCACGGCCGCGACCGAGACGCCGTACTCCAGGACCAGGCACCAGCCGCAGACCCAGGCTATGAGCTCGCCCATGGTGGCGTAGGCGTAGGAGTACGAGGAGCCCGAGACGGGGATGGAGCCCGCCAGCTCGGCGTAGGAGAGGGCGGAGAACAGCGCGGTCAGGCCCGCGACGATGAAGGCGATCCAGACGGCCGGGCCGGCGATCGGGGTGGCTTCGCCGAGGACGACGAAGATGCCGGTGCCCAGGGTCGCGCCGATGCTGATCATGGTCAGCTGCCACATGGTGAGCGAGCGCTTGAGCGCACCGCCCTCGCCCTGACCGCCCTCGGCGACCAGCTGCTCGACCGGCTTGCGGCGGAGGAGGGGATGCGCGGGCCTGCGGGGCTCGGTCGTGACGGGTGGCGCCTGGCCGTGGTCGAGCACGAAGGACTCCTTCTTCACTGCGGATGGGGACTTACAGGCGTCGACCGCAGCGGTCCGGAGCAGGAGCAGGCCTGAGCCTGGGCATGGGGGGACCGCCGAGCAGGCGGTCCGCGCCACTCCACGTACAGCGAGTGAGCCTACGAGCTGAGGTGGGCGCCCGTAATGCACCATCCTTGCACATTGGCGCACGATCGTTGCGCGGATCTGTCCCGGATGGTCCTTTGTTGCGCGCGGATGATCGATCGCTGCGCAGCGGTCCTCCATCGCCTTTCTTGACACTTCGTCAGATGTGTCGCAGCGTGCCGCCATGGATCTGGACGTGCTCTACGAGATCGACGTACCGAGACCCTGGCGAGGGGTCCACCCGCACGGTCAGCGGGCCGCCGAGCAGCGCGCCTACCGGGAGGCCGTCGAGCAGATACGGCTGGCCGACCGGATGGGCTTCCGGACGGTCTGGGCGGTCGAGCACCACTTCCGCGAGGGCCGCTCGCACTGCCCGGCCCCGGAGGTGCTCCTCGGGCACCTCGCCGGGCTGACCGAGCGCATCCGGCTCGGCTTCGGGGTGACCCTCACCCCCTTCGGCTTCACCCCGCCGCAGCGCATCGCCGAGAAGGTGGCCACCGTGGACGTGCTGTCCGGCGGCCGGGTGGAGTGGGGCACCGGGCGCTCCACGCCCATGGAGCAGGCGGCCTTCGGAGTGGACCGGGAGAGGTCCCGGGAGGACTGGCGCGAGGCCCTCGGCATCGTGGCCGGGATGTGGCGGGAGGAGTACTTCGAGTACGCCTCCGAGCGGTTCCGTTTCCCACGCCGGATGGTCACGCCCAAGCCGGTCCAGGACCCGCACCCGCCCGCCTGGATGGCGGCCACCTCCCCCGGCTCGGCGGAGGTGGCGGGGGCGGCCGGCCTCGGGCTGCTCTCCTTCTCGATCATGCAGCCGCTGGACGCGATGGCCCGGCAGGTGGCGGCGTACCGGACCGCCGCCCGCGCTCCCGAGCCGCTCACCGACGTCACGACGAACCGGGTCAGCGCCTACACGCTGGTCCATGCGACCCCGCCGGGCACGCGGCCGGGTGCCCGCGTGTGGGACTCGGTGGCCTGGTGGTACTCCAACCTCGCGCGGTTCACCCTGGAGTGGGAACTGCCGCACCTCGATCCCGAAGAGCGCGAGCGGGCCTTCCCGCTGCTCACCCCGATCCTCGACGGGGAGATTCCGGTACGGGAGTTCAGCGACGGCGACATGATCCTGATCGGGGACGCGGAGACGATCGTCGCCAAGGCCAAGCGGTACGCGGACCTCGGGGTGGACCAGCTGATCTGCTACGTGCAGTGGGGGTACCTCGAACACCGGGAGATCCTGCGGACGATCGAGATCCTGGGGAAGGAAGTCATTCCGGAGCTCGCCCGCTACGAGCCCGGGACGGCCGCCCCGTGACCTCCGGGAACGCCGAAGGAGCCGCGGGGAACGCCGAGGGCCACGACACCGTCGGCCGGGACACCGATGCCCAGGACACCGACGGCCGGGACTCCGACGGCCGGGACACTTCTCCCGTACCCGACTACGCCGCCCTGCACCGTCTCGACGGCCGGCGGTTCGTGCTGCTCGGCGCCGGCAACGGCATCGGGCGTCAGACCGCCCACGCCCTCGCCGCCGCGGGCGCCCGCGTGCTGTGCGTGGACCTCGACGCCGACCGCGCCGGGGCCGTCGCCGCCGAGACCGGGGGCCTGCCGTACACCGCCGACGTGACCCGCCGCGAGGCCGTACGGGCCCTCTTCGAGCAGGCGCCGGACCTGCTCGGCGGCCCCGTGGGCGGAGTCGTGGACATCGTCGGCATGGCCCGGTACGCGGAGCTGCCCGCCCTGGACGACGCCGGGTGGGAGTGGCACTTCGACGTCGTCCTGCGGCACGCCTGGCTCGCCGTCCAGTACGGCGGCGAGGCCGTCGCGGCGGCCGGCGGCGGCCCGCTCGTCTTCGTGGCCTCCGTCTCGGGGCTGACCGCGGCCCCGCTGCACGCGGCGTACGGGGCCGCCAAAGCCGGCCTGATGGCATTGGTGCGCTCGGCGGCGGTGGAACTGGGCCCGCGCGGGGTACGGGTGAACGCGGTGGCACCGGGGGTGGTGTGGACCCCGCGGGTCGCCGCCCTGCTCGGCGCCGAGGGGAGGCGGCGCAACGCGGAGAACGCCCCGCTGGGCAGGGTCGCCGAGACCGCGGACATCGCGGCCGCCCTGTATTTCCTCGCCTCGCCGCTGGCCTCGTACGTGACGGGGCAGACGCTGGTGGTGGACGGCGGGGTCGGCGTGAAGTTCCCGTATCCGACGATCGGAGGCGAAGAGTGAGACCAGCGGAACCACCGAGCCCTGACGAGCGATGGCAGGACCCCGGGCCCTTCCTGCGCGGTGTGGCCTGGCTGGACAAGGGGCGCCCGGTGCGGGCCGACCCGGCCGACACCCTGCGGCTGCCCTGGGACACCGGCGAGCGGGCCACCCTGCCCATCGGGGTCCGGCTGGAGTTCACCACCGAGACCGCCCGGGCCGTCGAGATCCGCTACCGGGCCACTGTGCCCGGCCCGACCGACGCCCTGCGGGACCTCGCGCACGGCTTCGCGCTGTGGGACCGGCACGGGGTGGTCTCCGAGGTGTTCACGGAACCGGCCGCGGAGGCCGTCGTACGGATCGATCTGGGCGGCGGCACGGGCCCCTTCACCATCCACCCGCCCGAGACCCAGTCGCCGCTGGTCCTCGGTCTGCGCGGGATCGGCGGCGACCTCGCCCCGCCGCCGCCCGCCCCGCGCTGGGTCGTGCACGGCGACTCCATCACCGAGGGCTGGTGGTCGACGCGCCCCGCCCACGGCTGGCCCGCGGTCACCGGCCGGGCGCTGGGCTGGGACACCGTCAACCTCGGCTACGCGGGTGCCGCCCGCGGGGAACTCGCCACCGCCGAACAGCTCGCCGGGCTGCCCGCCGACGTCCTCACCCTCGCCTTCGGCACCAACTGCTGGTCCCGGGTGCCCTATTCGGCCCCACTGCTGTACGAGACGACGCGCACCTTCCTCGACCTGGTCCGCCAGGGGCATCCGCGGACCCCGCTCCTGCTGGTCTCGCCCCTCCTGCGGCCCGACGCCGAGCGCACCCCGAACAAGCTGGGCGCCACCCTGGGCTCCCTGCGCGACGCGATGGAGCGCGCCACCCGGGACCGGATCGCCGCCGGGGACGACCGGCTCGCCGTGCTCCCGGGCCGTGACCTGCTCGGTCCCGAGCATCTGGCGGACGGACTGCACCCCAACGACGCCGGGCACCAGGTACTCGGCCTCGCTGTGGCCACGGCCCTGCGGCGGACCGGGTTCGGCGCAGGGTGAGTGAAACAGCCCACATCGCTCGGCTTGAACGGATTTCCCCCACCAAGGCGTGTCCTGAGCACAGTTGCCGCCGCTGAGGCGACGGCACGGCGGACATCACACGTGGGAGAGATCAAGATGGGCATGAAGCGCGGAACCACCCTTGCCGCGGCCGCGATCGCCGTCGTCCTGGCGGCGAGCGCCTGCGGCCCGACGGACGACAAGGGCGCCGGCACGGCCGAGCCGGCCGGGGCCGCCTCCGCCCAGGCCTCCGCCCAGCCCGCGGCGGCCGACGGCGGCGCGGGCGCCGGGTCCGCCGGTCAGCTGGCGATCGCCGGCAGCGACCAGCTCGGCCCGGTCCTCACCGACAGCGCCGGACTCACCCTCTACCGCTTCGACAAGGACACCGCCAAGCCGCCGAAGTCGAACTGCGACGGGGACTGCGCGAAGACCTGGCCGGTGGTCGCGGCCGGCGACGCCACCGTCGCGGCCGGCATGGACCCGGCCCTGCTGGGCGAGGTCGTGCGCAGCGACGGCACGAAGCAGCTGACGGTGGCGGGCTGGCCCGCGTACCGCTTCAACAAGGACGCCAAGGCCGGGGACTTCGACGGCCAGGGCGTCGGCGGGGTGTGGTTCGCGTTCGCCCCCGACGGCAAGAAGGCGGCGAAGGCTGCTCCGGCCGCCGGCGGCGCGGCAGAGGCGGGCGCGGGCCTGTCCGTGGCGAAGGACCCCAAGCTGGGCGACCACATCGTCGACGGCAAGGGCATGACCGTCTACCGGTTCAAGCCGGACACGGCGTGGCCGATGGTCTCCAAGTGCGTCGGCGACTGCCTGACCAAGTGGCCGGCCGTGTCCCCGGTGGACAAGGCGAACGTCAAGGGGATCACCGAGCGGAACTACCTGGTACTGGACCGTCCGGACGGCAAGAAGCAGCAGACCGTCGACTGCTGGCCCGTCTACACCTTCTCCGGTGACAAGAAGCCGGGCGACGTCAACGGCCAGGGCGTCGGCGGCACCTGGTACGCCGTCTCCCCCGAGGGGAAGCTCATCACCGTCCAGTAGCCCCCCTCCCGCCCCCGCTTCCCCCATCCCCCCACCTCCGTACCGCGCGGCCCCCGCCTCCCTCCCCCCGGGCGGGGGCCGCGCACCGTTCCGCCCGACCTCGACCCGCCCCCACCGCCTCGACCCGTTCCGCCCGGGCGGGGCGCTGCCCAAGGGCTGTCCCGTGATCCCCGGCGGGCGCCGGACGCCGGCTACGGCACCTCACTGCGTTGTCGGAACACCCGGATACGCCCAGTACGGGGGCGCCCCTCCGCCTTGCGATGCACCGCATCCGACGCCGTGCGCCGACCCACCGGGGATTACGGGACAGCCCTTAGACTCGCCGTCATGCTGCGCGTACTGGCCGTGGACGACGAGAAGCCGCTCCTGGAGGAGCTCCTCTACCTGCTGCGCTCCGATCCCCGGGTGCGCAGCGCGGAGGGTGCCTCGGACGCCACCGAGGCGCTGCGCCGGATCACCCGGGCGCTGGAGGCCGGCCCGTACGGGGCCGACGGCATCGACGTGGTCTTCCTCGACATCCACATGGCCGGGCTGACCGGGCTGGACATCGCCCGGCTGCTCGCCGGGTTCGCGCGGCCGCCGCTGATCGTGTTCGTCACGGCCCACGAGGGGTTCGCCGTACAGGCCTTCGACCTCAAGGCCGTGGACTACGTGCTCAAACCCGTGCGGCCGGAGCGGCTGGCCGAGGCCGTGCGGCGGGCGTGCGCGCAGCTGGGCCGGGCCGGGGAAGCTGCGGTCGCCGACGGAACCCCGGGCGCGCCCGGTGGTCCGCCCGGCGCCGGCGCTCCCGTTCCCGCCGCGACGGCCGCCTCCGGCCTGCCCGCCGTGCCGGTGCCGCGCCGCCCGGCGGCCGAGGTCACCGTCGCCGACCGCACGCCGGACCAGATCGCCGTCGAACTGGGCGGGGTCACCCGGTTCGTGGCGATCGCCGACATCGCCTACGTCGAGGCCCAGGGGGACTACGCCCGCCTGCACACCGACGAGGGCAGCCATCTGGTCCGGATCCCGCTGTCCACGCTGGAGGAGCGGTGGGCGGCGCGCGGATTCGTACGGATCCACCGGCGCCATCTGGTGGCGCTGTCGCGGATCGACGAGCTGCGGCTGGAGGCGGGCACCACCAGCGTCCGGGTCGGTTCGGCCGAGCTCCAGGTGAGCCGCAGGCACGCGCGGGAGCTGCGGGAGCTGCTGATGCGCCAGGCGACCGGCTGAGCGGACACGGCGACGGCGGCCGCCGGGGCCTTCCGGCGGCCTGCGCACGGTCGTCGCCGGCCCGCGCCCTGCCGTCCACCATCCGGCGCACGGCCGTCCATGGCCCGGCACCCGGCACCCGGCACCCGGCACCCGGCCGTCCACCGCCCGTGGGCCCGGCGCCGGCGACCGTCCGGCGGCGCGGCGGCGCCGTTCGTCGCACGCCGAGGGGCGTACGGCGATCCGCCGGACCGTCGGCCGCACCGCCCCGGTGAACGGGCCGCCGGGTCACCCTCCCCGCGTATCGTGGATCTTCCGGCGCGGGAGGAGCGAGATGTCCGAGATCCAGGCGCTGCTCGACGCCCTGTCCGGACTGCCCCGCACCCGACCCGCCGGGCCCGCCGAGGCCGAGGCGCTGCTGGCCGGGCTCCGCAGCGCGGCGGCGCGCTGGGCCGACATCCTGTACGAGGCCGGCGAGGGCGTCCGCGACCAGGTGCCGCCCCGCGCGGAGGCGGCGCTGACGCTGGCCTTCCGCCGCGCAGAGGAGTCCTACGTGGAGCTGGAGATCGCCCTGCGCGACTGCACGCAACACCGCGACCCGGTGATCTGACGCCGCCGCCGCGCGGGGCCCTTCTTCCACTCCGAGCCTTCCCGGACCTGGGGCTCCGCCCATCACACCCTTCGGCGGGGCCGGGATCCGCTGCGCGGATCCAGCCCGCGGGGCACAGCTCCGCGCACGGGCCGGATCGCGCCTGTTGCCCGGTCAGAGGGCGTGCATAGACTCCGGTCACCCTCCCCCTCGCTTCGCTGGCGGGGGACCCCGACCCCTGCCGAAGGACCGACCGGTGAACCAGACGTACGCGCTGACCGCGGTCACCGTCGTCGTCCTGGTCACGGTCCTGGTCGGCGCGCTGGGCCTGCGGATCTCCCGGACCACCTCCGACTTCTACGTCGCCTCGCGCACGGTCGGGCCCCGCCTGAACGCGGCGGCGATCAGCGGGGAGTACCTCTCCGCCGCGTCCTTCCTCGGGGTGGCCGGGCTGGTGCTGCTCCAGGGGCCGGAGATGCTCTGGTATCCGGTGGGCTACACCGCGGGGTACCTGGTACTGCTCGTGCTGGTGGCGGCCCCGCTGCGCCGCTCCGGCGCCTACACGCTGCCGGACTTCGCCGAGGCCCGGCTTGAGTCCCAGGCGGTGCGCAGGATCGCGGTGCTGTTCGTCATCGGGGTCGGCTGGCTGTACCTGCTGCCGCAGTTGCAGGGCGCGGGCCTGACCCTGGAGATCCTGACGGGTGCCCCGCACTGGGTGGGCGGGGTGGTGGTCGCCGGCGTGGTGAGCGCCGCCGTGGCCGCCGGCGGGATGCGCAGCATCACCTTCGTGCAGGCCTTTCAGTACTGGCTCAAGCTGTCCGCCCTGCTGGTCCCGGCCTTCTTCCTGGTCGCCGCGTGGGCCGGGGACGGCGCGCCGCGGGCCTCCTTCGACGCCCCGGCCGTCTTCCGCGAGCACGCCGCCGTCACGCTGGCCGAGGACGTACGGCTGTCGGTGGAGGCGCCGCTCACGGTGACGGTGACGGGGCAGGTGGACGGGCGGACGTACCAGGCCGCCCCGGTGACCCTGGCCGCCGGGCAGCACTCCGTACGGGCCCGCGCGCGGCTGGAGTTCACTCCGGGCACGCCCGTCCCCGACACCCGGGCGGACGCCGGACTCGGGGTGTCCAGCTGGTCGGAGCCGCTGTCCGGGGACCGCCCGGAGTACCGGCTGTATGCGACGTACGGGCTGATCCTGGCCACTTTCCTCGGCACCATGGGCCTGCCGCACGTCGCGGTGCGCTTCTACACCAGCCCCAACGGGCGGGCCGCGCGCCGCACCACGCTGGTCGTGCTCGGGCTGGTCGGGGTCTTCTACCTGCTGCCGCCGGTGTACGGGGCGCTGGGCCGGATCTACGCGCCCGAACTCGCCCTCACCGGCGACGCGGACGCGGCGGTGCTGGTGCTGCCCGAGCGGATGCTGGGCGGGCTGCTCGGGGAACTGCTGGGAGCGCTGCTGGCCGGGGGCGCGTTCGCGGCGTTCCTGTCGACCGCCTCGGGGCTGACCATGGCGGTGGCCGGGGTGCTGCACCAGGACCTGCTGCCGACGCGCGGGGTACGGAGCTTCCGCTTCGCGGTGCTGGTGGCGATCCTGGTGCCGCTGGCCGGGAGCGTGGCGGCCCGCGACGTGCCGGTGGCGGACGCGGTGGGGCTGGCCTTCGCGGTGTCGGCCTCGTCGTTCTGTCCGCTGCTGGTCCTGGGCATCTGGTGGCGCCGGCTGACCCCGCCGGGCGCGGTGGCCGGGCTGGTCACGGGCGGCGGGGCGGCACTGAGCGCGGTGCTGGCGACCCGGGGCGGTCTGGCCCCGGCGGGCTGGATCCACACCCTGCTGGCGTGGCCGGCGGCATGGTCGGTGCCGCTGGGGTTCCTGACGATGGTGCTGGTGTCGCTGGGCACCCGGGCGAAGATCCCGGGTGGGACGGCGGCCACCCTGGCGCGGCTGCACCTGCCGGAGGACGTGGCCGGGGAGCGGGCGGGGGCCGCCCGGTGACCGGGACCGTGCTCGCGGTGCTGGCGGTGGCGGGCGCCGTCCTGCTGCTGGGCGCGGGCTGGGCGGCGGGCCGGTGGCACGCCCGGCGCGGTGAGCGGGCGGCCGGCCTGGATCTCGGTACCCCGGTGGAGCGGGCCACCTTCCACACCCTGCACACGGCTTCGCTGGCCGCTCCCCCGCTGCGCGCCGGGCTGACCGAGGACGCCGCCCGCAAGGCGGCCCGGCGGCTGCGGTCACTGCTGGGCACGGAGGCGCTGTGCCTCACGGACCGGGAGGCGGTGCTGGCCTGGGACGGCCCGGGCGCCGACCACCACCAGCGGCGTGCGGTGGCCCGGGTGGCGGTGATGCTGGAGTCGGGACGCAGCCAGAGCGTGCGGACCGAGTGCCAGCGCCCCGACTGTCCGCTGAAGTGGGCGGTGGTGGCCCCGCTCACGGGCGAGGACGGGGTGCTGGGCGCGCTGGTGGCCTACGGGTCCCGGGAGTCGGCGGTGCTGGTGCGGGCCGCGACGGAGGTCGCCCGGTGGGTGTCCGTACAGCTGGAGCTCTCGGAGCTGGACCGGTCGCGGACCCGGCTGATGGAGGCGGAGATCAAGGCGCTGCGGGCGCAGATATCCCCGCACTTCATCTTCAACTCCCTGGCCGCGATCGCCTCGTTCGTCCGGACGGATCCGGAGCGGGCCCGCGACCTGCTGCTGGAGTTCGCGGACTTCACCCGGTACTCCTTCCGGCGGCACGGCGATTTCACCACGCTCGCCGAGGAGTTGCGGTCCGTGGAGCAGTATCTGGCGCTGGCCGGGGCCCGGTTCGGGGACCGGCTGAAGGTGACCCTGCAGGTGGCACCGGAGGTGCTGCCGGTGGCGCTGCCGTTCCTGTGCCTCCAGCCCCTGGTGGAGAACGCCGTCAAGCACGGGCTCGAGGACTCCCCGCAGGAGTGCCGGATCACGATCACCGCGCGGGACGCGGGCGCGGAGGCGGTGATCACGGTGGAGGACAACGGGGTCGGGATGGATCCGGCCCTGCTGCGCCGGATCCTGGCCGGGGAGCACCGGGGCTCCTCGTCCGGCATCGGGCTGCCGAATGTCGACGAGCGGATCCGGCAGGTGTACGGGGACGAGTACGGCCCGGTGATCGAGACGGGCGTCGGCGCCGGCATGAAGGTCACCGTGCGCATTCCGAAGTACCGTGCGGGCGTGCACAGTTCACCGCCGGGCCAACCACCTCAGCGGTACTGACGGCACGGGCCCGTGGTGTCCTGCGTCCGGCGCGATTCGACCGGAAGGACGCCGACGTGCGCCGCGCCCCGGTGCGCCGCAGCCCCCGGCCGTCCGTGCGGGACGGGTCCGGGGGCTGCGGGACGGCGGAACCTAGCTCCAGCTGGCGTGCAGCGGCTTGCCCTCGGCGTAGCCCGCGGCGGACTGGACGCCGACCACGGCCTTCTCCTCGAACTCCGCGAGGGAGCCCGCACCCGCGTAGGTGCAGGAGGAACGGACACCCGCGATGATCGAGTCGATCAGGTCCTCGACGCCCGGACGGGCCGGGTCGAGGAACATGCGCGAGGTGGAGATGCCCTCCTCGAACAGACCCTTGCGCGCCCGGTCGTAGGCCGACTCCTCGCTCGTACGGTTCTGCACCGCACGCGCCGACGCCATACCGAAGGACTCCTTGTACAGGCGCCCGTCGGCGGACTGCTGAAGGTCGCCCGGGGACTCGTACGTACCGGCGAACCAGGAGCCGATCATGACGTTCGACGCACCGGCGGCCAGCGCCATCGCCACGTCGCGCGGGTGACGGACGCCGCCGTCGGCCCACACGTGCTTGCCGTACTTCTTCGCCTCCGCCGCGCACTCCAGCACCGCGGAGAACTGCGGGCGGCCCACGCCGGTCATCATGCGGGTGGTGCACATGGCGCCGGGGCCCACACCGACCTTGATGATGTCCGCGCCGGCCTCGATCAGATCGCGCACGCCCTCGGCGGCGACGATGTTGCCGGCCACGATCGGGACCTGCGGGTCCAGCGCGCGGACCGCCTTGATCGCGTTGATCATCGACTCCTGGTGGCCGTGCGCCGTGTCGATGACGAGCGTGTCCACGCCCGCGTCGAGCAGCTGCTTGGCCTTCTGCACGAAGTCGCCGTTGATCCCGACGGCGGCCGCGATGCGCAGCTTGCCGTTCGCGTCGGTGGCGGGGGTGTACAGGGTCGCGCGCAGCGCGCCCTTGCGGGTGAGGATGCCGACGAGCTTGCCGTCCTCGTCGACGGCCGGGGCCAGCTTGCGGTGGCCGGCGTCGAGCTTGTTGAACGCCTCGCGCGGGTCGATGTCGGCGTCGATGAGCAGGAGCTCCTTCGACATGACCTCGGAGAGCTGGGTGAAGCGGTCCACGCCGGTGAGGTCGTGGTCGGTGACGACGCCGACCGGGCGGCCCTCGCCGTCGACGACGACGCCGGCGCCGTGGGCGCGCTTGGGCAGCAGGGACAGCGCGTCGGCCACGGTCTGGGTGGGCGCCAGCGTGATCGGTGTGTCGAGCACCAGGTGGCGGGTCTTCACCCAGGAGATCACGTCGGTGACGACCTCGATCGGGATGTCCTGCGGGATGACGACGATGCCGCCGCGGCGGGCGACCGTCTCGGCCATCCGGCGGCCCGCGATGGCGGTCATGTTCGCCACGACGAGCGGAATGGTGGTGCCGGTGCCGTCGGGCGCGGAAAGGTCGACGCCCTGACGGGAACCGACCGCGGAGCGGCTCGGCACCATGAACACATCGTCGTACGTCAGGTCGTACGGCGGCTTCTGGTCATTGAGGAAACGCACGTGCTGAACATCCCAGTCGATCGAAGGATCCTTCTATGGCCTCGACAGGGCAGCCGAGGAAACGCACGTACTTCATTCTCCCATGGCCCGGGGTTCACACCGCCCGGGCCGATCGTCCAGGACACATGGGGCCGCCTGGTCGTTTCCTACGGGACTTTCGTCCTCCGGCGGTGGATCGGCCGGCTGCCGGCCACCAGGGGGAGGGCCGATCCGCCGTACCGGACCGCCGTGAACTCGGCGGCGATGGCCAGGGCCGTCTCCTCGGGGGTCGACGCGCCCAGGTCGAGGCCGATCGGGGAGCGCAGCCGGTCCAGGGCGGCCTGCGGCACTCCTTCCTCGCGCAGCCGCGCTACCCGATCGGCGTGGGTGCGCCGCGATCCCATGGCGCCGACGTACCCCAGCGGCAGCCGCAGGGCGAGTGCGAGCAGCGGTACGTCGAACTTGACGTCGTGGGTGAGGACGCACACGGCGGTACGGGTGTCCAGCCGGCCCGCGTCCCGTTCCGCGGCCAGGTGCCGGTGCGGCCAGTCGACGACCACCTCGTCGGCGCCGGGGAAGCGGGCTGGGGTCGCGAAGACGGGCCGGGCGTCGCACACGGTGACCCGGTGCCCCAGGAAGGCGCCGATCCGCGCCAGGGCGGAAGCGAAGTCAATGGCTCCGTAGACGATCAGCCGGGGCGGCTCGGCGGCCGATTCGACCAGCAGGGTCAGCGGCTCGCCGCACAGTCCGCCGGCCGTGCCGAGCTCGACGGTGCCGGTGCGCCCGGCCAGCAGGAGCGCCCTGACCTGTCCGGCGGCGGCCCGGTCCAGGTCGGCGCCGCCGGCCAGGGAGCCCTCGTACGATCCGTCGGCGTGCACGGCGAGTGCCCGTCCGAGCTGGGACGGCGGGCCGGAGACCACCCGGGCCAGCGCGGCCCGGGTGCCGTCGGCGGCGGCGTCGAGCACCGATCCGAGGACCGGGCGCACGGGGTCGCGCCCGCGCACCGGGGTGACCAGGACGTCCAGGACTCCCCCGCAGGTGAGTCCCACGGCGAAGGCGTCGTCGTCGCTGTAGCCGAAGCGGTGCAGGCCGCCCTTGCCGGATTCGATCGCGTCCAGGCAGAGCTCGTGGACGGCGGACTCCACGCAGCCCCCGGAGACGGAGCCGAGCGCGGCGCCCCGGTCGTCGACGGCGAGCGAGGCGCCCGGTCCGCGCGGGGCGCTCCCGCTGACGGAGACGACGGTGGCCAGGGCGAACTCCCGGCGCGCGGCGCACCACGCGCGTAGCTCGTCGGCTATGTCGAGCATCAGCGGATGTACTCGCGGCGCGGGGTCTGGCCGGGGATGAGCGGCCTGGGCGGCATCACGGCCGGGGCCGGCGGCCGGGTGGCGGTGGGCCGGCCCGCGGCGGCGGCGCGGGCGGCGGCGGCGCGGGCGGCGGCGGCGCGGGCGGGTCCTGTGTACGCGTCGGCCGCCGGATCGCGCGCGCCCAGGAGTTTGGCGGCGTGGGCGACGCTGGCCAGGGTGGCGTGGTGGTGCCAGCCGCGGAAGGAGCGGCCCTCGAAGTCCCGGATGCCCACGGGTTCGCAGGTCTCGGTGAAGTCGAGGGACACGCGGTCGGTGAGTTTGGCGAGCAGGAACAGCTGGGCGAGGGGCCGGTCGCCGATGTTGGTGATCCAGAACTCGGAGGGAAGCAGTGCGGCTTCGGTCCAGGCTCCGACCAGCAGCAGCGGGGTCGACGGTGCGGGGGCGGGCCGGTCCTCGCTGGGGGTGGCGAGGATGGAGGCCGAGGTCAGCAGGGTCACCGCGCCTTCGGCCCGGCCGTGCCGGGTCCATTCGACGACGCGGCGCTGGGAGCGCAGGGAGTCGATGAGTTCACGGGCGGGCGCGGTGTGGGGGCCCGGCTTGTGGCGGCCTGCGCCGCCGAAGGAGACGGGCAGCGAGCCGTCGACCTTGAAGACGAAGGGGATGTCCTGGAGGGCGAAGGACTCGATGCTCTGTGGGAGATCCCCGTTGGCGACCTCCATCACCACGGGCCGGCGCTGGAGTTGCCAGGTGGCGGCCATCCGCTGGACGGCGTGTACGGCGTCCTGGGCGGGGGTGAGCGAGCGGGCCGTGTCGGGGATGCCGGCCCTGCGGCGGCGCAGCAGTTCGCTGGTCCAGGGCCCGGGGAGGGTGAGGGTCCATTCGACCGGGAAGCTCGCCTCGCTGGAGGCGAGCCAGATCCCGCTGGCCTGCTGACAGTTGGCGGTACGGCCCAACTGGGGGACGAACTGCCGGCCGACGCCGACCGAGCGGTCGCCGGCCTTCTCTATGACCATGGGCTGGAGCACCCAGGCCAGCGGGCGCTGTGCGGTGCGTTCGAGGTGCTGGGCGAGGGAGCGGCGGACCGGGGTCCAGTCCCAGGGGGACTTGCTGATGAACTGCTGCAGGCTCTGCTCGACGGAACTGGCTCCGGTTCCGGCGATGTTACGGATTGTTTTCTTCCCTTTGGTCCGCACCAGGCCGTTCAGATAAACGCGGGCCCAGTTTCGCTGGTCCCGCCGGGGTAAGGACTCGAAGAGAAGAGAGATCAGGTCGTCGATCAAATCGGAGATTTCCTTCGTGGAATCCTCCGGCAGGACTAAGCGAGCCATCTGGTGCCTCCCCCGCGACCAGCTAGATCCAATACCCTACTTGACCGCAGAGAACGGCCGTAGGCCCCCGCGGCTACTTCCTGAGGTCGCTGGCAGTTTCGAGCCGCTCTTCCTCTACCACGAGCGGGATGGGGATCTGGTTCGCCGCATAGTAGAGCGCGATCAGGAAGTGCGCGACAAGGGTGAGCGGTGCGGAGAAGAAGGCCAGGATGACGGTCAAGGGATAGGCGATGGCACCGAGGCCGAAACGTACCCTCGTCGCCCGGGCGCCTTCCTTGTCGACCTGTTCGTGGAAGAGGTGTCCGACCCGGGTGACGTACCACCAGAAGGCCAGGAACGCCAAGGCGTAGGCCACCGTGACGAGGCTGTAGAGGACGGCCGCCGCGTTGGCCGAGCCGCCTTCCTCCATGAGGTGTTCGGCGAGGACGTTGGTGGTGTAGGGAATCACCGATACCACCATCAGCACCAGGAGATTCAGGAACAACAGCGGGCGGTCGACCCGCTTGAGGTGACTGAAGATGGTGTGGTGGTTCACCCACATCACGCCAATGATGAGGAAACTCACCACATAGGCGGCGTAATGCGGCCACTGTTCCCGGACGCCGTGCCAGAACTCGGATCCCGTTTCTTCCGGAACCTTTAATTCCAGGACGAGGATCGTAATGATGATGGCAAATACACCATCACTGAATGCCTCGACCCGCCCCGTTTCGCGTTCCATGGCCTCCCCTTCACCACTTCTTGCATATATCTACGACCTGCCACACATACGGGGAGGGCGCACGTCCCCCGCCCTCCCCGCACACGCTACCCAGATTTCTCCGGTCAGTTGCCGAACCCGGCCGTCTGCCGCCAGATTCGGCCATCGCGGACCACAAGTGTCCCGAACGCGTGCTCCGGTTCACCGTTCAGGTTCATGATCGCCCGGTAGAAGATGGTGTCGTCCGTCTCGATGTACTCCTGGAGTTCCACCAAAGTGGGCTTGACCGTGAGATAGCCGGTGAACGTCTCGCGAACGGCTTCGATGCCGACGGAGACGCCCTCGAAGCGCAACAGCACCGCGTCGTCGGTGTAGTTCTTCATGACCGCCTCGATGTCCAGGGCGGCCAGCGCTTCCATCTGGCGCACGAACACCGGGTGCAGCTTGGAGATGTCGTACTTGGCCATGTCGACTCCGCTCGTTCAACTGGTGGAGGTGGGTACTTCTGGTGTTGCGGCAGGTGAGGCGCAGGACTGTGCGCTGCCGGCGAACGGCAGCCGGACGACCATCCGGGTCTCGCCCGGGCGCGAGCGGGCCGTGATCGACCCGTGGTGGCGCTGGGTCACGATGCGGTAGCTGAGGTGCAGCCCCAGGCCCGTTCCCTTGCCCACGTCCTTGGTCGTGTAGAAGGGTTCGAAGATCCGCGGCAGGGATTCCTCCGGGATGCCGCGGCCGGTGTCGGTGATCTCCACGACCATGCAGACGCCTTCGGCCCGGGCGCGCAGGGTGAGGACGCCGGCGCCCTCCATGGCCTCGGCGGCGTTGTCGACCAGGTTGGTCCACACCTGGTTCAACTCGCTCGGATAGCCCGTCAGTTCGGGCAGGTCCGGCTCGTACGCACGCACGATGCTGATCCCGGAGAGCTTGGCACGCAGTACGACCAGCGTGTTCTCCAGTCCGTCGGTCACCCGGAAGCGCTGTTCGGGCGCGCGGTCGAGATTGGCGTAATCCCGGGTGGCGGAGACGAGTTGGGAGATGCGCGGGCCGGCCGCCCGCAGCTCCGCGGCGAGCGAGCGGATCTCCAGCAGCGCCGCCAGGTGGTCCAGGGCGGCGGCGAGGGCCGGCTCGCCGACGCCCTCCAGCCGCTCCCGCAGCCAGTCCAGCTCCAGGCCGAGGTCCGCAACGCCCGAGCCGAGCAGCCCCGACCGTTCGGTGCCCGCCTCCTCCGCCCAGTCGGCGATCTCCTCCTCGGCGTCGGCCTGGGCGAGCGGGTCGGTGATCTCCGGCGGTGGCAGCTTGTCCAGCTCGTCGGCGAGCCGGTCGAGTACGGAGCGCTCCGCGCCGGTGGCGGCAGCGCCCCAGGCCTGGGCGGTACGGGTGAGCCGGTCCAGGGCGGGGGCCAGCTCCTGCGCGGCCCGGGCCACGGCGGCCGCCGGGTTGTTCAGCTCGTGGGCCAGGCCCGCGGCGAGGGTGCCGAGCGCCTCCACGGTGGCCCGCTTGCGGGCCTGCACCTCGGAGGACTTGATCCGCCAGGCCAGCACGGGGATCAGCACGGCGGCCACCCCGTGGCAGCGGGTCAGCATCTCGAAGAAGACCGGCTTCGCATAGGCCACGACGGTGGTCGACGGCCCGCTCGCGGCCGCGGTGGCCACGTAGGAGCCCTCCGTCAGCAGCGGCAGCTCACCGGTGAACCGGTGGGCGGCCGACGGTTTGCCGTCGTGGTCCTCGGCGGCGGCGCTCTCCTCCTCGGTGGAGTGCCGGGTGAGCACCTCCTCCCGGCCGTCGACGACCTTGGTGACGACCAGGCCGCCCGACAGAAGGACGTGGAAACCGGTCGCCTCCTCGCCGTCCCGGAAGAGGACCTCACCGTCGGCGAGGACCCGGGGCTCGGAGACCGAGACCAGCCAGTCCAGCTGCTCCTCGGTGATCCCGGCGAAGATCTCCAGACCGCGCAGCGCGGACCTCAGTTCCAGCGGGTTCATGCCGTCCTCCCCTCCGCCCGGGTGCGGGCGGCCAGCCGCAGGGTGACCAGCAGGGCCAGCGCGCACACTCCGGCGACGGCCGCCATGAAACCGACCGAGGTGCGGTGCAGCCCGTGGATGTTGGTGAGCATCCCGGCGAGCACCGCCGGGACGCTCATCGCGAGGTACGCGAAGACGTAGACGGCGGCGGTCAGTTCGCCGCGGTGCGCCGGGTCGGCGAGTGCGCTCAGCGCGCGGAAGGACCCGAGGAAGGCGGCGCCCCAGCCGCTGCCGAGGACCGCGGTGGCCACGAGGAACACCGCGGCCGAGCCGAGACCCAGCGCGAGCAGGACCAGGGCCAGCCCGGCGAGCAGTCCGCACAGCCCGAGGACGGCGGTCCGCAGGGCCTCGGTGCGGCCCAGCATCAGCTGGGCCGCGGTGGCGGCGCCGGCCAGGAGCGCGACCGTCGCTCCGCCGACGAGGTAGTTGGTGGACTCCAGGAGCGAGAGGGCCAGGTGCGGGCCGAGCGAGAGGTAGAAACCGCCCACGGACCAGACGGCGACGATGGTCAGGACGAGGACGGCGAACCGGCCGCGGGCGCCGGCCGGCACGTGGATCCGGTGCGGGACCACCCGGAAGCGGCCCCCCGCCCCCGGGGCGCTCTCGCGCATCCGGATCACGCCGACCAGGGTCACCGCGAAGGCCCCGACCAGCAGCAGGTAGCTGAGGACGGTCGGCGCGGGCGCGTACTGGACGAGGAGGCCGGCGCCGATGCCTCCCAGGCCGATCCCCACGGTCGGCCCGGCGCTGTTGACCTGGGCGCCGAGCGCGGGCCGGGACGCGGGGGCGAGTTCCAGCAGGGCCGCGCCCATCGCCCCGGTGGCCAGGCCCACGGCGAGCCCCTGTACGGCGCGGGCGGCGAGCAGCAGCCCCGGCCCCTGGGCCCCGGCGAACAGCCCCATCGAGACGATCGCGAGGAGCAGCCCGGCGGCCAGCACCGGACGCCGGCCGAGGGTGTCGGACAGGGACCCGAACAGGAGGAGCCCGGCGAGCACGGTGACCGCGTACAGGGCGAAGACCACCGTGATCATGCCGGAGGACAGGTCCCACTTCTGCTGGTAGAGCACGTAGAGGGCGGAGGGCACGGAGGAGGAGAGCATCAGCAGTACGAGGACCGCGCCCACCACCCAGAAACCGGAACCTCTGGGCACACCGGCCGCTGGTGCGGCTGGGTGCACGCCGACTCCCCCGCTCGTCTTGTACATGTCGGCCACTGCTAGCTCAACTCCCCCGTGATGGACCCCGTGCGGGGTCCGTGATGTGCGGTCAGGCGAGGGCCTGGGCCCTTGCCAGCGCGCGGGCGGTGAGGACCCCCGCGAGATGGCCGAGGTACTCGGCCGAGGTGCCGCGCCCGGGGACGAAGAGGTCCCGGGGCTCGGCGCGGAAGGCCGCGAGCACGGCGTCCGTGGTGTACGGGCCCCCGCGCAGCCGGTCTTCGACCCCGCGCAGCCGCAGCGGGCGGGCGGTGGCTCCGGTGACGGCGATGCGCGGTCCGTCGAGGGTGATCCGTACGGCGGTGGCGCACACCGGGTAGCGCGTGGCCCGGTCGGCGGTCTTCTCGAAGGCTGCGGCCCGTCCGGCGGCGGGCACCAGCAGGGCGGTGACCACCGTGCCGGCGGGCGGGCCGGCGGCCGCGAACTCTTCGGCGGTCACGGTGGACCGCCCGCCGTGACCGGCCAGTTCGACCTGGGCGCCGGCGGCGACGGCGGCGACCGGCAGGTCGGTGGCCCGCCCCCCGGCGGCGAGGTTGCCGCCCGCGGTGCCGAGGTTGCGGACCTGGGGGTCGCCGTTGGCGCGGGCCGCGGCGGCCAGTTCCGGTGCCCCGGCGAGTACCAGCGGGTCGGCGGAGAGCTCGGCGAGCGTGGTGAGGGCGCCGATCCGCAGCCCCGCGCCGTCCGGGCCGCGCGTGATGCCCCGCAGCTCCTCCAGCCGCCGGATGTCGACCAGCAGCCCGGCCCGGTCGGCTCCGGCGCGCAGGTCGGGCAGCAGGCTCTGCCCTCCGGCCAGCACCCGGGCGCCGGGCGTCCCGGACAGCAGGGTCAGCGCCTCGTCGAGGCCGACGGGCCGGACGTAGTCGAACTCGGTGAGGATCACTGGGCTTCCCCTCTCAGGCGGCGCCAGACCGTCTCGGGGGTGAGCGGCATGTCGATGTGCGTGACGCCCAGGTCGGAGAGGGCGTCGACGACGGCGTTGACGACGGCCGCGGCGGGCGGAACGGTGGCGATCTCGCCGGCGCCCTTGGCGCCGAGCGGGTTGTGCGGGGTGGGCGTGACGGTCTTGTCGAGGTCGAAGAACGGCACGTCGGCGGCGCGCGGCAGGGCGTAGTGGCCCAGGTCGCGGCTGACGAGCAGCCCGTTCTCGTCGTACTCGGCGGCCTCCATGAGGGCCTGGCCGAGGCCGTGCACGATGCTGCCCTCGATCTGGCCGAGGACCACCTTCGGGTTGCCGATGTTCCCGGCGTCGTCGACGGCGGTGTAGGCGACGACCTCGGTCTCGCCGGTCAGCTCGTCCACCTCGACGACCGCGACGTGGGTCCCGAAGGGGTAGTTGAAGTCCGGCGGGTCGAAATGGGTGGTCTCGTCGAGGGCGGGCTCGATCTCCGGGGGCAGCCCCCAGCCGTACCACATGGCCATTGCCAGCTCGGCGAAGGTCTTGGCGTTCTCCTCGTTGCCGTCTTCGTGGACCTTGCCGCCCGCGTAGACGACCTTGTCCTCGGGGATGCCGAGGAAGACGGCGCCGGCGCGGACGAGCTTGGCCTTGATCTTGCGCGCGGTGAGCGCGACGGCGGGCGCGGCCATGCTGTAGGAGCGGGAGCCGTAGGTGCCCTGCCCGTAGGGGGCTTTGAGGGTGTCCCCCTCGTAGACCTGGACCTGCTCCGGGTCGATGCCGAGCTCCTCGGCGGCGACCTGCGCGAAGACGGTGGCGTGGCTCTGGCCGGTGGAGGCGGAGCCGACGGTGACGGTGACCTCGCCGGTCGGGTGGACGCGGATGTTCGCGCTCTCCCAGGTGCCGCCGAGCATGCCCTCCTTGGACATCCGGGTGGAGGGGCCGACCCCGCAGATCGCGACGTAGGTGGCGAGGCCGACGCCCAGGCGCTTGCCGCGGGTGCGGGCCTCGGCCTTGCGGGCCGGCATGTCGGCGTAGCCGGACAGCTCGATGGCCCGGTCGAAGTTCAGCTGGTAGTTCCCGGAGTCGTAGGTCCAGCCGAGGCCGTTGTCGTACGGGAACTTCTCCGTCGGCACCAGGTTCTTGCGCCGTACCGCCGCCGGGTCCATGCCGATCTCGGAGGCGTACCGGTCGACCAGGCGTTCCATGAGGAAGGCGGCCTCGGCGCGCCCGCTGCCGCGCTGTGCGCCGAGCGAGACGGTGTTGGTGAAGGCGGCGTAGACCTCGCAGAAGGCGGCGTCGATGTCGTACATCCCGCTGATGGAGCGGCCCATCAGGGCGGTGGCGACACCGGGGCCGATCGTCGAGGGGTACGCGCCGAGGTTGGCGTAACTGGTGCAGCGTACGGCGGTGATGCGGCCGTCGCGGGTGCCGGCGAGGGTGACGTGCTGGCGGTGGTCTCGGCCCTGGACCGTGGAGTTCATCAGCCCGGTGCGGGTGTCCACCCACTTCACGGGCCTGCCGAGTGCCTTGGACAGGAGCAGGACCAGCGCCATGTCGGGGTAGAGGTATCCCTTGGTGCCGAAGCTGCCGCCGACGGTCGGGGCGATCACCCGGAGTTTGTTGAAGGGGATGCCGAGGACCAGCGCGGAGAGCAGGAAGCGGTGGTTGTGCGGGCCCTGGGTGGAGGCGTGGAGCGTGTACTCGCCGGTCGCGGCGTTGTAGTCGCCGACCGCTCCGCGCGGCTCGATGGGGCTGTTGATGGTGCGCTGATTCACCAGGTCGAGCTCGACGGTGACCTCGGCTTCGGCGATGGCCGCGTCGGTGCGGTCCTTGTCGCCGCAGGTCCAGTACGCGTTCAGGTTGCCCGGGACCGCCTCGTGCAGCTGGGGCGCGCCCTCGGCGAGCGCCTCGTCGGCCCGGGTGACCACGGGCAGGGGCTCGTACTCGACGGCGATGGCGGCCAGCGCCGCGGCGGCCTGGCGCGGGGTCTCGGCGACGACGACGGCGATGGGGTCGCCGACGTGGCGCACGGTGTCGCCGGTCAGGACCGGGCGGGCGCCGGGAAGTCCGTACGGGTGGGGCGGGAAGTGGCTCTCGACCCCGCCGGGTATCCAAATGCAGGGCAGCGGCATGACGTCGGTGAAGTCGGCGGCGGTGGCCACCTTCAGCACGCCGGGCAGCTGCTCGGCCGCCTTGGTCTGGATGGAGAGGATCTTCGCGTGGGCGACCGGGCTGCCCAGGATGGCCATGTGGGCCGTGCCGGGCAGGTCGATGTCCCCGACGTACTTGGCTTCGCCGCGCAGCAGCTGCGGGTCCTCGCGGCTGTCCAGCGGCTGCCCGAGAACGCCGTTCCCCGGCAGGGAGGTCTCCCCCGTCACTGTGGTCATCTCCCTCACGCCTCCTGTCCGGCAGCGGAGGACCCGGCGGCGGATCCGGCGGAGGCTCCCGCGGGCGTCTCGGCGCGGGCGGCCGCGCAGGCACGCTGCACTCCGCGTACGACGCTGTGGTAGCCGGTGCAGCGGCAGAGGTTGCCGGTGAGCCATTCACGGATCTCGGGCTCGGTGGGGGCCTCGCCGCCGGCGGTGTTGTCGACCAGCTCGCCGAGTGCCATGACCATGCCGGGTGTGCAGAACCCGCACTGGGTGCCGTGCTCCTGGCGCAGCGCCTCCTGGAGCCCGGTCAGTTCACCGCCGGGGGTCGTGACGCCCTCGATGGTCGCCACTTCGGAGCCCGCGGCGGCGGCGGTGAGGACCAGGCAGCTCTTGACCGACCGGCCGTCGAGCTGGACGACGCAGGAGCCGCACTGGCCGGTGTCGCAGCCGACTTTGGTGCCGGTCAGTCCGAGGCCGTCGCGGAGCCGTTCCACGAGCAGTTCGTTCGGCTGCGCCGAGAACTGCTCGGGTCTTCCGTTCACGTTCAGTGTGATATCCATGCCAGCGCCTGCGCTTCCGTGAGCGGCCGGTTGAAGAGGGGCCCGCCGGGCTGCTGGAGAATTCCCCCGGAGTGCAGCGGGCCGGTGTCTACGGGCGCGAATCCGAGATCCGTGATGATTCCCGCGACGATTTCCTTCGCTTTCCCGTCGTCGCCCGCCGTGAAATGCGCCAGGCGCTCACCGGCAGCGGTGCCGGCGACTGCGAGAGTTTCGAAGTGCATGGTGTTCAGGGATTTCACGACCTGCGCGCCGGGATACCACTCGGCGACCAGGTCGCTGGAGCCGCGACCGCCGAGATCGGCGGGGTCCCCGGGGCCGCTGAACGCGTTCGTGGCGTCCACCAGCACCTTGTCCTGTACGACGTGCGGCGGCAGCAGCCCCCGCACGGAGGCGAACGGCACCATCAGCACCAGGAGTTCGGCCCGCCCGGCGGCCTTGACGGGGTGCGCCGCCGAGGCCGCCGGGCCCAGTTCGGCCACGAGCGGGCCGAGGGTCTGCGGGCCCCGGGCGTTGGCCAGCACGACCTCGTGGCCTGCCGCCACCAGGATCCGTGCGAGGACCGTGCCGATCCGCCCGGTGCCGATGATGCCTGTCCGCATGTGACGCTCCTCGATCGCTGGTTTCCGAGCGCGGGCCGCGCTGTCGGTCAGCGCTGTCGTCCGCGGTGTCAGTCCATGCCGATCCAGACCGACTTGGTCTGGGTGTAGCTCTCCAGCGACTCGGGCCCGCACTCACGGCCGTAGCCGGAGGCCTTGTAGCCGCCGTAGGGGACGGAGGGGTCGTACTGGTTGTAGCAGTTGACCCAGACCGTGCCCGCCTTGATCTGCGAGGCGACGCGGTGGGCGCGCCGCAGGTCCTTGGTGTGAACTCCCGCGGCGAGGCCGTACGCGCTGTCGTTGGCGATGCGCACGGCGTCCTCCTCGGTGTCGAAGGGGATGATCGACAGGACTGGTCCGAAGATCTCCTCCTGGGCGATCCGCATCCCGTTGTCGACGCCGGTGAAGACGGTCGGCAGGAAATACAGGCCCTGGCTGGAGGCGCCCTCGGGGGTCCAGCCGGTGCCGCCGGTGCGCAGGATCGCGCCTTCCTTCTCGCCGATCTCGATGTACGAGCTGACCTTGTCGAACTGGCCGCGGTGGGCCAGCGGCCCGAACAGCGTGTCCGGGTCGCGCGGGTCGCCCGGCTTGAGGGCGGCGGCCCGGCGGACCAGGCGTTCGACCATCTCGTCGTGGATGGGCCGGTGCAGGAGCAGGCGGGAGCCGGCGGTGCAGATCTCGCCCTTGTTGTAGTAGATGCCGAAGAAGGCGAGTTCCTCGGCGGCGTCGAGGTCGGCGTCGGCGAAGACGATGTTGGCGGACTTGCCGCCGAGTTCCATCGTCACCTTCTTCAGGGTGCCGGCCGCCTTGCGGATGATGGACTGGCCGACCACGGTGGAGCCGGTGAAGGCGATCTTGTCGATGTCCGGGTGGTCGGTGAGGGTCTCCCCCAGTTCGACGCCGGGACCGGTGATCACGTTCAGCACACCGTCCGGGATCTCCGCCTCCTGGAAGAGTTCGGCGATCTTCAGGGCGGTGAGCGGGGTGGCCGGGGAGGGCTTGTGGACGACCGTGTTCCCCGCCGCCAGCGCCGGTGCGATCTTCGTCATCGACAGCAGCAGCGGGAAGTTGAACGGGGTGATCGCGCAGACCACGCCCAGCGGTTCGCGCAGGGTGTAGGCCAGCTGCCCGCCGGCGGGCGCCCGTGAGGAGCCGTCGACACGGGTCACCGCACCGGCGTAGTAGTGCATGAGCTGGGCGGCCATGGGAGCGTCGACGGTGCTGGAGAAGGCGAACGGCTTGCCCATGTCCACGGTCTCCAGCAGGGCGATCTCCTCCAGGTCGCGCTCGATGAGCTCACCGACCCGGTTCAGCCTGAGCGCTCGCTCCTGCGCGGACAGTCTGCTCCACGGACCTTCCTCGTACGCCTTGCGGGCGGCGGCGACGGCCGCGTCCGCGTCGGCTGCGGTGGCCTGGGCCACCGGCACGATCTCCTGGCCGTCGACCGGGCTGATGTCCGGTTCGGTACGGCCGTCCTGGGCCGAGACCCACTTGCCGCCGATGAACAGCTTCCCGGGATTGGCCAAGGGCTGGCCCCTCAGCTCACGCTTGGTCATGGCTGCCTTCCGTGTCGTATGCGGGGGCGGTACTAGCCCTTCGCGAGCTGCGCTAAGAAGGTCTCGGCGAGGGCCTTGGAGGAGTACGGGTTCTGGCCGGTGGTCAGCTTGCGGTCCACGACGACGTGCGAGTCCCAGATCGCTTCGGCCTTCTCGTAGCGGGCGCCGAGCCGGGTGAGCTCGACCTCCAGGATCAGCGGGAGCCGCCCGGCCATGTTGGTGACGAGTTCCTCGCTGTGCGAGAAGGCCGTCATCCGGTAGCCCTCGAAGGGCCAGTGGCCCTCGCCGTCTCGCAGCGCGAGCAGCGAGGTGTGGCCGTGGCACACGGTGGCGAGCGGCTTGTCCTGGGCGATGACCCAGCGCAGGATCTGCGCGAGTTCGTCGGACTTCGGCAGGTCACCGATCGCGCCGTGGCCGCCGCTGACGTAGACGCCGTCGTAGTCGGCGATGTCCTTCTCGGTCAGGGACTCCAGCGCGAGGGGGGCCTGCAGCTGGGGGGTGTTCTCGATGACCCGGACGTACTCGGCGGCGTTGGCCGCATCCTCGTCCGGCGAGCCCTGCGGGCGGACCCACTGGAGGAACTGGGGATCGATGCTCGTCTGGTCGACGGTCGGGGCCTGGCCCCCGATCGTCGCCACGTCCACGGCGTGTCCGGCGGCCTTGAACAACTGGTAGGGAACGACGAATTCCTCGGCCCAGAATCCCGAGGGGTGCTGTTCGCCGTCCAGCAGATGGAGCGTGGCCTTGGCCGTCATGACGACGAGAATCTTCATGATTCTCTCCTTGTTCTGGATTCGCTGCCGATTCAACACGGCCCCTGCAGGGGGCGTAAGGGGACGGCGTCAGGCCCGTGATACTTCGTCACGTGCGTCCAACGCCGAGATGATGGTGCGGAATTCACCGACCAGAGGGTGGTCGGGATGGGCTTCTGCGAATATGCGCTCTCCGTACAGAGACGCCATTTCCGGCGAGTACGGAAGGATTCCGGCCAGGGGTGCGCAGTAGACCTCCTCCGTGCGCCGCCGGGCCTGTTCCCGGTCGATGCCCTCGGGGGCCATGCTCAGCACCACGGTCCGCCGGCAGGCAAGGCGCCCGGCGAGCGCGATGGTCTCCTCGACCCCGGAGAGGTCGATCCGGTCGGCCCGAGCCATGATCATCAGCACGTCGGCGCTCGCCATGGCGGTGACCGACTCGTTGTTCAGCCCGGCGTGGGTGTCGAGCAGCAGCACGTCGAGGGCGTAGTGCCCGGCCAGCCTGTCGAACCCCTCCGGGAGCATGCCCACGTCATAGCCGCTGGTCATGAGCTCGCGCAGGGCCGCGGTGCCGGTACGGGCCGGTACGACGTACAGTCCGGGCGCGCCCACCTGCTGGGCCGCGGCCTCGATCTCGCAGCGGCCGAGCAGGTAGTCGGCCAGGGAAGCGCCGGGTCCGAGCCGGAACAGCAGGTCCAGGGTGGGTGACTGGATGTCGGTGTCCACCACTCCCACCCGGCGCCCCTCGGCCGCGATCAGCAGCGCGAGGTTCGCCAGTACCGAGGACTTGCCAGTGCCACCGCGGTGCGAGTGCACGACGATGGTGCGGGTCATCAGGCCACCGCCGTACGGTCCGCGTGCGGCCCCCGCGCCGCGCGTGGCCGGTGCAGGGCCAGCATGGTGACGTCGTCGTGCTGTTCGGCGGTGCCGGTGTGCTCGCGCACCGCCAGGTCCATCCGGTCGACCACGTCCTTGCCGCTCACAGGCGCACCGGTGAGCAGTTCCAGCATCCGTTCGTCACCGAGGAAGCTGCCGTTGGGACAGCGGGCCTCGGGGACGCCGTCCGTAAAGGCGAAGAGCGTGTCGCCGTGGTCCAGCTGGGCGTAGCCGAGCGTGTACACGCAGTCGGGCAGGACCCCGACGGCCGGGCCGGTGACGTCCAGCGGGAGGGGTCCGCTGCCGTCGGCGCGCAGCAGCAGCGGCGGGTTGTGGCCGCCGTTGATGTAGACGAGACTGCCGGTCAGCGGGTCGAGCACGCCGAAGAACAGGGTGGCGAAGTAGCCCTGCCGCAGGTGGTTGCGGGTGAGGTAGCCGTTGGTGGCGGTGACCGCGTTGAGCAGCGGAGTGGCACCGACCACCGGGATCCGCCGGCTGCCACCCGCGCGTCCGGCGGCGACCAGGTGCTGGAGGCCGCTGTTCTCCGCGGTGTGCCGCAGCAGCGAGCGGATGAGCGCCATGAAGAGCGCCGCCCCGACCCCCTTGTCGCAGACGTCGGCGACGACGAACGCGAGCCGTCGGCCGCGGGATATCTCGAAGACGTCGTAGAAGTCCCCGGCGACCTGCCGGGCCGGCCGGAACCGGACGTCGATCTCCCAGCCCTCCGGGACGGGCATCGATTCGGGCAGGAACCCGGCCTGGATCTCGCGGCCGATCTCCAGCTCCTTCTCGTAGCCCATGAGTTCGGCGCGGGCGTCGGCTTCGCGCAGGGTGCGGCCGAGTCCGGCGCGCTCCGAGCAGCTGTGCAGCCGGGCCCCGACGAGGGCGGGCAGGAAGGGCGGGACGAGGTAGTCGTGCCCGATCCGGACGTGTTCCTCCAGGGCGGCGAACTCGGTCACCGTCCAGACGACCACGATGGGGGCCCCGGCCCAGCGGCGCAGCCGGCGTACGGCCAGCCGTACGGACTCCCCGTCCGACTCGGCCGGGGCGAGCAGCACGTCCGCGACGGGCAGCAGTTCCTGCGGGCCTTCCCGGAGCTCCGTAAGCGTACGGGTGACGAGTTGCGCGTCCATGGTCCGCAGCGCCGTCAGCAGCTCGGGCGGCGGGGGCGGGTACTCGTCGAGGATGATCACGGTCGTGGAGGGCATGGGTCCGTCCCCTCAGCCTTCACTGTCAGCGTGCTGATGTTGCGGCCGTCCCTGTGCGCGTAGCTGAACTCGTCCACGCTGGTCAGCGCCAGGTGGATGCCGAGGCCGCCGATCCGCCGTTCCTCGGGGGCGACCCCGGGGGCGGGCGGAAGGCGGCCTTCGACGGGGTCGAAGGCGGGTGCGGCGTCTTCGATGGTGATCTGCACCCCGCCCGGGCCGGAGCGGCCGCGGACGGTGATCCGTCCGTCGCCGCCCCGGTACCCGTGCATCACGATGTTCGTGGCCAGCTCGTCCACGGCCAGCCGGAGCCGGTAGGCGGCGCCCTTGTCCAGGCCCGCCCGTCCGGCCAGCCGCAGGACGAACGAGGCGATCTCGCCCAGTGCCCCGACCGTCGCGGGCACCTCCAGTACGACGGGCGTCCTCGCCAGTTCGACCATGTCACTCACGGCGGTCACTCATCGGAGAGGACGATGCTCCGGTCGAGCCCTGCCGTCCGGATGGTCCGGGACACGGGCTCGATGGCACCGACCACCTTGATGGTGACGTTGTTCGCGACCTTCTGCTGGGCGAAGACCAGGGAGCGCAGTCCGGCGCTGGCCATGTAGCCGACGCCGGCCATCCTGATCTCGACGGTGCTGGTGCCGTGTCCGGCGGCCTTCTCGATGGTCTGGTGGAAGTCCGGTGCGGTCTTGGCGTCCAGTTCGCCCGTCAGTTCGATCACGGTGGTGTCGCCCTCGATGCTCAGGGACACGGAAAGCGGCATGTCAGGTCTCCTTCGGTCACAGCATCTCGGGATCATTGGTGCGGCCCACCAGGATCACGACCGACCGCGGGCCGATCAGGTACTTCCCGGCGTTGTCCAGTTCCTGCTCGGTGCCCGGGGTGCGGATGTCGTGCGGCGCCTCGGCCCCCGTGTCGGCGAACAGGTGCCAGCTCCGCCCGCCGGGCAGCGCGGGCAGTTCCAGGTCGTGCGACTCCCAGTGCGAGTTCATGGCCACGTACACCACGTCGTCGTCGCCGGTGCCGCAACGGGCCACCGCCAGCAGCCGGCTCTCGGCCGACCAGTCGGGCTGCCAGGCCCGCTCCCCGTGCCAGCTGATGTCCGGCAGGCCCAGGTTCTCGCGTACCTGTCCGGTGGGGTGGGCGGTGGAGCGCAGCTCGCGGTGGCGCTTGCGGAAGGCGATCATCTCGCGCGTGAACCGGAGCAGTTCGGTGTTGTCGTCGACCTGGTCCCAGTCGAACCAGGAGAGCTCGTTGTCCTGGCAGTACGTGTTGTTGTTGCCCTGCTGGCTCCGCGCGACCTCGTCGCCGGCCAGCAGCATCGGGATGCCCTGACTGGTGAAGAGGATGGCGAGGGCGTTCTTCATCTGCCGGGTCCGGAGCAGATTGACCTCGGGATCGTCGGTGGGCCCCTCGGCGCCGCAGTTCCAGCTGTTGTTGTCGTTGGCGCCGTCGTTGTTGTTCTCGCCGTTGGCCTCGTTGCGCTTGTCGTTGTAGGAGACCAGGTCGGCGAGGGTGAAACCGTCGTGCGCGGTCAGGAAGTTGACCGAGGCGGCGGTGCCGCGGGTGGCGTACAGGTCGGGCGAGCCGGCGATGCGGGTGGCCAGTTCGCCGGTCACCCCGGGGTCGCCCTTGAGGAAGCTGCGCACGGTGTCGCGGTACTTCCCGTTCCACTCCGCCCAGCGGCCGTACGCCGGGAAGTTGCCGACCTCGTAGAGGCCGCCCGCGTCCCAGGCCTCGGCGATGAGCTTGGTGTGCCGCAGCACCGGGTCGTAGGCGAGCAGTTCCAGCAGCGGCGGGTTGGGCAGCGGCGTGCCGTCCAGGGCCCGGCCGAGGATGGCCGCGAGGTCGAAGCGGAAGCCGTCGATGTGGTAGTCGGCGACCCAGTGGCGCAGGCAGTCGAGTACGTAGTTGCGCACGACGGGGTGGTTGCAGTTGACGGTGTTGCCCGTGCCGCTGAAGTTGAAGTAGTACCCCTCGGGCGTGAGCATGTAGTACGTGGCGTTGTCGAGCCCCTTGAAGGAGATCGTCGGGCCCTGCTCGTTGCCCTCGGCGGTGTGGTTGAAGACGACGTCGAGGATGACCTCGATGCCGGCCGCGTGCAGGTCCTTGATCAGGGTGCGGAACTCGTCGCCCTGCATCCCGTATCGTCCGGTGGCCGCGTAGCCGGCCTTCGGCGCGAAGAACGAGACGGTGTTGTAGCCCCAGTAGTCGAAGAGCTTCTCGCCGGTCTCCGGGTTGGAGCGCGGGTTGTCGCTCTCGTCGAACTCGAAGACGGGGAGCAGCTCGATGCAGTTCACCCCGAGTTCCTTGAGGTACGGGATCTTCTCGCGCAGCCCCGCGAAGGTGCCGGGGGCGGTGACGCCCGAGGAGGGGTGCCGGGTGAAGCCGCGCACGTGGGTCTCGTAGACGACGAGGTCCTCGGCGGGGATGCCCAGCGGGGTGTCGTCGCCCCAGTCGAAGTCCTGGAGGCAGACCCGGGAGCGGTACTGGTAGCCGCGGCTGCGGTCCGGCTCCACGCCCCACACGTCGCGGCCGGCGATCAGCCGGGCGTACGGATCGGAGAGCACCTGCCGGGCGTCGAAGCGGTGGCCGGTGACCGGGTCGTAGGGGCCGTCGGCCCGGTACCCGTACTCGATGTTCTCGTGGTCGAGGCCGAAGACCGTCATGGCGAAGACGCTGCCGGTGCGGAATTCCTCGGGGAACTCCAGCTCGGCCATCGGCTCGGGCTCTCCGCGCTTGTAGATGACCAGGGTCATGGAGGTGGCCTGGTCGGAGAAGACGGAGAAGCTGACCCCGCCGGGGACCACATTGGCCCCGAAGGGGAACGGTTTGCCGGCGCGGACGCGGTACCCGCCCACCTCGTGGGTCGGGTACGCGTCGACGCGCAGGACCTGCTCGGCCTGTGCCTCGCTCATCGCGCGGCCTTGGCCTTGGCCTTGGCGGCCGCGGCCGCCGCCTCGCCGGTCTCGAAGAAGTCGAGGAACCCGGTGGCCGACATGACGAACCGGACTTCCTCGCTCACCCCGTAGAGGGTGACGGCGACGCCGGCGTGCTGGGCCTCGCGGTAGACCACGAGCAGGGTGCGCAGGCCCGCGCTGGAGACGTAGGTGACCGCGGTGAGGTCGATCTTCAGCGGCTTGCCCTCGCGCACGAGCGGCAGCAGCGCCTGGAGCAGCGAGCCGGATGTCTCGCTGTTGATCTCACCGGTGGCGACGAGCACGGTGCCCGTCTTGTTCCGGCGTTCCTTGACGTTGAGAGTCATTGCTTTCCCCTCTGGTTGGGGCGCCCCCCGTTGAGCGCTACTTCTTGGCCACTGGACGCAGCCGGACCTTGACCTTCACCCGCCCCTGGACGTCGGGCAGCCGTACGGTGAGGGCGTCCGCGTCGAAGTCCGTGTAGGGCTTCTCGTCGATCTCGACGGACGCGATCCGCACCGAGCCGGCCGGGAGCAGGTCGGGCGAGACGCGCAGGACGCGGTCGGGCAGGTTGGTCGGGTCGGGCTGGAAGTGGAAGTCCATCTCCCGGCCGTTGATCAGGAGGTTGTTGTAAACGGCGGAGAGGTAGCAGAGCTCCGCCGAGTGGTACATGGACATCGAGTGGCTGCCCTTGAGCCGCTCCGTGCCGAGCAGGTACGGCGTACCGCTGGCGAGCACGTTGAAGTAGACGGCGCCCTCGTCGTGATCGAGGAAGAAGGTGTTGTAGAAGGCCTGCGCCTGCCTTGCCTCGCGCAGGTTCGCCTCGCCTCCGACCGTGCCGTTCAGGATGAGGTAGGCGAGGATCGCCTGCTCCTGCTGCCACCAGGCCTTGCGGTCGTGCCAGGCGAAACGATACGTCTCCTCGTCCCCGGACTTGATCCGCTCCACGACGTCGTACCAGCCACCGCGCTGCACGTCGCTGCCGACCGCCGGCATGATCTCGCCGATCTTCTTGGCGAGCTCCTCGTAGGCCGGCTTGGCCTTCAGCGAGTTCATCCGCATCAGGTTCCAGGCGATCTTCAGGTTGTGGCCGACCACCGCGCGGTTCTGCTGCCAGCTGTGCTGGGTGTCGTGCGACCAGTCCCGGTTGAAGCGCTCCTGGACGAAGGGGCTGTTCTTGTAGTCCGGGAACTTGTCCGCGATCGTGTCGAAGGTGTACTCGAGGAAGTCGGCGTACTTCTGGTCGCCGGTCGCCAGGTACAGGTTGATCAGGTACGCGGGCGCGTGGTCGCCGACCGAGTTCCAGTTCTTGCGCTCGGCGTTCTCGCCGAGGGACTCGTGGTCGGCGCTGAAGAGGATCGGGTCGATGTGCGAGTAGTAACCGCCCTGCTCCGGGTCGAAGAAGAACTTGTCGAACAGCCGGATGGTGGCGTCCGCGTCGTTCTTGATCCGGATGTCACCGGTCACCCGGTACGTCTGGATCGGGCCGGCCAGCGCGTAAATCTGCTCGTACATCGGGATCGCGTCGTAGTCGTCGGAGAACTCCGAGGTGAACAGCTTGCGCTCGCTGTCCCCGTCGACGCTGATGCCGTGGTACCAGAAGACCACGTCCTCCTCGCTGTCCACGACCCTCATGTGCTTGCGCAGGTACTCGGTGCCGCGCTCGGCGACCTCCAGGTACTCGTCCTTGCCGGTCAGCAGGTAGGCCGAGGCCATGCCGTAGACCAGGCGGGAGATCGTGTCGGTCTCCTGGACGTGGCTCGCTGTCTTGTCACCGCCGAGCCGGATCTCGGTGCGGTACTCGGTGAAGTCCACCGGCCCGTCGCCGAACTGCGCCCGCTTGTAGAAGTCGGCCAGCGACTCGATCTGCTTGATCCACCAGCTGGGCTCCTCGAAGCGGTAGTCCTCGGCTCCGCGGCCCAGGAACACCAGGCGCTTGGCGTCGAAACGCCCGCCGTGCTCCGGGTAGTGGATTCCGTAGACGAAGAGGAACCGGCCCGGCGACAGCATCTCGTCGATGTGGCCGGAGGCGTCGATGTAGGGCTCGTCCAGGTTGCGGACCAGCTCGGCGCTGGGGTCACCGGCGAGCGAGACGTCGAAGGCACGCCCGTCGGAGGTCTTCAGACCCAGCACGCGCGAGCCGGAGTCGAAGCGGGTGACGTATCCGGCGATGGTGTCGGAGAAGGAGAAGCTCACGGCATCCGCCATGTCATGCACCGTCCTTGTCGTGAGAGCCCTCGTGCGTACGGTCGTGAGTGCGGTCGGCAGTGCTGCGCTGAGTGCCGCCCTGGGTGCCGCCCTTTGTGCCGTCGTCCTCGTACCCCTGGCTGATCTCGACGATCACTCCGTCGGGGTCGCGGACCCACACGGTCCGCCAGCCGCAGATGAAGTCGTCGAAGTCCAGCGGCCCCAGGGTCACTTCGGCCGCGTCGCCCAGCTCCGCCAGGAACGCGTCCACGCTGTCGGTCTGGAAGGCCAGGTGGCGCATCCGCCCCGGGGCCTGCGGCCCGTCGTCGTGCGCCGGCCGAGCCGGTTCGGCGCCGGCCGCGAAGAGCTCCAGGTACGCGTCCCCCTTGCGCAGGAACACGATCTGGGCCTCCCCCAGGTCGACCACCCGGGCCCGGGTGAAGCCGAAGTACCGGGTGTAGAACTCCTCGGTGGTCTTCTGGTCCGCGCAGTTCAGGCCCACGTGCGACCAGGTCAGCCCGGCCATCAGGCCGCCCCCCGGCCCCGCCCGGCCGCGATCAGCTCGATGATCCGGCGGGCGAAGAGGTGGTGGTGGGCGCCGGTGCGGCCGGTGACCAGGTCGCCGTCGACGACCACGTCCTCGTCGACGTACTCGCCGCCCATGTTGCGGACGTCGCCGATGAGGTTGTTGTGGCAGACCACCTTGCGGCCGCGGATCTTGCCGGGGATCGAGGAGGCCAGCCACATGCCGTGGCAGATGATCCCCTTCAGGACCGTCGGCTCCTCGAAGGCCCGCCGCAGCAGCTCGGTCGCCGGGGCCAGCCGGTCCACGTCCTCGGTGTAGCGCAGTCGGTCGGCCACCATGCCCGAGGGCACGATGACCGCCGCGTACCGGCGCAGCTCGTCGTCGCTCAGCCCCTCCAGGGACTGGGTGGCGGTGAAGGGCGCCCGGTACTCGTGGCCGGAGAAGGTGATGGAGTCGTTGCCCCACAGCCGGGTCAGGAAGTCGACCTCGGCGCCCTCCTCCGCGAACCGGTGCTGGTAGTAGAAGATCTCCGGCTCGTAGAAGTCGCTCTCGACCAGGACCGCGATCCGGGTCCCGCTCAGCGCGCCCTCGCGCAGTACGGCGTCAGGCACGGGACGCCCCCTTCAGGAAGTCCGCCGCGCGTTCGGCGATCATCGCGATGGCGGTGTGGCAGTTGCCCGACGGGACCGCGGGCATCACGCTCGCGTCGACGACGCGCAGGTTCCGTACGCCGTGCACCCGCAGCTCGGGGTCGACGACGGAGAGGTCGCCGATGCCCATGCGGCAGGAGCCGGCCTGATGGTGGTAGCTCTCCGACTTCTGCTTCACGAAGGTGCGCAGGTCGTCGTCGGAAACGGCGCCCGGCCCGGGCTGGAGCTCCTGCTTGTACCAGGGTGAGAAGGCGGAGGTCGCGAAGATGTCCCGGGCGGTCTTGACGCCCTGCACCATTCGCTCCAGGTCCCACCGGTCGCCCAGGTAGTTCGGGTTGATCAGCGGGTGGGCCAGCGGGTCGGCGCTGGCGAGCTTGATCCAGCCGCGCGAGACGGGCCGTACGACGCCGGGCAGGATGGACACCGTGTTCGGGTGGTCCTGGCCGACGATCACGTCGAAGGGCACGTGGACGAAGGCGATCTGCAGGTCCGGCGCGGGCAGCCCCGGCCGCGAGGACAGGAACAGAGCGCTCTCCGACAGGTTCTGCGCCGGCGGCGGGAGCTCCTGGGTGACCTCGGCCATCAGCCCGGTCAGGACGTGGTTGTGGAAGTTCTCGCCGACCCCGGGCAGGGCCGCGGTGACCTCGATGCCGTGTTCGCGCAGCTGGTGCGGGTGCCCGATGCCGGAGAGCAGCAGCAGCTTGGGGGACTCGATCGCCCCGGCGGCCACGATCACCTCCCGGCGGGCCCGTACGGTGTGCAGCCCGGGCCCGGCGGTGGTGCTGTGGCCGTCCGCGACCGTCCGGCCCGGGAACTCGGCGGGAGCCTGGAGCTGGACGTACTCGACGCCCGTGCAGGTGTCCCCGTCGAAGAGCAGCCGGGTGCTCTGCGCGCTGGTGCGCAGGGTCAGGTTGGAGCGGTCGAGCGCGGGCTCCAGGTACGAGGCGAGGGCGCCCTGGCGGCGGCCGTCGGCCACGTCGATGTGGTGCCAGCCGGTGCCGAAGAGGCCGCGCCGGGGACCGTCGGTGTTGAAGTCGGCGATCTCCTGGTGCCCCAGCTCGACGGCCGCGTCGATGAAGGCGCGGGAGACCGGGTTGGGGCCGTGCTGCCCGGCGTTGGTGATGCGCTGGGGGCCGCGGGTGCCGGTGGTGGCGGCGGTGGCGTCCTCCTGGCCCTCCAGGAGGGCGAAGTACGGGAGCACGTCCTCGTACGCCCAGCCGGCCGCGCCCTGGTAGGCCCAGTTGTCGAAGTCCGAGGCGTGGCCCCGGATGTGCATCATGATGTAGAGGTTGCTGCTGCCACCGGGGGCCTTGCCGCGCGGTTCGTAGGTGCGGCGGCCGCCCAGGCCGGGCTGCGGGGTGCTGGTGTAGCCCCAGTCCACGGGCCCGCCGAGCAGCTTGTACCAGGAGGACGGGTCGTCCACCTCGGGCGGGATCCGGGAGCCGCCCGCCTCCAGCACGAGGACGGTGGCGTCCGGGTCCTCGGAGAGGCGGCTGGCGAGGACACTTCCCGCGGTACCGGATCCCACGACGATGTAGTCGTACTCTTCCACGCTCATGGGTCCCCCTCAGCCCTGGCCCAGCACCTGGAAGGGGACGGTGTCGTGGTAGTTCGCCATGTAGGCGATCTTTCCGTCCACGATCCGGAAGAAGTTCATGACCTCGGCCTCGATGGACTCGCCCGAGGCGCTGACCGCGGTCAGGTGGGATACGGCGGCGGCCTTCTGCCCGTCATTGTCGACGAGGAAGTGCACGGGCTCGTTCCGGAAGACCCGGTACATGGTGCCCATGCCCTTCATCATCGAGCGCAGCAGTTCGAGGCCCTCGATGTGGCCGGCGAGCTGCTCGTCCATGACCTGGTCGTCGGCGAACAGGTCGCACCAGCGGTCCCAGTCCCCGGCGTTGGCGTACTCGTAGTACTTCGTCAGGATCTCTCGCGCATCCATGGCGTCCCTCATCCCCCTATCGGTCCCTGCGGGTTCCGTCCGGCGCGAACGGCGCCCAGAACTGGCTGAAGGCGGAGGCCGAGTCGCCGAAGAGCCCGTCGCGGCCCTCGACGATCCGGCCGTCCCTCCACCGCATGAAGTGGAAGACCGGGTAGTCCATCCGCTCGTACGGGGACCGGCTGTCCTGGGCCGCGCCGTCCCGCAGGGCGACGTTGCGGCACACGTCGGCGGAACAGTCCTCGCCGACGAGCACCGCTTCCAGGTCCATCCGGAAGGTGCCGCCCGTGAGCTTGTGGGTCTGCCCCATCAGCTCCAGGAAGGCGTCCAGGCTCTCGTACCAGCCGGCGAGGGGGTGGTTGCCCGGTACCAGCCAGCGCAGGTCCTCGGAGTAGTACTCCAGGATGCGCGCCCGGTCGCCGGAGCCGAGGGCGGCATAGGCCGCCCGCACCCGCTCCCCTGTCACTTCGGTCATCGTGGCCTCTCCTTCGCCGGCGGTCAGAGGGAGCCGGAACCGGGCATCGGCGCCAGGTCGTTGACGGTGTACTGCTTGATCAGCGGTCCGTCGGGACCGGCGACCACGGTCCAGGTCTGGTCGGCGTCGAACCCGAGCCACTGGCTGCGCGCCGCCGGCGGGTCCCATACCTTGGCCTGCCAGTTGACGAGCACCCGGACGATCGCCCGGTCACCCTCGATGACGGGCTCCACCTTCGTGACCGTGTGCACCTCGTCGAAGAACCGGTTGGTGACGGCCTCGTACCAGCGGCCGAAGCCCTGGTGGCCGAGGAACGTGTCCTCGGGGACCTTGAACTCCAGGTCCTCGGTGATCAGGGCGAGCACCTCGGCCAGCCCCACGTGCCGGTCCAGCGCCACGTACCAGTCCTCGGCGAAACTGCGGATCGCGTCCTCGGTCAACTGCCGCTCGGCGGGCATGCGGTCTCCTCCTGTTCTGTGCTGCGTGACTGCTCTGGTCAGATCTGGATGTCGACGAGGAACGGACCGGGGTGGGCCAGCATCCGGCTCACGGCGGCGGCCGCCTCGTCCGGCTTCTCCACCCGCATCCCGCCGGCGCCGAGCGACCGCGCCAGCCCGGCGAAGTCGATCTCGGGGTGGGAGAGGTCGAAGGAGCCCGGGAACCCGTGCTCGGGGATGTCCCGCTCCCGCCAGTACTGGGTGATGTTGTCGTCCAGCAGCCGGTACTTGCGGTTGTTGCAGACCACGAACTTGGCGTCGATGCCGTGCCGGGCCGCCGTCCACAGCGCCTGGTACGTGTACATCGACCCGCCGTCGCCCGCGAAGCCGACGACGAGCCGGTCCGGGCGGGCGAGCTTGGCGCCGACCGCGCCCGGGAAGCCCACGCCCAGCGAACCGCCCCGGGTGAGGTGGTAGTCGCCCGGGCGCTCCGCCGGCAGGTACTTCGTGACCAGCGGGGAGGTGGTCAGCGCCTCGTCGAAGACGATCAGGTCCCCGCCGGTGCGTTCGGCCAGGGTCCGCAGGAAGACCGCCATCGGCGTACCGTCGTCGGTCCGCGCCTGCGCCCGCGCGTCGCGGGCCCGCTCCCGGGTCCGTGCGTCGAGCCTGGCGGCGGCGGCCGCCCGCCGCTGCGGGGTCAGCCGGTGCTCCAGTACGCCGGCCAGCGCGCGCAGCGCCTGCTTGGGATCCGCGGCGAGGCCCAGGTCCACCGGGTGGTTCTTGGCGATCTCGTACGCGTTGAGGTCGATGTGCACGACCTTCGCGCCCTCCCGGAAGGGGCTCTCCAGCTCGGGGAACACCTCCGGGAAGACATAGGTGCCGACGATCAGCACCCCGTCGGCGTCCCCGACGAGCTCCTTGCTGTGCGGGCCGAACATGTGGCCCGTCTGGCCCCGCCGCAGCGGGTGCGAGGCCGCGATGTTGACCTCGGAGGAGTCGACCTCGTACACGTCCGCGCCGAGCAGCTCGGCGACGGCGGCCAGTTCGTTCTGCGCCCCGGAGAGCGAGACCCCGTCCCCGATCAGGACGACCGGACGCTCGGCGGAGGCGAGCAGATCGGCCGCCCGACCCACCGAGGCCGGCGAGGGCGCCACGTCCGTGAGCGGCACCGTGGAGGGCAGGACGGGCTCGGAGTTGAGCTCGTCCAGCACGTCCATCGGCAGCGCCACGAACACGGGCCCGCGGGGCGGGGTGAGCGCGATCTTCACGGCCCGCCGGATGGTGCGGAGCACGGAGTACCGGTCGGTGACGCGGGTCGCGTACTTCGTCACCGGCTTGGCCATAGCCACCAGGTCGGAAGCCATCTGGGCGTCCATGGCGTCGTAGCGCACCCCGGCGTCACCGGCGACCACGACGAGCGGGGTGTGGCCGCGCAGCGACTGGTAGAGCATGCCGATGCCGTTGCCCAGCCCCACCCCGGAGTGCAGCTGAAGGAGCGCCGCGCCGCCGGTCGACCGGGCGTATCCGTCGGCGATACCGGCGGCCACGGTCTCCTGGAGGGCGAGGACGTACTGGAAGTCCTCGGCCGCGTCCACCGCGTCGAGGAATCCCTGTTCCACCGTCCCAGGATTTCCGAACATCACATTCAGGCCGTCGGCCTTGAACTGCTCGATCAGCCTTTCCCGTCCGGGAGTGGCTCCGGTGTTCATCGAACTCCCCCTCATTCCCACGAGTTGCCGGAATTACCAGCCGTAACGGGTGAGACCGTCCTCCAGGACTTCCACGATCTTCTGTCCCGTGAGGTACGAGTCAGGGGTGGAACGTCCGGTCACGAACGGGAAGTCGACGATGACCGAGACCGGCTTGCCGAAATTCCCGTGGTACGCCCCGCGCGGGCCCGTCGCGTCGCGCAGGATGTATTCCAGCGGATACGGCGGCGGCCCCATGTTGAAGTCGGTACCGAGGAATCCGGTGCCGTCCTTGTAGTCGTACTCCTTGCAGTGGCCGGTCACGTGCTTGCCCCAGATGATGCTCTTGCGGTCGCTCCAGTCCCGGGCGAAGGCCAGGCAGGCGACCCCGTAGCACTCCGCGGCCACGATCTTGCCGGCCTTCTGGAAGGCCAGGATCAGGGCGTGCACGCGCTCGTTGTTGGCGAGGTCGGCGATCGGGCCGCTGCCGCCGACGATGAGGATCGCGTCGTAGCCGGCGATGTCGGCGTCGAGCTTGTCCAGATCGCGGTGGTACTGCTCCAGCTTCCGCAGATAGCCCTCGTCGCTGGTGTACGGGCGCTCCGGGACCCACGCCTCGATGTCGAGCGGCGAGTCCAGCCGGCTCGACTGCTCGAACTCCCGCCCCAGCCGGGCGTTCTCCGCGGTGGTGACCGAGCGTCCCAGTGGAGGATCGATGTAGTTCGCGTCGAGGCTCGGCGGAAGAGCGTGTGCACGCTTTCCGGTCGGCGTGGCGAATATGACCTCGTAGCCCCGCTCATCGAACTTGGATACGGGCCCTATCAGTTCTTCGGCCCAGTAACCGTGTTCGGAGACAATGACCAGAATCTTTCTGCTCACGTATTCCTCCAGGCGCCGCCTGTTGTCGTTGGCGTCCCCCACACTGGCCGTGCCCAGAGCCTTCGTCAAAGCGCCGGTGTGCGACTTCGTGAGGTAGCGGGCCACCTCATGGGGTCACTTCAGGAAGTCGCCCGCCGACGTCATGAAGTAGCTTCAGGACTACCTGACTTCGGCCGAATCACTGAACCATTACCAGAGCCGCGCCCTATGGTCTGGACGCGTCGTGAATCACGGGCGCACGCACTGTGTGGACGAGTGAGCACGAGGAGAGGGACGGGGACGATGACGATGGACCTGTTGTGCACACACATCGATCGGATACGTCCGGTGAAGCCCGGAACCGAGGGCTGCGAGGAGTGCCTCATCGCCGGCGACAGCTGGGTGCACCTGCGGATGTGCCTCAGCTGCGGGCACGTCGGATGCTGCGACTCCTCCAAGAACCGTCACGCCACCCGCCACTACCGCACCACCGAGCACCCCATCGCGGCCTCGCACGAGCCCGGCGAGGACTGGGCCTGGTGCTACGCCGACAAGCTGATGCTGGACCCGGCGTGAGCGCGGCCCCGGAGAGCGCGGCCACCGTGGCGGCCGCCGCCGAGCACGTGGAGAACAAGAAGCCCGTCATCCTGGCCGTGGACGACGATCCGCAGGTGCTCCGCGCCGTCCGCCGCGACCTGCGCAGCGCCTACGGCGACCGGTACCGGGTGCTCGGCGCCTCGTCGGCCGCCGACGCCCTGAAGATCCTGGACTCCCTCGACGAACGCGGGCACGACCCGGCGCTGTTCCTCGTGGACCAGCGGATGCCGGACGTCACCGGTGTCGAGTTCCTGCTGGAGGCGGTCAGCCGCTTCCCGGACGCCCGCCGCGTGCTGCTGACCGCGTACGCGGAGACCGACGCGGCGATCACCGCCATCAACCGGGTCCGGCTGGACTACTACCTGCTCAAGCCGTGGGACCCGCCGCACGAGCGGCTCTTCCCCGTGCTGGACGACCTGCTGTCGGACTGGCTGGCCACCTACCGGCCCGCGTACGACGGGATCATCGTCGCCGGCCACCTGGTCTCCCCCGGCACCCACGCCGTGCGGGACTTCTTCACCCGCAACGGCCAGCCGTTCCGCTTCCTCAACGTGGAGCGGGACCCCGAAGCGCTGACCGTGATCGCCGCCGCCCATGCCGACGCGGCGCTCCCGCTGGTCCGCTTCCCGGACGGGTCGGTGCTCTCCGCGCCCACCGACACCGAGCTCGCCCAGCGCCTGGGCCTGGCCACCACCGCCTCCCGCCCGCACTACGAGTGCGTCATCGTCGGCGCGGGACCCGCGGGCCTCGCGGCCGGGGTGTACTCGGCTTCCGAGGGCCTCTCGACCCTCATGCTGGACTCCCGCGCCCCGGGCGGCCAGGCCGGCACCTCCAGCCTGATCGAGAACTACCTCGGCTTCCCCTCGGGCCTCTCGGGCGGCGACCTGACCCGCCGGGCCACCATCCAGGCCTCCCGGTTCGGCGCCGAGATCCTGCACCCGGTGGAGGTGGTCTCGCTGACCCGGGACGACCCTGCGAAGATCCTCACCCTGGCCGACGGCACGGAGATCTCCGCCGAGACGGTCCTCCTCGCCACCGGGGTCTCGTACAACCGCCTCGACGCCCCCGGTGCGGACCGCTTCGAGGGAGCCGGTCTCTACTACGGCGCGGCCACCACCGAGAGCTCGGCGTGCATCTCGCAGCACGTGTTCATCGTGGGCGGCGCCAACTCCGCCGGGCAGGCCGCGGTGCACTTCGCCAAGTACGCCGCCCGCGTGACGATCCTGGTCCGCGCGGCCTCGCTGGACGCGAGCATGTCCCGCTACCTGATCGACGAGATCGACCGCACCCCGAACATCGAGGTGCGGGTCCGTACGACGGTGGTGCGGCTGGACGGCGACGAGCACCTGGAACGGCTGACCCTCCACGACGGGGAGACGGGCGAGGACACGGAGATCCCGGCCCGTTTCATGTTCACGTTCATCGGCGCCCGTCCGCACACCGACTGGCTCTCGGGTGTCGTCGAGCGGGACGAGTACGGCTTCGTCCTCACCGGTTCGGACCTGATCGCGAACGGCGGCGAGCTCCCGGCCGAGTGGAGCCTGGAGCGGGCTCCGTACCCGCTGGAGACCAGTGTGCCGGGTGTCTTCGCGGCGGGCGACGTGCGGGCGCACTCGGTGAAGCGGGTCGCGTCCGGCGTCGGCGAGGGCGCGATGGCGGTCTCCCTGATCCACCGCTACCGCTCGATGGGCTGAGAACGCTGCGACATCCGGAAGCGTGAAACGCTTGCGATCAAGCATCCACCGGATGCAACGTTAATTACATGATTACAGCCGAACAGAGCGAACAGCTCCGCGTGTGGTTCGCCGAGCGTCTGCCGGTGGACGTCTACGAGTCCCTCGTCTCGGTCACGGCCGACCGCGAGGAGATCACGGTCGTCGGCACCGTCCCGGCGACCGAGTCGGTCAAGGAGTTCCGCGAACGCACCCGCGAACAGCGCATCGAGGTCGCCCGCGAGGCCGAGGAGCTCTACCGCCGCAAGGTCGCCTGGGGCGTGCGGGTGGGCGAGGAGACCACGCTCTTCACCCACCTCGCCGTCCCGGTCATGACCCGCCTCCGCCAGTCCGAACGCCAGGTCCTCGACACCCTGGTCGCCGGCGGCGTGGCCCGCAGCCGGGCCGACGCCCTCGCCTGGTGCGTCCGCCTGGTGGGCCGCAACACCGACACCTGGCTGACGGAGCTGCGCGACTCCCTGGACAAGGTCCACCAGGTCCGCGCGCAGGGCCCGGACGTGTCGGAGGGCACGGACTCCAGGAAGTCCGAGTCCGAATAGCGCAATCCCCCCACGGGCACGCATGATCCCGTAAGGCTGGCCACGACCACCATCCAGGGAGAGGCACGCACCATGACGACCACCGTCGAATACATCCGCTACCGGATCGCATTGGACGACCAGCAGGCGTTCGAGGACGCGTACACCCGGGCGGCCGAGGCCCTGGCCGCCTCGCCCGAGTGCATCGACTACGAGCTGGCACGCTGCGAGGAGGAGAAGGAGCGCTACATCCTCCGCATCCGCTGGACCTCGGTCGACGCCCACCTCAACGGCTTCCGCAAGGGCGAGCACTTCCCGGCCTTCTTCAGCGCGATCCGGCCGTACGTGACGGCGATCGAGGAAATGCAGCACTACACGGTGACGGACATCGCGGGCACGGGAAAGGCCGCAGGGTAACCATGAGCACGACACCCACCATCTACGAGTGGATGGGCGGCGCGGAGGCGATGAACCGCCTCACCGACGCCTTCTACGCCCACGCCCTGCGGGACGAGATCCTGGCACCGGTCTTCGCCGGTATGGACTCGGAGCACCCGCAGCACGTCGCGGTCTGGCTGTCGGAGGTCTTCGGCGGCCCGTCGGACTACTCCGCCCACCACGGCGGCCACCAGCACATGGCCACCAAACACCTGGGCCGTGCGATCACCGAGAAGCAGCGCCGCCGCTGGGTGGACCTGCTCCTGGACACGGCCGACGAGGTCGGCCTCCCGACGGACCCGGAGTTCCGCGCGGTGTTCGTCTACTACATCGAGTGGGGCACCCGCATGGCCCTGATCTACTCGGGCCCCAACCCGCCCCCGGTCGACGCGGCCAAAATCCCGTCCTGGTCCTGGGGCCAGACCCCACCATGGATCCCGAAGAGCACAACGAACTGACCCCGAGCCGTGGGGGGCGCAGAACCCCTTCCCGCCCCCCACCCCTCACCCCACAGTCCCCACCCAGTTCCACCCAGCCACACTCAGCCCCGCCGACCACACCCAGCCCCGCCGGCGTTTGAGGCGCGGGGTCGGGGGCGGAGCCCCGGTCTTTCAGCCTCGCCGGCGCTTGAGGCGCGGGGTCCGGGGGCGGAGCCCCGGTCTTTCAGCCTCGCCGGCGCTTGAGGCGCGGGGTCGGGGGCGGAGCCCACGCGTCCGGCCCGGGCCCCGACCCCGGCTCGGCCAGCAGCACAGTCAGCTGCGGCACCCCCTCCGCCCCGCGCCAGAAATCCACGGCCTCCTCCAGGATCTCCACGAGCGTCTCCCAGTCCCCCGGCCGCGCCTCGGCAAAGCCCCGCCACGAGGTCACGGCGACGAGCCGCCCACCAACACCCGCATCGGCATCCGGACCCGCACCCGCACCCGGCAGCCACGACAGATCCCTCAGCGCGTCCGCCAGCGCGTCCCAGTTCCCGCCGAACCAGTCCGGCAGCCGCAAGGCACCCTCGCAGCGCCGCATCAGCTCCGCCTTGCCGCGTACGCCGTCCAGGTCCAGCCTGAGTGTGGTCCAGCCCGCGGCTTCGGCGGCGGCGAGCGCAGGGGCGAGCGGCTGCGGGTCGAGGGTCATCGGAGAACCGCCTTGAAGGTCTCGTAGTGGTCGTCCGTGTAGAAGAACTCCCCACCCTCACCCGTCACGAGCCGCCGGGCCCCGCGGTCACGCTCCCCCGGCGTCCTCACGGTGAACTCGTGGTAGTAGCCGCGCTGCTGCTGGGGCAGGACCTTCTCGAAGTTCCCGAAGACGGTCCCGTCCTGGCGGTACGGGTACGGCCCGCCCTTGTCGATGAGCGCGAGCACGTCCCGGGCCTGCTCCGGCAGCGCTGCGGCGCGTACGGTCGCCAGCCCCTCGGCCCATGCCGGAACCCCATGGCTGGGGCCGGCGCTGGCGCTGGCGGCGGCAGGCGCGGGTTTCTCCCCGCCGCAACCCACCGCACCGACCAGCGCGGCGCACAGGAACACTGCCCCCAGTACACGCAGCAACGATCGGGGCACGTTCCGAAAGATCATGCACCGATCGTGCCAAATATCCGATTCGCTCGCGAATCGCCCGATGGCCTCAGAGCGCGGCCATCTTGGTGTAGGGACTCAGGATTCGTTTCTGGACCGACCCGAAGTCGACGAGAACAGCGATCCCCTCCTCGATTCCGACGACACGGCCGAGGCCGTGCTCATCGTGAGTAACCCGGTCGCCGACGCTGAACTGCCGGATGGGCTGTTCCACGGGGGCCTTGAACGGGCTGGACGGCAAATGGCGGCGAGGTACTGCTGACTTTGTCATTGAAACCAGTATGCGCCCAGCAGGCCGCCGCGCGGTCCGCCGTTCGGATCTCAATTCCGGCACCATCCACACCGATGGTGGCTACAGGTCGTCGGGGTCGGCCCGTTCCAGCGCGGGCCGCAGCCCCGGGGCCGACTCGGTGAGCAGGTAGTCGGCGACCGCCGTGTCCGTGACCAGGCTGGTCACCAGCCCCGACCGCAGCACCGCCCCGATCGCGGAGGCCTTGCGCAGCCCGCCCGCGATGGCGACGACCTCGGGGATCCGCCGCAGCCGGTCCGCCTCCACGGTGATGCACCGCTCGCCGAGGTCCCGGCCGACCCGCCGCCCCTCGGAGTCGAACAGGTGGGCGGACATCTCGGCCGCCACGCCCAGCGAGGCGTAGTGCTCCCGCTCCTCGTCCGTCAGCATGTCGTGGACGGTGGAGATGCCCGGCTCCCAGGAGCCGATGGACACGGCCGCGACCGTGACCTTGTCGAAGTACTCGAAGGCGCGCGCGATCCCCGTCTGGTTGCGCAGCGCGGCCGCGGTCGCGGGGTCGGGCAGCAGCATCGGCGCGTAGATCGGGTGCGCGTCCCCGCCCGAGACCTGCGCGGCCCGCCGTACCGCCTCCACGGACCCGCGCTCGGCCGTCCCCGCGTCGTACACGCCGGTCAGCTGCACCACCGTGCACGGGGGCAGCCGGTGCAGGGAGGCGGCCATGTGAATGGTCGACCGCCCCCACGCCAGGCCCAGCACGTCGCCCTCGTTGACCAGCTCGCCCAGCAGATCGGCGGCGACCGCGCCCAGGTTCTCCGGGTCGGGCGCGTCTTCGGTGGCGTCGGCGGGCGACTCCACCACCACGGCGTGCCGGAGCCCGTAGCGGGCCCTGAGCGCGTCCGAGCGCTCCGCGTCCAGTTCCGCCGGTACCCGGATCTCGATCCGTACGAGGTCGCGTTCGAGGGCGGTCTCCAGGACCCGGGCCACCTTGAAGCGGCTCACGCCGAACTCCTCGGCGATCTGGATCTTGGACTTGCCCTCCAGGTAGAAGCGGCGCGCCATGGCCGCCGCCTGCACCAGCTCCGCGGGTCCCATCCGCAGGGCTGACCGTCCCGCCGACATTGCAGACACCGCGTTCTCCTCACTGCTGTTCACACTCTCGTGTTCACACTCTCGACTCGCCGTTCATCCTGTCAGATCCGACGGCCGTTGATCAGCCTGGACAGCCAGCGTTCACCGAGCTGTTCATCAACCCTTGGTTCAGTGGTCGCAAGCCCATGGCGCCGCGGCGATCGCCGCGCCCGCCTGCTCACGCAGCGTGCGTACGGCGGCCGCCGGATCGACCGCGCCGTACACTGCGCTGCCCGCGACGAAGACGTCGGCGCCGGCCTCGGCACAGCGCTCGATGGTCGAGGCCGAGACCCCTCCGTCCACCTGGAGCCACAGCTCGAGACCGTGCTTGGCGATCAGCTCCCGGGTACGGCGGATCTTGGGCAGCATGATGTCGAGAAAGGGCTGGCCGCCGAAGCCCGGCTCGACCGTCATGATCAGCAGCATGTCGAGCTCGGGGAGGATGTCCTCGTACTGCTCGATCGGCGTCGCGGGCTTGAGCGCCATGGACGCCCGCGCCCCCTTGGCCCGGATCTCCCGCGCGAGGCGCACCGGCGCCGCCGCGGCCTCGGCGTGGAAGGTGACCGAAGCCGCGCCGGCCTCCACGTACTGCGGGGCCCAGCGGTCCGGGTTCTCGATCATCAGGTGGAGGTCCAGCGGAATCTCCGTGGCCCTGCTCAGGGACTCCACGATCGGCATCCCGAGGGTGAGGTTGGGGACGAAGTGGTTGTCCATGACGTCGACATGAAGCCAGTCGGCCCCTTCGACGGCCTTCGCCTCGTCGGCGAGCCGGGCGAAGTCGGCGGACAGGATGCTGGGATAAATCTGAGCGGCCATGCCCCAAGCCTGCCATGCCTCCACACAGTTCCGGCCACGACCCCGCAAGTCGGAGCTGACGTAGCATCGCTTAAATGATCATGGAGAACATTTCACTTGTTCTGCGAGGTGGCGCTCGGCAGTGTTCTGTCCATGACATCCATGCCGCAGGAGCGGCGGACGTGGTTTGCACCGGCTCCCGGAGCGGCCCCCAACACGCTCTCCTCGCCTTCCTCCTCCCCTTCGCCCTCTCCCTCCCCTTCGCCCTCTCCCTGGCGCAACCGGGACTTCCGCGCCCTCTTCGGCGCCGCCACCCTCAACCAGCTCGGCACCAACACCGGCTACGTGGCCGTCCCGCTGCTCGCCCTCACCACCCTCGACGCCACCGCCGCCCAGGTCGGCACCCTCGCCGCGCTGTCCACGCTCGCCTTCCTCCTGATCGGGCTGCCGGCCGGCGCCTGGGTCGACCGGCTGCGCACCGGCGTGCTGATCGCGGCGGACCTTGCCCGGGGGCTCCTCTTCGCCTCGCTCCCGCTCGCGTGGTGGCTCGACGTACTGACCTTGGTGCAGCTCTACGTGGTCGTCCTGCTCACCGGCTGCGCCACCGTCTTCTCGGACGTCGGCTCGCAGAGCGTGCTTCCCCAACTCGTCGGCCGCGGCGGACTGGTCCGGGCGAACGCGGCCATGGTGACCCTCATGGCCGCCGCCAACATCGCCGGCCGCGGCGTGGGCGGGGCGCTCATCGCCGCCCTCACGGCCCCGTTCGCGCTGGCCTGCTCCTCGGCCGCGTACCTCGCCTCGGCGCTGCGCCTCACCCGGGTCCGGCCCACCCCGGCGCCGCCCCCGAGGGCCCGTACCCCTCTGCGGTCCCAGATCGTGGAGGGGCTGCGGCACGTACTGGGCCACCCCGAACTGCGCGCCCTGGCACTGTCCGCCACCCTGAACAACCTGGGCGTCGCGGTCCTCAACACCATGCTCCCGGTGCTCTTCGTCAGCGAGCTGGGCCTGTCCCCCGCCGCGCTGGGCCTGTTCTGGGCGGCGGGCGGCGCGGGTCTGCTCCTGGGAGCGCGCCTCGCCCGGCCGTTCGCGGCGCGCGTGGGCTACGGCCGCGCCCTGCTGCTGAGCCTGACCCCGGCGGCGCTGCTGGTACCGCTGCTCGACCACGGCCCGTGGCTCTGGCTGGCGGGCGGCGGGTGGCTGCTGGCCATGATGAAGACCGGCTCGAACAACGTCCTCGGGGTCAGCCTCCGCCAGCACCTGACGCCGGATCCCCTCCTGGGCCGCATGAACGCCACTTTCCGCTTCATGCTCACGGGCGCCCTCGCCCTCGGTTCCGCCGCCTCGGGCCTCCTGGCGGAGCTGACGACCCTCCACACCACGCTGTGGACCGGAGCTGCCCTCGTGGCCGTGTCCTGGGCCCCGGTGGCCGCGTCCCCTCTGCGGCGCCGGAAGACGGGAGCGTGAGGGGCGGGGGAAGGCCGGGTCGTTCCGCCTCAGCGGGCAGGCGGTGTCGAGCGGGCATAGCGCTCCGAGAGCCGGCGGAGGTGGGTGACCAGTTCCTCGGGCTCGGTGACGTCGAAGTCGAAGTCGAGCATGCCCAGCCAGGCCGCGAGGGTCTGTACGGTGTCGGCGCCGGTGATCAGGATGCAGCTGTCGGCGTCGAGCGCCTCGACCGTGCCGACCGCAGGGTTGATCTGCTCGATCACCGCGGCCGCCGGTGCATGGACGGTGACCCGCGCCCGGTGGCGCCACGCCGCGCTCGACACCCGCAGGGAGACGTACGCCGCGGCGTCGCCGCCGGGCAGCTCGCGCGCCGCGAAGCGCGGTCCGGTCGGGGTGCGGGGCTGGATCCGGTCGATCCTGAAGGTGCGCCAGTCCTCGCGCTCGACGTCCCACGCCACGAGGTACCAGCGCCGTCCCCAGTTCACCGCGCGATACGGCTCCACCACGCGGCGGGTGGACGCGCCGGCGTGGTCCAGGTAGTCGAAGCGCAGCCGCTCCCGGTCGCGGCAGGCGGCGACCAGGGTGGTCAGCACGTCCGCGGAGACGGACGGTGGCGGACGGTCGGCCGGCACGGCCACGGTGTAGGCCTGCAGTGCCCGCACCCGTCGGCGCAGCCGCGATGGCAGCACCTGCTCCAGCTTGGCCAGCGCCCGCAGCGAGGTCTCCTCGGCACCGGGAACTGCGCCCTGCGCGGCGGTGCGCAGGGCGGTCGTCACGGCGACGGCCTCCTCGTCGTCGAGCAGCAGCGGGGGCATCGCCGCCCCGGCGCCCAGCCGGTAGCCGCCGGTGGCTCCGCGAGTGGCGTCCACGGGATAGCCGAGCTCGCGCAGACGGTCGATGTCGTTGCGGACGGTACGGCCGCTCACCCCGAGACGTTCGGCCAGTTCGGATCCCGGCCAGGCACGCGGGGTCTGCAACAGGGAGAGGAGGCGCAGCAGTCGTGCGGAGGTATCGAGCATGAAGTCCAGCCTGTTGTGCCATTAGGAACGTACCGTGCCTATATCGAAATTACTGTCTTACCCAGGGAGAACAACAGCAACACCGACGCCCGGATCCACCCATTCCGCATCGACATCGCGCAGGAGGAGCTCGACGACCTGCGCGACCGGCTCGCACGTACGCGATGGGGCAGCGAGATCCCCGGCGCCGGCTGGAGCCGGGGTGTGCCCACCGACTACCTGAAGGCCCTGGCCGCTTACTGGGCCGACGGCTTCGACTGGCGCAAGGCAGAGGCGGAACTCAACGGGTTTCCCCAGTTCACCACCGAGATCGACGGCCAGAACATCCACTTCCTGCACGTCCGTTCGCAGAACCCGGCCGCCGTCCCGTTGCTCCTGCTGCACGACTGGCCCTGCTCGTTCGTCCAGTTCGTCGAGGTCATCCGGCCGCTGGCGGAGGACTTCCACGTCGTCGTGACCTCGACGCCGGGCACCGGCTTCTCCGGTCCGCTCGGCGAGGCCGGGTGGAACACCGGCCGCATCGCCGGCGCGTTCGTCGAGCTGATGAACCGGCTCGGCTACGAGGCGTACGGCGTCCAGGGAACGGGCGGCGGCGCCTGGATCGCCGCCGAGATGGGGCGCCGGGCACCCGACGAGATCGTCGGCATCCACGTCAACGGCCTGGTCACCTTCCCCTCCGGGGACCCCGCCGAATTCGACGGACTGACCGGTCCCGAGCAGGAGCGGCTGGCCCGGCTGGAGAACTTCCAGCAGGACAAGATGGGCTTCAACGCGATCCAGTCCACGCGCCCGCAGACCCTCGCCTACGGACTCCACGACTCTCCGGTCGGCCAGCTCGCCTGGATCGCCGAGAAGTTCAAGGAGTGGACGGACCCCGCCGCCGAGCTCCCCGAGGACGCCGTGGGCCGCGACCGCCTGCTGACGAACGTCAGCGTCTACTGGTTCAGCGGCACGGCCGGCTCCTCGGCGAACCTCTACTACGAATCGGGGCACGACGCGAGCGCCTGGGCCCCGAAGCCGCGCGGCACCGTCCCGACCGGTGTGGCCGTCGCCCTGCACACCGACATCGCCATCCGTCGTTTCGCCGAACGGGACCACAACATCACCCACTGGAGCGAGCTGGAGCGCGGCGGCAACTTCCTCTCACTGGAGCAGCCGGAGGCGTTCGTCACGGACGTCCGCGCCTTCTTCGGCACGCTCTCCGGCTGACACCCGCGGTCTCACCGCGGGAGTGCCCGGGCGGACCGAAGCGTTCCCGCACCACGCCGGGACCGCCCGGGTGTACCGCTGTGGCAGCCGCCACCAGCGACGTCCCGCTGATCGTGGCCGACATCCTTCCGTCACCGCTCCCGGGGCCGGGCGCTCTGCACACCCGGCCCCGCGAAGGGGGCAGCCACCTGTTTGCCGCGATCCGCCGCAGAACGTTCGCCACTCGCTGACGAACGCGTGCGTACGGACCACCACACGTCCGAACGGCCGGGCAGCCCGCCTGGATCGAGAAACGATCGCCCGTTCCCCTCGTGTGCGGTGCCGCGGGGCCAGCGTTGTGCGCAGCGCCACCCGCGGGTGTGCGCCGCCTCCCGGGTGCGTCGGTCCTGGGTGCGTCGGTCCCGGGTGCCCGTCCCGGCCCTCGGCTCGCTACCCGACCCGGCGCAGCAGCGCCAGGTACATCGCGTCCGTACCGTGCAGGTGCGGCCACAGCTGTACGTCCGGGCCGTCGCCCAGGCCCGGTACGCCCGCCATGTACGGCCGGACGTCGATCAGTTCGGCGGACACCGGGGACTGGCCCGCACCCCGGCCCTTCAGGACGTCGTCCACGACCACCCGCGTCTCCGCCAGGTGCGGCGAGCACGTCGCGTAACCCACGACGCCACCCACGCGCACCGCCGACAGCGCCTCGCGCAGCAGCCCCCGCTGGAGCGGCGCGAAGCCCTCCAGGTCCTCCGGGCGGCGGCGCCAGCGGGCCTCCGGGCGGCGGCGCAGGGCGCCCAGGCCCGAGCACGGCACGTCCATCAGGACACGGTCGAAGGAGCCCGGCAGCCACGGCGGGCGGGTGCCGTCCGCCGCGATGACCTGGTAGGGCCCGGGGTTGCCGGCCAGGGCCTTCTCCACCAGGCGGGCCCGGTGCGGCTGCTTCTCCGAAGCCAGCAGGAACGCCCCGCGCTGCGCCGCCAGCGCCGCGAGCAGCGCCGCCTTGCCGCCCGGGCCGGCGCAGCCGTCGAGCCAGCGCTCGTCACGGCCCTCGACCGGCACCGCCGCCAGGGCCATCGCCACCAGCTGGCTGCCCTCGTCCTGGACGCCCGCGCTTCCGTCGCGCACGGCCTCCAGCGCGCCCGGCTCGCCGCCCTCGGCCATCCGCACGGCGTACGGCGACCAGCGGCCGGGCAGTGCCGACTCCTCGCCCACCGCCTCCAGCAGCTCCTCCGGCGTGGACCGCCCCGGCCGGGCCACCAGCGTGACCTCGGGCCGCTCGTTGTCGGCCTCCAGCAGGTCTTCGATCCCGGCGCGCCCGCCGCCCAGCGCGTCCCACAGGGCGCTGACGACCCACCGCGGGTGCGAGTGGTACACCGCGAGGTGTTCCTCGGCGTCGTCCTCGTACGGCGGCGCCACCCGCTCCAGCCAGCCGTCCAGGTCGTGCGCGGCGATCTTGCGCAGTACGGCGTTCACGAACTTCGCGCGCCCGTCCCCGAGCACCACCCGGGCCAGCTCCACGCTCGCCGAGACGGCGGCGTGCGTGGGGATCCGGGTCCCCAGCAGCTGGTGCGCGCCGAGCGAGAGCACGTCCAGCACCGGCGGGTCCACCTCCCGCAGGGGGCGGTCGATGCACGCCTTGATCACGGCGTCGTACGTGCCCTGACGGCGCAGCGTCCCGTAGACCAGCTCGGTGGCCAGTGCCGCGTCGCGCGCCTGGAAGCTCTCGTCCTGGCGGGCCTTGCGGAGCAGCGGCGGCAGCACGAGGTTGGCGTACGCGTCGCGCTCGTCCACCGCCCGCAGAACCTCGAAGGCCAGCATCCGGACGGGGTCCTTCTGGGGCCGGCGGTACGGCTTGGCCTGCTTGCCGGACGGCTTGCCGCCGCCCGCGGGACGCCGGCTGGGCTGACGAGGCTGTTCGCTCACGTGAAAGGTGCTCCGGAGGTACGAGTGCTACGAGTGCTACGAGTGTGCGGAGAGGGCAGCCGGTATGACGAACCGGCTGGGTTCAGCGTACGTCGGCGCCGCCGAGCCGCTCGCCGGGAGCGATCCGCACCCCGCGGGCCCAGTCGGCGCCCCGCATCGGCTTCTTGCCCTGCGGCTGCACCCACAGCAGCTCCACGGCGTGCGAGCCGGTGCCGACGTAGACGTTGTTCTTGGCCGGGGCCAGCATGCCCGGTGCCAGGTCCGTGCGGTCGGGCACCAGGCCGACCGAGATCAGCTTGAGCCGCTCCCCGCGGAAGACGGTCCACGCGCCCGGTGCCGGGGTGCAGCCGCGCACGACGCGGTCCGCGCGCATCGCCGGGGCCGCCCAGTCGATCCGGGCGTCCTCCACGGTGATCTTCGGTGCGAGCGAGATCCCGTCGGCGGGCTGCGGGACGGCGCGCAGGGTGCCGTCCTCGATGCCGTCCATGGTGGCGGCCAACAGTCCGGCGCCGGCGAAGGCGAGCCGGGTGAGCAGGTCGCCGCTCGTGTCGGTGGCGCGGATCTCCTCGGTGAGGATCCCGTAGATCGGGCCGGAGTCCAGTCCCTCCTCGATCTGGAAGGTGGAGGCGCCGGTGACCTGGTCCCCCGCCATGATCGAGTGCTGTACGGGGGCGGCGCCGCGCCAGGCGGGCAGCAGCGAGAAGTGCAGGTTGACCCACCCGTGGCGGGGGATCTCGATGGCGCTCTTGGGGATCAGCGCCCCGTACGCGACCACCGGGCAGCAGTCCGGGTCGATCTCGCGCAGCCGGGCCTGGAAATCGGGGTCGCGCGGACGGGCGGGCTTGAGGACCTCGATCCCGGCCTCCTCGGCGCGCTCGGCGACGGGGCTGGCGACGAGCCGCCGGCCGCGGCCGGCGGGGGCGTCGGGCCGGGTGACGACGGCGGCGACCTCGTGCCGCCCGGAGGCGATGAGGGCGTCCAGGGCGGGCACGGCGACCTCGGGGGTGCCTGCGAAGACGAGCTTCACTGGGGTCCTACCTCGCTATCTCGGCTGTCAGCAGCGCACCAGTCTATGGGGCGTACGGGCGGGGGGTGTCCGGAGGCCGTCAGGGGGCGTACGCACACACACGCGCCTCTCGCATATGCCGACACGCCCCCAGAGCGTGACCTGGGCGCCGGGTGGCGCGTTGGTCAAGAGAGATTGACCAAAACGGGTCGCGTGTGAACGGTTTCCGCGGCCCGATCCGCCCTTCAGCACCGGTTCGAGAGGCTTCTTCATGGCCGACCACGCCACCCACGACGCCCAAGCCCGGGCCAGCCTGCACCTGCTGGTGCGGGACATCGAGCGGGTTCGCCGGCAGGTGGATGCCCTGCGTACGCTCACCGCCCAGCTCGGCAATGTGTACCGCCCGCGCCGCTCCGGTCCCTCCACGGGCTTCGTCGTCTACGGCCGGGCGCCCGCGCCCACCGTCCGCCTCGCCCAGGAGCTGCGGGACAGCGTCGAGACGCTGGTCACCGCCGCCGTGGACTTCGACCGCTCGCTCGGCTTCTCGTGGGACGCGGTCGGCTCGGCGCTGGGGGTCACCAAGCAGGCCGTGCACCGGCGCTACGGGGCCCGGCGCGCGCAGGCCGCGGAGTCCACGGAGCCGCCGGCCGAGGGAACGGCCACCCGGACCCTGGGGCCGCTCCCCACGATCCCGGCGGCCCGCTCGGTGCCGCCGCAGCCGCTGCGCGAGGAATCCCAGGCCGCCGCCGCGAGCACCCCGCGCTCCCCGGCCTTCCCCGGCCCCCGCAACGGCTGACCGGCGGCCCGCCGCCGGGACGCCGACCCCCGACGGCCCCAGCCGATCCCCCGACCCCGCCGGAGCGCCCCCACGGGCCGCCCCGCCGGGGTCGTCCGGCGTTCCGGGCGCCGTCTCCCGTTCCAGCCCGCCCGGCGTTTGAGGGCACGGGCGCGCTGCGCACGTACGGGGTCTGGGGCGGAGCCCCGGTTTCGGGAAGGGGCGGGGTGGGGGGGAAGGCCCCGTCCAGCGGCTCCCGGTACCCCGACCCGTCAGCCGATGTCCAACGGGTCGATCCGGACCCGCACCGCCTCCGCCGCCGGAACCCCCCGCGCCATACGGGCCGCCTGCGCCGACTTGAGGGCGGCGGCCAGGGCCGCGCCACTGCCCGGCGGGACCCGGACCAGCGCCCTCTCCCCGGGAGACGGCTCCCCCCGGCGCCCCGCGATCGGCACCGGGCCCAGGATCTCCGCATCCGGCGGCAGCCCGGCCGTGGCCAGGAAGGCCTCCACGGCCTCCCCCCGCCCCGCCACCGCCGCCATCCGCGACACCGGCGGGAAACCGAGCTGGGCCCGCTCCGCGAGCTCCCGTACGGCATGGCCCACCGGATCCCACCGCACCAGCGCCTGCACCGGCCGCAGCGTCGGCTCGGCGACCACGACGACCTGGCCTTCCCCCCGGACCAGCGACGCGGCCGCGATCCACCGCCGCAGCGCGTCCTCGCCCGCCCGCAGGTCGGGCCTGGTCAGCATCGCCCAGCCGTCCAGCAGCAGCGCCGCCGCGTACCCCTCGCCCGCCGCGACCGGTTCCGCCCCCGGGGTGCACACGACCAGCGCCGGCCGGTCCGGCACCTCGTCCAGGACGTGATCGCGCCCGGAGGTCCGTACGGGCACGGCCGGGAAGGCCCGCCCCAGCTCCTCGGCCGTCCGCCGCGCGCCCACCACCTGGGCCCGCAGCCGGAACGACCCGCACTCCTCGCAGTGCCAGGCCGGTTCCGCCCGCCCGCACCACGCGCACTGGAGGTCCCGCTCGCCGGGGGCCTCCAGGGGCCCGGCGCAGACCCCGCAGCGGGCCGGCGTACGGCACCGCTCGCACGCCAGCCGGGGCACGTAGCCCCGCCGCGGCACCTGGACGAGTACGGGCCCCGACTTGAGTCCCTCCCGTACGGTCTCCCACGCCAGGCTCGGCAGCCGCGCCGCCCGGGCCGCCTCGTCGCGGGCCAGCAGTTCGTCGCCCACGGTGCGGATCCGGGGCGCGCAGGCCCGTACCGTCTCGCGGTCGGCGACCAGCGGCCGCGCCCAGCCCGACTCGACCAGCTGGGCGGCCTCCACCGTGCAGCTCGTGCTCCCCGCCAGGAAGCCGCAGCCGTCGCTGGCGGCGCGCAGCTCCAGCACCTCCCGGACGTGCGGGAAGGGGGCGCGGTCATCGCTGTGGCTGGAGTCCCCGTCGTCCCAGACGGCGACCAGCCCGAGGTCGCGTACGGGCGCGAACATCGCCGCCCGGGTGCCGACGACGGCCCGCACCGATCCCCGGCTCACGGCGAGCCACTGGCGGTAGCGCTTCTCGGGCCCGGACTCGGCGGTCAGCAGCGCGTGCCGCCCCTCACCGAGCAGGGCGGTGAGGGCCGTGTCCACGCGGGCGGCGGTCCGTCCGTCGGGGACCACGGCGAGGGCTCCGCGGCCGGAGGCGAGGGTGGCGGCCATGGCACGGGCGAGCTCGTCGGCCCAGCCGGGGCCGGGCAGGGCGGTCCAGACGGCTCGCGGGGTGCCGCCGGTCGCAAGGGCGCGCAGGAAGGCCGTCCCGGAGCCGTACCGCTGCCAGCCGCCGGGCTCGGGCGCGGCGGGCGGGGGCAGCGGCTCGGGCGAGGGCTTGGCCTCGGCGCGGGCGCTCCGCGCGGGCAGGGCGAGCTGGAGTACGTCGGCCAGGCTGCCCGCGTACCGGTCGGCGACGGCCCGGGCGAGCGCCAGCATGCGCGGGCCTAGCACCACCTCGGGCGAGACGACCTGGGCGAGGGCGGCGAGGGCTCCGTCGTAGTCGGACTCGGCGCGGCGCTCGACGATGAAGCCGTCGATGAGCCCGCCGCCCTCGCGGCGGCCGCCGTGCACCCGGTGGGAGCCGGCGCCGAAGCGGACCCGGACGCGGACGCCGGGCTGGGCGGTCTCGGAGAGTTCGGCGGGAACGGCGTAGTCGAAGAGCCGGTCGAGGTGGAGCACGCCCTTGTTCACGAGGACGCGGGCAACGGGCAGTTCCTCGGCGACGGCGGCCCCGCGCCAGGTACGGGGCTTGGCCTTGGGCGCCTTGGCCTTCGCCTCGGCGACCATCTCCCGGATCAGCGCCAGCTGCTCCGGCGGGGAATCGTTCGCGCTGCTCACATCAGCATTCTTACCAAATCGCACTGACAGGCAGGGCATGCGAACGGCCCCGGACCACGAGGTCCGGGGCCGTTCGTCACGAGCGGTGGTGCTTGCGAGCGGTGGTGCTTACAGGCCGGCGGCCGCGCGCAGCGCGTCCACGCGGTCGGTGCGCTCCCAGGTGAAGTCCGGCAGCTCCCGGCCGAAGTGGCCGTAGGCGGCGGTCTGGGCGTAGATCGGGCGCAGCAGGTCCAGGTCGCGGATGATCGCGGCCGGGCGCAGGTCGAAGACCTCGCCGATCGCGTCCTCGATCTTCTGCACCTCCACCTTGGCGGTGCCGAAGGTCTCGACGAAGAGACCGACGGGCTCGGCCTTGCCGATCGCGTACGCGACCTGCACCTCGCAGCGCGAGGCCAGCCCGGCGGCGAC
>NZ_JBEZLW010000028.1:0-89475 GCF_040652395.1 Streptomyces sp. NPDC048269
GTGGCTCAGGCTGACGGACAGCTCCCCCGGCCCCGGCGGCGACCCCGCCGCCGGGGCCGGGGGAGCAGCAGGCCCCGTCCGCGGCACCGTCCACCGTGCCGTCCGGGACCCCGGCCGGGGTCCCCGCCGAGGCCCCGTCGGCCCCGGTGGCGGTCCCGAGTCCCGCGCCGAGACCGACACCCACCCCCACTCCGACCCCGGCCCCGGTCCCGGTCCCGGTCCCCACCCCGATCGTGCGGCCGGTGCCCGCGCGCCCCGCGGCCGTCGGTCCCGGCGTCGGCCAGGACTTCGGCGGTGTCCCGGTCGTCGGCCGGATGTTCGCGGTCAAGGGCGGCGGGGCCTACTTCTGCACCGCGAGCGTGGTCGCCTCCCCCGGGCGTAACCTGGTGCTCAGCGCGGCGCACTGCCTGCTCGGCTCCGACACCCAGCAGGTGGCTTTCGTACCGCTGTACACGCGCGCGAACCCGCAGCCGTACGGGATGTTCCCGGTCCTGCGGGACGCGGCCGGGCGCTCCAAGATCTGGATCGACCCGCGCTACCGGTCCCAGGGCCCCGACCGCGCGGCCACCCTCGACGTGGCCTTCGCGCAGGTGGGGCCGGACGCCCACGGGTTCCCCGTGCAGGACGTGGTCGGCGGGAACCGCCTGGTCACCGGCTCCGGTTACGCACACGCCGGGGTCACGCTGATCGGGTACCCGGCCTCCGCCGCCCGCCCTCGCCTGTGCATCAACCGGACGACGAAGTTCACCAGCGCCGACGCCCGGATCCCCGGATCGTTCCTGCGGATCGACTGCACGGGCTATCCCGGCGGGACCAGCGGCGGCCCCTTCCTGACCCGTTTCGACATGCGGACCGGGACCGGTGACGTGGTCGGGGTCATCGGCGGCTGGAAGACGGGCGGGGACACCGCCGACACCTCCTACAGCTCCTACTTCGGCACGGACATCAGGAAGTTGTACGAGAAGGCGGTTGCCGGGGCGAAGGCGGGGTGAGCACCCGGACCCATCGGGTCCGGCGCGGGTTGCCGACCGTGCGCGGGGTCGCCGGGAGCCCGGCGGCGGTCAGCGGGTCGGCGGGCGTGAGGCCTAGTTTGCGGCGCAGTTCGGCGAGGGCGGCGTGGACGGGCGCGAGCACGACCTCGGCGCCCGGGTCGAGGTACGCGAGGGCGTGAGCGGTGGTCTCGATCGCCTCGGCGGCGTCCTCCGCGGCGGTCCGGCTCCACCCGCCGGGCACACCGGTCCCCCAGGGGGCGACGGCGTCGTAGAGGTGGCAGGCGGCATCGGCCACGGCGTCGGCCCGTTCCCCGACACCCGGCGCCGCGATGGTCGGCAGTTCCATACCGGGTGAACGAGCCGATCCCGCCGGGGGGTACGAGCGGAAACCTCCCGCGGTTTCCCGGACCCTGCCGTCAGAGTCCCGCCCGGCCCCGCTGCGGCGACGGGGCCCGGGACCCGCTCCGGCGGATCCGCCGGGCCACGGCATGCGAGACGGCGGTGGCCGCGCCGGCGAGCGCCAGACCGCCGGCCACGTCCCGCGCCCGCGTGGGCCGCAGGACCCCGCCGCGGCGCAGCCTGCCGCGCGCCCACAGGGTGAACGGGACGACGAGCAGCGGTGAGGTGACCACCCCGGGCGTGTAGCCGCGGGTGGCGGCGGCCTGCGCGAGGTGGACGAGCCCGTGCAGGCCGAAGCCGTTCAGGGAGGCCTGGTAGAAGGCCGATCGCCCGCCGGTGCGGTACCCGTCGGCGGAGGCGGCCGCGACGATGACCGCCATGACGCCGACGGCGGTGGCGAACTCGCGGCCGTCCACGGCTCCGAGGCTCCGCCACACACGGTCGGGTATCCGGGGGTGGCGATCGCGCAAGGCCGGGACCCGGGTACGGGACCAGCGCGGCACGGTGGCCATTTCCTCTAGGTCGTGCACGGCCCACGCGGCCAGCAGGCCGAACGTGACGGCGCCCGTCGATGTCGTCGATGCGTTCACGAGGCAACAGTCTGCAGCCACACCGGGAGCAGCAGGAGGGAAACGACCGAACTCTTGATCACGACGGATGCGGAGAGCGCGACGCCCACGTCGTAGCGCTGGGCGAAGATGAACAGGTTCTGCGGGGTCGGCATCGCGGCGATCAGGACGAGGTAGGCGAGCCACTCGCCCCGGACCCCGAACACCGCCCCGCACACCACCCACGTCAGCAGCGGGAAGGCCAGGCACTTGAAACCGATGAGGGCCAGCTCCTCACGCGTGGTGCCCCGCAGGTCCAGGCCGACCCCGCCGAGGTGGAGGCCGAGGGCGAACAGGGCCACCGGGGAGGCGCTGTCCCCGACGAAGGCGGCTCCGTCCAGGACCACGGCCGGGATGTGCACCGACAGCAGGTTGAGCACGATGCCCGCGTTGCAGGCGAGGACCAGCGGCGTGGCGAGCGAGGCGCCGACCGCGCGGGCCAGGCGCCGGCCCGGGCCGCCCGCGTCGGGGCCGGCCCTGCCCAGTTCCATCAGGGAGATGACGACCAGGGACAGGACGCACACCTGGAAGAGCAGGATCGGGAAGATCGGGGCCGCGGTCCCGAACACGGTGATGAAGACGGGGACCGCGAAATAGGCGGTGTTCACCTGGACCCCGGCCATCACGCGCAGCGCGACGGCGCGGGGCTCCCGTATCCCGTGGGCCACGGCCGCCACCGCGACGAGGGTCACGGCGAGGGCCGCCGCACCGGCGTAGCCGCCGATCGCCTGCCAGTCGAAGAGGGCCGCGAGATCGCCGGCGTAGATGTTGCCGAAGAGGTAGCAGGGCACGGCGAAGAGGAAGGCGTAGTCGGAGAAGGCCTTCGACGCCTCGGCCGGGACGATCTTGCGGCGGGCGAGCAGAACCCCGCCGCCGAAGGCCAGGACCACCGGCACGAGCTTCTCCAGCGCGGCTGCCCCACCCATGTGTACCGGCTCCCCGAGATCGACCGGGCAGCAGCCTACATCCGGCCCGTGTCCGGGCCCAGCGGCGCATAGGCTGGACCGATCATGAGCGACAGAGCCCGCACCCGACTGCTCGGCCGGACCGGCGAACTCCTCCGTATCCGCCGGACCCGCGAACGCGCACCCGCACCCGCCAAGCCACCCGCCGGTGCCCGGGTGCCCGGGGCGCTGGCGCAGCTCGCCGTGGTGATGCGCACGCCCGCCCGGGCGGGGCAGCCCCTGTTCGCGCAGGCGCCCAAGGCCTGGCAGCGGATCCTGCCGTTCGCGGTCGTCGGCGTCTTCGTGGTGACCCTGTTGCCGGTGACGATCGCGGTGCTGAGCAACGACTACGCGCTGGGCGGCGGCTGGGCGGGCGCGCTGGGGGTGGCGCAGACCGTGCCGCTGCTGCTCGCCGTGACCCGGCCGCTGCACGCGTGGGGCGTGGTCCTGGTCGCGGACACGATCGGCGGGGTGCTGCTGATCCACGCCGACAAGGTGGCCGCGCACGCCTGGCCGTGGACGCCGATGGCCATCGTCGGGTACCTGGTGCTGATGGCCTGCCTGGGGCTGCGCGAATCCATCCGGACCCTGGTCGGGGTGTGGCTGGTGACCGGCGGGGTCGGGGCCGTGCTGGGCTTCTTCCAGCCGGCGGACACCATGAACACCGCGGCGCTGCTCTTCGTGCTCGGCGGGGTGATGCTGGCGCTGACGGGCGCGCTGCGCGGGCTGGGCGACGCCCAGCAGCGCATCGCCGAGCAGGAGAGCATCAGCGAGGCGGAGCGGGCCCGGCGGACGCTGCTGGAGGAACGGGCCCGGATCGCCCGCGAGTTGCACGATGTGGTGGCCCACCACATGTCGGTCATCACGGTCCAGGCCGACTCCGCGCCGTACCGGCTGCCGGGCATGGCGGAGCCGGTGCGGGAGGAGTTCGCCGCGATCGCGGCCAGTGCGCGCGAGTCGCTGGGCGAGATGCGGCGGCTGCTGACCGTCCTGCGCGGGGACGGGGCCGGCGGCGGCGCGGACGGCGAGCGGGCCCCGCAGCCGGGGATCGACCGGCTCCAGCAGCTGGTGGAGGCGACCGTACGGGCCGGACAGCCGGTGGAGTTGTCCTTGGCGGCCGGAGCGGCCGGGGCGGCGCCGCCGGCCGTGGACCTCTCGGCGTACCGGATCGTGCAGGAGGCGCTCGCCAATGTGGTGCGGCACGCGCCCGGGGCGCGGACCCGGGTGTCGGTGACCGTGGACGAGGGCGAGGTCCTCGTGCTCGTGGTCAACGGTCCGGCCCGGAACGCCGTGGTGGCGCTGGAGGGTTCGGGCACGGGGCACGGTCTGGTGGGGATGCGCGAGCGCGTACGGTTGACCGGCGGGACGCTGGACACCGGTCCGCTGCCCGACGGCGGGTTCCGGGTCGCCGCCCGCCTGCCCCTGAACGCGCCGAGCGGGACGACCCCCATGAACGAGGAGGGCAGTTGACCATCCGCGTGATCATCGTGGACGACCAGGCCATGGTGCGGGCGGGATTCGCCGCACTGCTGTCGGCGCAGGCCGACATCGATGTGGTGGGCGAGGCTCCCGACGGCCGCCGGGGGGTGCAGGTGGCCCGCACCACGCACCCCGACGTGGTGCTGATGGACGTGCGGATGCCGGAGATGGACGGGCTCACGGCGGCCCGGGAGATCCTCGACCCGCCGCCCGGCGTGGTGCACCGGCCGAAGGTGCTGATGCTGACCACGTTCGACATCGACGACTACGTGTACGAGGCGCTGCGCGCGGGCGCCTCGGGATTCCTGCTGAAGGACGCCCCGCCGGCCGATCTGATCGCGGCGGTACGGGTCGTCGCGTCGGGCGAGGCGCTGCTGGCGCCCTCGGTGACCCGTCGGCTGATCGCGGACTTCGTCCAGCAGCGGCCGGCGCCGCGCAAGGACCCGGCGCTGCGGCTGAACGGACTCACCCCGCGTGAGACCGAGGTACTGGAGCTGATCGCGCGCGGGCTGTCGAACCAGGAGATCGCCGGCCATCTGGTGCTGGCGGAGCAGACGGTCAAGACGCACATCGGGCGGGTGCTGGGCAAGCTCGACCTGCGGGACCGGGCCCAGGCGGTGATCTTCGCGTACGAGGCGGGGCTGGTGCGTCCCGGCGACGCCGGCTGACCTCTTCTCCTCCACCCCCTACCGGGGTATGACATCCGGATTGGCTCCCCGGTCCGACGTCGCCGCGGGTACCTCCTTCTTACCTTCCTCCTCGTCACGAGGAGAGGAGAAGGGGCATGCGCCGCTTCGGAAGGACGATGGTCACCGCCGCGCTGGCCCTGGCCGTCGTCGGGGGGACCGCGGGATGGGCCTCCGGTGACAGCCAGCGGGCGGTCACCGGGCCGCCGCCGGGCACCGCCGCCTGGCTGGCCGACGCGGCGTCCGGCCGGGCGCTGCCCGATCCGGTGAGCGCGACACCGCGCGAGGTGGCCCGGTTCTTCGCCGGGCTGGACGAGGCCGCGCGGCAGGAACTCGTACGCTCCCACCCGCTGGTCGTGGGCAACCTGGACGGCGCGCCGCTCCGTCTGCGGTACGGGGCCAACCGGATCGCCATCGCCGCCACGGGTGAGGCCCGCTACGCCCCGCTCGGCGCGCCGGACCGGCAGATCCTGGCCTTCGACCCGCGCGGCCGGGGCCAGGTCGCCGAAGTGTTCGGGGACCTGGAACGCGCGGCGCACGTCTCCGTGATCGTGCCGGGCTCGGACAACGACGCCACGAACCACGACGCCAAGCGCAAGCCCGCCACCGGTCCGGCCGGGATGGCCCGGGCGCTGCGTGCCTCGGCCGGCCACTCCACCGCGGTGATCGCCTGGACCGGTTACACCACCCCTGTCGGGGTCGGCCTGGACGCGGCCGACGGCCGGCTGGCCGAGGCCGGGGCGGTCCGGCTGGCCCGGTTCACCGCGGGGCTCGACGCGGTCGGGGCGCCCGATCCGGTGCTCTTCTGCCACAGCTACGGCTCGGTGGTCTGCGGGCTGGCGGCCCGGCACACGGACGCCGTCGACGTCGTGGCCTTCGGCTCCCCCGGCATGCGCGCCGGCACCGCTGCCGGGCTGCGCACCGGTGCCCGGGTGTGGGCGGCCCGGGGGCCCTCCGACTGGATCGCCGACGTGCCGAACGTCGAGTTCGCCGGGATCGGCCATGGCGCCGACCCCACCTCCGCGGAATTCGGCGCCCGCCGGGTGCCCGCCGCCGACGTGCGGGGCCACACCGGCTACTTCGCGCCCGGCACGCAGTCCCTGGCGGCGTTCGCCGCGATCGCGAACGGAGAGCTCCGATGACGACGCCGCGCACGCTCACGACGCTCAAGAGGACCGCCGAGCGGATCGAGCGGCAGACCCCCGCCCACCGCGACCGCGCGGTCGACGGGCTGCGCGCCCTGGCCCTGCTGGCCGTGCCGACCGGGCACTGGCTGCTCGGCGGGTTCACCCTCGACTCCGACGGCGGCCTGCACAACGCCAGCCCGCTGTCGGCCTTCGGCGGGCTGGCCCCGGCGAGCTGGGTGCTCCAGATGCTCGGCATCTTCTTCCTTGTCGGCGGTTACGCCTCGGTGCTCTCCTTCCGGCGCCGCAAGGGGTCGGTGGGGGCGTGGCTGAAGGGCCGCGTCGTGCGGCTGGGGCGGCCCGTGCTCGGGGTGACGGCGGTGTGGGCGCTGGCCGCGCCGGTGCTGTACGCGGCCGGGGTGCCGGAGGCGACGCTGCGGACCGGGGCGAAGCTGGTGATCCAGCCGCTGTGGTTCGTCGGGGTGTACGTGGTGGTCACCGCGCTGACCCCGTACTGCGTGAAGGCGGCGCGCCGCCTCGGCGGCTGGGCGGCGGCTCCGCTGATCGGGTCGGTCGCCGTGGTGGACGTCCTGCGCTACGGACCGCTCGCCGACTCGGTGCCGTCGTGGCTGTCCCTGCTCAACATCCTGCCGGGGTGGTTGTTCGCGTACCAGCTGGGCGTGAGCTGGGGCGAGGGGCGGATCGGCCGGCGCGGGGCCTGGCTGCTGCTGGCCGGCGGAACGGTGCTGTTCGCGGCACTGCTGGTGGTCTTCCACTATCCGGCGTCGATGGTGGGGGTGCCGGGTGCGGCGCGGACCAACTCCCACCCGCCGTCGCTGCTCGTACTGGCCCTGGCGGCGGCCCAGTCGGGCGCCGCGCTCCTGCTGCGCGACCGGCTGGCGCGGCTGCTGGCCCGGCCGGCCCTGTGGGCGCCGGTGGTCGTGATCAACCTGTGTGCGATGACGATCCTGTGCTGGCACCAGTCGGCCATGCTGGCCGCGGCCGTTCCGGGCTCGTTCGTCGGTGAGCTGGCGGGGCTGACGACGGCGCCGGACAGTCTGGGCTGGATCGCGGCGCGGCTGGCGTGGATGCCGGTGTTCGCGGCGCTGCTGGTGGGCATCGCCCGGTACGCGCGGCGGTTCGAGGGTCCCCCGGTGGAGGGCCGCGGGGCCACGGCGGTGCGCCGGACCGTGGCGGGGCTGCTGGCGGCGGGGTTCGCGGTGTTCGCGCTGGGCCTGGCGTAGCAGCGGAACGGAGTGCGACGGGAGCAAAGGAGTACGCCGAGAGCGCCGCTCCCCCGTGGGAGCGGCGCTCTCGTCGCGTACGGCCGCGAGGCCCTGTCCGGGCGTCAGGCGATCGAGGCCGCCACGATCGCGGCCACGGCGAGGTTGCAGGAGGCGGTGACCCAGACCGCGGGGTGGGGCTCCGGGTCCACGACGATCGCGCCGAGCTTGCCCGGGGTCACCAGGTCGAGCACCAGGAAGGCCACCGCCATCAGGACCAGGCCGAGTACCCCGAAGGCCGCGGTGGACAGCAGGCCCTTGCCGAAGTCGTCGTAGGTGGTCCAGATCGAGGTGAAGACGATGCCGCCGATGCCGAGCAGCGCGGAGCTGAGCAGGAGGGCGGCATTGCGGTTGCGCTCCTCCCAGATCTGCTTCGGAAGCTTCCCGGGCGTCAGCACGTCCACGAGGACGATGCCGAGGATGAGCAGCACCAGGCCGAGGGCGCCGAAGACGCTGGTGCGGCCAAGACCGTTGATGATGTCGCTCATTGAGAAGCCTGTCTCCGCGTGGGTGGGAAAGGATGGGCCGTGGGGAGGCCGAATCTATCTCACGGCCTTGGCGCAGACCATGGGGGAGGCCAGGAAATGGCAGAGGTCAGAGCCGCGCGGCCGGCCGAGGCGGACGCGTTGACGGGGCTGGTGATGCGGTCCAAGGCGTACTGGGGGTACGGGCCGGAGTTCCTGGCCTCCTTCGCGGAGGAACTGCGGATCCGGCCCGGCGACGTGACGGCCCGCCGGATCGTGGTGGCCGAGGACGGGCGGGGGACGGTGCTCGGACTCGCCTCCCTGGACGGTTCCGCCCCGCTCGCCTCGCTGGGGCTGCTGTTCGTGGAACCGTCGGCCATCGGCCGGGGTGTGGGGCGGCTGCTGTACCTGGATGCGCTGCGCCGGGCCGTGGAGCTGGGGGTGCGCCGGCTGGTGATCGACGCGGACCCGCACGCGGCCGGGTTCTACCGGGCGATGGGGGCGGAGGCGGCGGCGGGCCCGCCGGGCGGCCCCCACGCGCTGGTGCGGTTCGAGGTGGCTCCCGTCCCGCTCGCCGGGTGGGCCCGGGCGTGGACCGGGGGCGGGCGGGCCGTGCACGTGGGCAACGTCGCGGAGTTCAACGCGCAGTTCGCCGATGCCTCCCTGGACCGGGAGCAGCGGGCCGCGCACGACTACGCCTGCCTGGCCGCGTTCTACAGCCCGGACCCGGCGGCGCTGGTGCTGCCCCGGCCGGTGCCCCGGGGCTGGACCGAGCTGGTCTGCCGCCAGCTGGGCTGGTCGGGGGTGGAGGTGTACGACGGTCTGGTGGAGCGGGGGCCGGAACTGTCGGATGCCGTACGGTCCCGGCCGGCGCTGGCCGCGCTGCTGACCGGGTCAGGGCTGCCCCTCGTACCGTGGGGGCGGACCCGGCCGTTCGGGCTGCTGGCGGACCGGCCGTGGCGGGAGGGGGAACTGCGGTACGAGTCGAAGTCCGCGGCGCACGAGCTGTTCGCCCGGGTCCTGGCGGGCGGCGGACATCCCGGAATCGTGTTGCCCGCCCAGTGGCGGGCGGGCTCCCGGTGGGCGGCGGTCCGCCTCGTCGCGGCCCGGGCCAAGGCGGGCGAGAGCACTGTTCTGAAATCGGAGCACGGTGTCGGGGGTTCGGGCACCACCGTGCTCAGGCCTGGCGAGGTGCGGGCCGGGGGCGGGGCCGGGGCCGTCCTGCGGCGGCTGCCGCGCGGGCCGCTGCTGGTGGAGGAGTTCATCGGCACCCCCGCGGACGGCCGCGACCCGGCGCAGGACGACAACCCGCGTGACCTCACGTACGACGGGTTCGTGGACGCCGAGGGCCGGTTGCACGAGGCCGGCGCGGCGCTCATGGACGTGCGGGACGGCTGCTACCGGGGGGCGACGGTGGGCCCCGGGGCGGTGCCCGGGTGGGCGGAGAAGCCGCTGCTGGCCTTCGGGGAGGCGGTGGGACGGGAGTTGGCGGCGTCCGGCTACCGGGGCTGGTTCGACGTGGACTTCGTCACCGACGGGGCGGGGCGGCTCGCGCCGACCGAGACGAACCTGCGGCTGACCGGGCCGTCGATCGCCTTCATGGTGGCGGCCCGGCTCGACGCGCTGCGCGGCGCGGGTCACCTCGTACGGATCGCCGACCGGGTGGAGCTGGGCGCCCGGCTGCCCGAGGCGCAGCTGGACGAACTGTGCGCCGCCCTGGCCCGGGACTGCGCGGAGCTCGGGGCGGTGTTCGTCCCCGCGATCCCGACGGGCGCCTTCGATCCGCAGCCCTGGCTCGGCGTGCTGGTGGCCGCCCGCAGCCGGGAGGTGCTGGACGCGGCCGAGGCACTCGTCCGGGCCCGGGCCCTGGCGGTCGGGTCCGGGTTCGGCGCCCCACCGGACCCGGATCCGGACCCGGGTCCGGCTCCGGATCAGTCATCGGCGTCGACTGCGGAGACCGGCCTGCGGGCGACGTAGAAGGCCACTACGGCGGCCGCGATCATCAGCGGGATGTTGAAGGCGTAGACGAGTCCGGCCTGGCGAGGCCAGTCCTGTTTGGCCGCCAGCCGGTACATGTTGTCCTGCGGCCACCAGGCCACCAGCAGGTACACCACGGCCAGGTGGGCCGCTTTGGTCAGGCCCGGGCTCCGGCCGTGGGCCCGCATCCGGGAGCGCCCCGTGAAGAGGAACATCACCCCGAGGCCGAAGGCCACGCACTCGAACAGGTACAGGATGCTGAACAGGAACGCCCACGGGTCCGGCACCCCGGTGAGGTCGGTCGATCCGGGCCAGAGGAGAAGGGTGAGCAGCCAGGCTGCGCCGCCCAGCACCAGCGCCCCGCAGCCGATGCCGAGCCCGGCGGAGACCGCTTCGTCCACGCGGCCCGCGGCGCGCGCGGCCCCGTACTTGCCGCCGCCCTTGGCCGCTCGTCCGGTGGCGTTCCCGCGGACCGGTTGCGGCGGTTGCGGCAGACCCGCGCGGTCCTCCTGGCCGCCCCTGGTGCGGGGTACGGTGCGCAGCCGCACCACGGCGCGGGGCCGCGCCTCGGCCGGCAGCCTGTCCAGGAGGTGTTCGCGCAGTTCGTCGATGTCCGGGAGCCCGGCGCCCCGGAGCCGGCCGGGGTCCTCGGGCGGGGCGAGGTAGGCGACCAGGCGCGTCTCTCCCCCGAATCCCGGTACCGCGGCGACGATCGCCGCCCCGACGCCCTCGTGGCCGCGGATCACGGATTCCAGCCGGTGCGGGTCGAAGGTGCGGCCGTGGAGGGTGATCCGGTCCCGGAGCCGTCCGCCGAACGCCAGCAGGCCACTGCCGCGCATCCCGGCGAGGTCGCCGGTGGGGATGGCGTCGCCGCCGTCCGCCGGGGTGAGGTACACCTGCCCCTCCCGCAGGTCCACGCGGCAGCCGGGGAAGGGGGTACCGAGGAGGGACAGCGGCTCCGGGTCGTCGACCGGGCCGGGAAGCTGCGCCAGTTCGAACCAGGCGCCGGTGCCCGCGGTCTCGGTGGTGCCGTAGACGTTCAGCAGGCGCACGCCCGTCCGCAGGCGGCTCTGCAGGGCGGCCTGCTCGTCGAGGTAGAGCCGGCCGCCGCTGACGGCGACCAGCCGCAGAGCTCGCAGCTCAGGGGCCGCCACCTTGCCGGTGCCGGTGCGGGTGCCCGCTCCCGCCCGGGCCTTGGGCACGACGCCCGGTGCAGTGGCCCGCGGGCCCGGCGGGAACAGCCGGGCCGCCCCCACCGGGTCGGTGTACACGACACTGACGCGGTCGGAGTCGATCGCCCGACGGATCGCGTCGGGCTTCCACGGCGCGCGCTCGGGCAGGACGAGGGCCCCGCCCGAACACAACGCCCGGGTCCAGCCCGCCGCGAAGGCGGTGAGGGCCGGTCCGGCGGTGATCAGGTGGCGGTCCTCCGGGGTCGGCCGGACCACCTCCGCCCAGCTGTCGTGGGCGGCGAGCAGCCGGGCATGGCTGACGGGCACCGGGCGCGGGACCGTTCCCCCGGTGAAGAGGACTGCCGCGGTCCGTTCTCCCGTCGTGCGGTCCGGGGGAGAGGTGGGCCTGGCGGCGATCTCCGGCGCTTCCGCCCCGAGGCGGATCACGCGCAGGCCGCGGCCGTCGTCGAGGCGGGCCTGCTGAGCCGTGTGCGTGAGCAGCGCGAAGGGCGGAGCGGCGGCGAGCTGTTGCTGCCCGGTGCGCGGCACGTCGACGTCGAGGACGGTGTAGGTCCCACCGGCCTTGAGGACGGCGAGGAGGGCGACGAGGAGTTCGGCCCGGCGGTCCGTCCCGATCGCCACGAGGCCGCCGGCGGGCAGTCCGGCGTCGAGCAGGTGGTGCGCCAACTGGTTCGCCTGGGCCTCGAGTTGTCCGTACGTGAGACTGTCGGCGCCGGCCAGGACGGCACGGGCGCCCGGGGTGTCCCGCGCCCACCGCTCGAAGCGGTGCAGGACGGTGTCGGCGATGCTCCTGCCGAAGCGTACGGACTCGGATCCCTGCGTCATGGACCGATGATGCCACCGGGCACCGACAGCGGACGGGGGACGCGGAAATCCCTCGTACGGAAGGGAGTTGGCGACCCGCGAGAGCGCGCTCAGACCGCGAATGTTGACCTCGACCTTGGTTGAGGTCCTAGTGTTCCGGCCATGGACATGGAAGTCACCGCTTGGACATCGCTGCACAGCGCGATCAACGCGCAGCAGGACCGCCGCCCGATCTCCCGGGCGAGCCTGCGCCGGGTCGCCGCCTTCGCCCGCCCGCACCGCCGCGGGCTCGCCCTCTTCCTGCTGCTCAGCGTGGTCACCGCGCTGCTCGCGGTGGCCACCCCCGTGCTCGCCAGCCGTATCGTCGACGCCATCGTGGGCGGCCGGGACAGCGGCACGGTCACCCGCCTCGCCCTCCTCATCGCGCTGATCGCGGTCGCCGAGGCGGGCCTGGGACTGCTGACCCGCCGACTGTCGGCCACCCTGGGCGAGGGGCTGATCCTCGATCTGCGGACGGCGGTCTTCGACCATGTGCAGCGGATGCCGGTCGCCTTCTTCACCCGCACCCGGACCGGCGCCCTGGTCAGCCGGCTCAACAACGATGTGATCGGCGCCCAGCGGGCGTTCAGCAACACCCTGTCCGGTGTGGCCGCCAACACCGTGACCCTGCTCCTGACCCTCGCCGTGATGCTGAGCATCTCCTGGCAGATCACCCTGCTGGCGCTGGTGCTGCTGCCGGTGTTCGTGCTGCCGGCCCGCCGGATGGGAGCGCGGATGGCGGCCATGCAGCGGGAGGCCTCGGCCCTGAACGCCGCGATGGGCACCCAGATGACCGAGCGGTTCTCCGCTCCCGGCGCGACCCTGGTCAAGCTGTTCGGACGGCCTGCCGACGAGTCCGCGGAGTTCGCAGCCCGGGCGGCCCGGGTGCGGGACATCGGAATCCGTACGGCGATGGCCCAGTCGGCCTTCATCACCGCCCTCACCCTCGTCTCGGCGCTGGCCCTCGCCCTGGTCTACGGGCTCGGCGGGTACTACGCCCTGCGCGGGACCCTGGACGCCGGTTCCGTCGTCGCCCTCGCTCTGCTCCTGACCCGGCTCTACGCCCCGCTGACCGCGCTCGCCGGCGCCCGCGTCGAGGTGATGAGCGCGCTGGTGAGCTTCGAGCGGGTCTTCGAGATCCTCGATCTGAAGCCGCTCATCACGCAGAAGCCGGACGCCCGCCGGGTGCCGGAAGGGCCGGTGGCCGTCGAGTTCGACCGGGTCTCCTTCGGCTACCCCTCCCCCGACAAGGTCTCGCTCGCGTCCCTGGAGGAGGTCGCCACCCTCGACGCCCGGGGCGGTACGCAGGTGCTGCACGAGGTGTCCTTCCGTGCGGAACCCGGCCGGATGATCGCGCTGGTCGGGTCGTCCGGCGCCGGCAAGTCGACCATCGCGCAGCTGCTGCCGCGGCTGTACGACGCCGACGCGGGCGCCGTCCGGATCGGCGGGGTCGACGTACGGGACCTCACGGCCGATTCGATCCGCGAGACGCTCGGCATGGTCACCCAGGACGGGCACCTCTTCCACGAGTCGGTGCGCGCCAACCTGCTGCTGGCCCGGCCGGAAGCCTCCGAGGAGGAGATCTGGGAGGCCCTGCGCCGGTCCCGGCTCGACGGCCTCGTCGCCTCGCTGCCGGACGGACTGGACACGGTCGTCGGGGAGCGCGGCTACCGCCTGTCGGGCGGGGAGCGGCAGCGGCTGACCATCGCCCGGCTGCTGCTGGCCCGGCAGCGGGTGGTGATCCTCGACGAGGCCACCGCGCACCTGGACTCCACCTCGGAGGCCGCGGTGCAGGAGGCGCTGGGCGAGGCCCTGGCGGGACGGACCGCGGTGGTGATCGCGCACCGGCTGTCGACCGTACAGGCGGCGGATCTGATCCTGGTGGTCGAGGACGGCCGGATCGTGGAACGCGGCACGCACACCGAGCTGCTGGCGACGGGCGGCCGGTACGAGGAGCTCTACCGCACCCAGTTCGCGGCGGCGGACACGCCCGCCGACGTGGCGTCGGGCGGCGCGGCACCGGCGTCGGGAGCATGATGCTGTGATGGACATCAAGCTGGAACTCGTCGCCGTCCCCGTCACCGATGTCGACCGGGCCAAGGCCTTCTACGAGAAGCTCGGCTTCAGCGCCGACCATGACGTCACCGTCAGCGAGGACGTCCGCTTCGTCCAGCTGACCCCGCCGGGTTCGGCCTGTTCGATCGCGATCGGCAAGGGACTGACCCGGATGACCCCGGGGTCGCTGGACAACATGCAGGTCGTCGTCACCGACATCGAGGAGGCGTACGAGGACCTGCGCGGCCGGGGCGTCGAGGTGACGGAGATCCAGGACTTCCCCTGGGGCTCCTTCGTCTACTTCTCCGACCCGGACGGCAACGGCTGGGCGGTCCAGCAGACCACGCCCCGCAAGGCCGCCGCCTAAGGGCTGGTGACGGGTCGGCGGAGCGGGCGGACCCCACTGCGAGGCGGCCGCCGACCGGCCGGTCGGCCGCCGCCCGGCCGTGCGGGCGGCAGCTGCGACGGTGCGTCGCGCGCGGCCTGTGCGCCACCGCCCCGGAGCCCGGATCGGCCGGCGGGCGCGGGGTCCTGGCTTCGCGCCGCTCAGCTCTCCACAGTGGTCGTGGCGGCGGCCGCGTGGTGGTGGTCGAGCTCCCACGCGTGGTGCTTGAACTCGTGGCGGAAGTCGGCGTGGTCCTCCCACTGCCGGGCGATGCCCCGCAGGACGTCCCAGTTGTGCTCCACCGACTGGTCGATGACGCGGCGCGTGGCCGGCTCGGCCGACTCCCGCTTCTCGATGAGGCCCTTGACGGCGGAGGCCTCCAGGACGGCGTTGCGCAGCGCGCGCAGCGCGCGGGAGGTGTCGTCCATCCCGAAGCCGTACTCGCTGCCCGTCTCCGCGTCGAACAGCGGGGTGAGCCGCGCCTCGATGAAAGCGGTGATCCGCTCGAAGTGCTGCGCGTCCATCGGGGGCTCCTTCTCCTGCCGGACCGCGGTGCGTAACCGGCGTCTCCAGTGCTTCAGCTGTGCACCGCCCATTATCCAGCAGCCCCCTTCCGGGCCGGGACCGGCGTGGAGCCCCTGGTCCACCGCCCCAACTCCCCGCTCACCATGGCGATTTCCCGATGATCTATGTTGAGGACCCGCTGTGAGGAAGGGACGTGACAGGTGGACGGCAGTTCATGGCTGACGGAACGCTTCGAGGAGCACCGCTCTCATCTGAGAGCGGTGTCCTACCGGATGCTCGGCTCGCTCAGCGAGGCCGATGACGCCGTCCAGGAAGCGTGGCTGCGCCTCAACCGCTCGGACACCGGCGACATCGAGAACCTCGGCGGCTGGCTGACCACGGTCGTGGCGCGCGTCTGCCTGAACATGCTGCGCGCCCGCGAGTCCCGGCGGGAGCACTCCATGGAGACGTATGCCACCGACCCGGTCGTCAGCCGCGAGGACACGGTGGACCCCGAGCAGGAGACCGTGCTGGCCGACTCGGTCGGGCTGGCACTGCTGGTGGTGCTCGACAAGCTGACGCCGGCCGAGCGGCTCGCGTTCGTGCTGCACGACCTGTTCGCGGTGCCGTTCGACGAGATCGCCCCGATGATCGACCGCTCCCCCGCCGCGACCCGGCAGCTCGCGAGCCGCGCCCGCCGCCGGGTCAAGGGGGCCCCGCTGGTATCCGAAGCCGATCTGAGCCGCCAGCGCCGCGTCGTGGACGCCTTCCTCGCCGCGACCCGGGGCGGGAACTTCGACGCGCTGGTCGCGGTGCTCGATCCCGACGTGGTGCTGCGGGCCGACAAGGCCGTCGGACCCACCCCCGTTCCCGTCCTCATCAGCGGCGCCGTCACCGTCGCCAGGGGCGCCATGGCGGCCATGCAGCGGGCGCGGTCCACGCAGCCGGCTCTGGTCGACGGCGTCGTCGGTCTGGCGATGGCTCCGCTGGGACGGCTGTTCCTGGTGCTGTCCTTCACGATCGAGGACGGCCTGATCACCGGGATCGACGTGATCGCGGAACCGGATCGGCTGCGCGAGCTCGAGATCGCCGCACTCGACGCCTGACCGGTCGAGGACCATCGCGGTGTCCGCCTCCGACCTTTGAGGCACGAGGCGGGCACCGCCGACCGGCCCCGCCTCCGCACGAGGCGGGCACCGCCGGCCGCACGCCCGCCTCCGCACGAGACGGCACCGTCGGCCGCGTACCGCTCACGGGGCGAGTACGTCCAGCTCCTCCAGGGCGCCCACCGCGATCTGCCGGGTCAGCGCCTCGGCGCGGGCCGCGTCACCCTCCCGTACCGCCTCGGCCACCTGGACGTGCAGGGTGACGGCCGCCGGGTCGGGATCGTGGAACATCACCGCGTGCTCGGTACGACCGGTCAGCACCTCGGCGACCACGTCCCCGAGGCGGGCGAACATCTCGTTGCCGGAGGCGTTCAGTACGACGCGGTGGAAGGCGATGTCGTGGCGCAGGTAGCCGTCGAGCTGGTTGCCCCGTGAGGTGCTGACCATGCCGAGGGCCGCCTCGGTGAGCTCGGCGCACTGCTCCGGGGTGGCCCGGACCGCCGCGAGCCCGGCCGCGACCGGCTCGATCGCGGACCTCAGCACGGTGAGGGAGCGCAGCTGACGGGGGCGGTCGGCGCCGGCCAGCCGCCAGCGGATGACGCGCGGGTCGTAGACGTTCCACTCGTCGGTGGGGCGCACGGTGACGCCTACCCGCCGACGGGACTCGACCAGGTGCATCGATTCCAGGACGCGGACTACCTCGCGCACCACCGTGCGGGAGGCGTCGAAGCGTTCGGCGATCTCGTCCGTGCGCAGCACGCTGCCCGGCAGGTACTCCCCCGCCGTGATCGCCAGCCCGAGGGTGTCCAGCACGCGGGAGTGGAGGCCCTGTCCAGGACTGCCGTCGGTGGTCATGTCGTAAGCGTACGGTGACGCCTGACCGAACCAAAGATGTGATGTTTTCCGCCAGACCCTTGAATAAGTAGTACTTAATGCGCTTCAGTGGTGCCCGCACAGAGCGATGTCGACGAGGACAGCGAGGTAGGCGTGAGCACCCAGCGCGTCATTGTGGTGATGGGCGTGGCCGGCACGGGCAAGACCACCGTGGGCCGGCTGCTCGCGGAGGCGCTGGCCCTTCCGTACGCGGAGGGCGACGCCTACCACCCCGCGGCCAACGTCGCGAAGATGGCGGCCGGTATCCCGCTGGACGACGCGGACCGGTGGCCGTGGCTCGATGCCGTCGGCGAGTGGATCCGCGGCCGGGCCGGGCTCGGCGGCGGCGTGGTCTCGGCCTCGGCGCTCAAGCGCGTCTACCGCGACCGGTTGCGCGCCGCGGCCCCCGGGGCGGTGTTCGTCCACCTGACCGGTGAACGCCCGCTGATCGAGGGGCGGATGGCGGAGCGCACGGGCCACTTCATGCCCGCCACCCTGCTGGACTCACAGTTCGCCACGCTGGAACCGCTCCAGGAGGACGAGCCCGGCATCGTCGTCGACGTGTCCGGTCTCCCCGGAGAAATCACCGAACGGGCGCTGGCCGCCCTGCGTCGGCTCCCCGCACCCGAGACACCCGAGAACTGAGGAAACGTCACCGTGACCAGTCTCAGCGTCGAGACCCTGGCAGCGGCCGGCACCGGACCGATCACCTCGGCCGGGAACACCCAGCTGGGGATAGCCGTCCTCGCGGGCATCGCCGTCATCGTCCTGCTCATCACCCGCCTCAAGCTGCACGCCTTCCTGGCGCTGACGGTCGGCTCGCTGGCCCTCGGGGTCTTCGCGGGCGCGCCGATGGCCAAGACGATCTCCAGTTTCACCGCCGGACTCGGCGCCACGGTCGCCGGTGTGGGCGTACTCATCGCGCTCGGCGCCATCCTCGGCAGGCTGCTGGCGGACTCGGGCGGTGCGGACGAGATCGTCGACACGATCCTCGCCCGGGCCAAGGGCCGGGCGATGCCGTGGGCCATGGTGCTGATCGCCTCCGTGATCGGGCTGCCGCTCTTCTTCGAGGTCGGCATCGTCCTGCTGATCCCGGTGGTCCTGCTGGTGGCCGAGCGCGGCCACTACTCCCTGATGCGGATCGGCATCCCGGCGCTGGCCGGCCTGTCCGTGATGCACGGGTTGATCCCGCCGCACCCCGGGCCGCTCGTCGCCATCGACGCGCTCCACGCGAACCTGGGCGTCACCCTCGCCCTCGGCGTGCTCGTCGCCGTTCCGACCGTGATCATCGCCGGGCCGCTGTTCTCCAGGTATGCGGCGCGTTGGGTGGACATCCCGGCGCCCGAGAACATGATCGTGCAGCGCCCCGCGGCGGAGCGCGAGCACCGTCCCCGGTTCGGCGCCACCGTCTTCACGGTGCTGCTGCCGGTGGTGCTGATGCTGGTCAAGGCCTGGGTGGACATCGTTGTCAGCGACCCTGCCGACCCGGTGCAGCGCGTCACCGACGTGGCGGGCTCCCCCCTGATCGCGCTGCTCGCGGCGGTACTGGTGGGCATGTTCACCCTCGGCCGGGCGGCGGGCTTCACCAAGGAGCGCCTGTCCGCGACGGTCGAGAAGTCCCTGGCCCCGATCGCCGGCATCCTGCTGATCGTCGGCGCCGGCGGCGGCTTCAAGCAGACCCTCATCGACGCGGGTGTCGGCCAGATGATCCTGGAGCTGTCGGAGAACTGGGCCGTACCCACCCTGCTGCTGGCCTGGCTGATCGCCGTCACCATCCGCCTCGCCACGGGCTCGGCGACGGTGGCGACGATCTCGGCGGCCGGACTGGTGGCGCCGCTCGCCGCCGGCGCGTCCACAACCGGAACGGCGCTGCTGGTCCTGGCCATCGGGGCGGGCTCGCTGTTCTTCAGCCACGTCAACGACGCCGGATTCTGGCTCGTCAAGGAGTACTTCGGGATGACCGTCGGCCAGACCCTGAAGACCTGGTCGGTGATGGAGACCATCATCTCGGTGGTCGGGCTGGGCTTCGTCCTGCTGCTGTCCCTGGTCCTGTAGGCCGACTGTCCTGCAGGCGACGGCCTTGCAGGCCGACGGTCCCGTAGGCCGACGGCTTCGCAGGCCGAAGTTCCCGTGGGCGAAGGTCCCGAAGGCCGACGGCCCGGCCCACTGCGTCAACGGCCTGGTAGGTCAGCGCTCGTCGCCGAGCTGCGCCGCCGCCAGGGAGAGCCCGGTCGCCGCGGTGGCGCAGCGCCCGGCGAGGGTGGCCACCTCGGCGCGCAGGGCTTCGGACCGGGGCCCCCGCCAGGCCGGTGCGGCCGTCGTCGCCCGCAGCCGTACCGCGTGGGAGCGCAGTGCCGTGGCGTGGCCGCCCAGACTGGCGGCCCGGTGCGGGTGGGCGTGCGGGCGGACGTGCGGGTGCGGCGCCCACGGCCGGAGCGCGGGCGGTCGTTGACCGCGTGGAACGGGCTGCGGTGCCTCCACCGCGTCCCCTGCGGGCAGTCCGGACCCGCGGTCGCAGAAGGCCCAGAAGGCGGCGCCCAGTCCGAGGAGCGGTTCGGCCGGCACGGCCCGGCCGGTGGCGACCTGCCAGCCGGCGTGGTCGTTGAACGGGTTCGCGTCGGTCAGGGCCTTCCAGGCCAGGATGTCGGCGAAGGCCGGGGCCAGCAGGGAGAAGGCGTGCTCGGCGCCCCGGTCGCGCATGATTCCGCGGAACAGGCGGACGGCCTCCGCCTGCCGGCCCTCCTCGACGGCCCCGAGCACCGCGGCCGCGCCCGGATCCCGCATGAGTTCGGGACGGGCCGCGCTCGCCGCGCGGATCCGGACCCGGAGACCGCACACGGCGACGCTGATCGCGAGGCTCTCTCGGCCCGCCAGCATCCCCGCCAGCCGCCCGGCGCGCGCCACGCCCCGGCCGCGCGGGGCCCAGCCGAGGCCCGACGGGTCGGTGAGCGTACGCAGCAGGGTGCGCCAGCCGACCCGGCGGTGGCCTCCACGGGCGAGGGCGGCGGCCGGCAGTCGGCCGCCGAGGGCGAGCCCGGAGGCGTAGCGGGCTGCCTCGCCGACCGCGTCTGCGCAGGCGGCGAGTTCGCGGCACAGGTCGTCGAGCAGGTCGACGTCCGCGTCGCTGGACGCGGAGGTCGCGGCGTCGGCCATGGCGTCCTCTCGTGTGGGGGATGTGGGGCGTCAGCGGGTGGAGCGTCAGCGGGTGGGACGTCAGCGGGTGGGACGTCAGCGGCGGGTGAAGGTGAGCCGGATGCCGTACGGGTCGAGCGTCGCGGGCAGCGGTCCCACCGGGTCCAGGGCCGGCCGTCCGCCCCCGACCCGGTGGTCCCGCAGCACCTCGGCGCAGAACGCGGCCGTGAGCAGCAGGCCCAGCTGGTCGCCCGGGCACCGGGAGCCGCCGTGGCCGAAGGGCGCCATGCGGGTGTCCTGGTCCGCGCCCGGGTTCTTCCACCGGCCCGGCACGAACACGTGCGCGGCCGGTACCCGTTCGGGGTCACGCTGGTGGAACGCCACGGGCAGCAGTACGGAGGTGCCGGCCGGGCAGCGCACGCCCCGCCACTCGGTCTCGGTCCGGGTGACCCGGATCAGGTCGGGCACCACCGGGTACAGGCGCAGGGATTCCCGTACACAGGCCCGCAGCCTGGGCAGTTCGCCGCCCCGGGCCGCGCCCCCGGCCGCTTCGGCGGCGGCGGTGTCCTGCTCGGCCGGGTGCGCGCCGAGCAGGAGCAGGGTGCGCAGCAGCGTGGCGGGGAGGGAGTCCAGGGCCAGCAGCCACTGGTGGGCCTGGCCGGAGGGGTCCGGCACGCAGGCCGGTCCGGCGTGTCGGACGGCCCGGCCGAGGAGCGTGTGCGCGCCGGCGTGGCGGGCGTACTCCTGGATGCGGCGGGCGGCGCGGGCCCTGCTCTTGGTGCGTGACTGCCCGAGCCAGCCCGCGAGCTCCTCGTCCGCGGCGGCCGCGTCGCCGAGGACGATCCGGCGGGCGGCGCGGCCCACGGCGTACCGGGCGCGGGCGAGTTCGAGGGTGCCGGAGGCGCTCAGGTGCCGGGCCTCTTCCGCGACGGCCGCCAGGAACGGCCCGCACGAGGGGTGTACGGGGACGTCGGCGGCCAGCACCTCGACGGCGGTCTGCCGCTGCTCCGGGCCGGGTTCGGCGTGGGCGCAGCCGAGACCGGCGGTCTGCGGCGGGTCCGCCGCGAGGACGCTCACGGGTTCGGCGTAGAACCGGCCCAGGTCCCCGGGGGCGAGGAGCACGAGGATCGCCTTGCCGGACCGCTCCCGTACGAGCAGGGGCGCGTCGCCGTGGCGGGCCCGCAGGGCGCGCAGGAAGGCGGCGGAGGCGCGCGCCGTGCCGGGGCGGGTCCGGGCGGGGACGAAGCCGCGGACGAGGGCCACGGTGCGCGGAAACGATTCTTTTACGGATGTCCGCCGACCTGGAGGTTCCGTGCCGAGGCCGCGCACGGCCGGCCCCCGGTCCGTGAACGGGGTTCCGCCCCGGGGCGGCCGGCCGGCTCTCCCGGCGGCCGGGCGGGGCCACGGGGATCCCGCGGCGGGCGCGGCGCTCACCCGGGCGTCGCCCGGCGCGGGACGCACCGGCAGCCCGGTCCGCTCCGCGAGGGCCCGTACCCGGGCCCTGAGCCCGTCGAGGGCGGCCCCTTGGACCGTACGCATCCGGGTACCTCCGCAGCTGGGACGACAACGGTCGGTGACATCGGCTTCACCGTACGACGCCCCCGCGGACCCCGCGCTCCGAGCGCTACGGCAGGGCGAAGGCGGCGGCGCGGAAGGCGGTGCGCAGGGGGGTGTCGCGGGTGGTCGGGAGGAGGAGGGCCCATCGGCGGTGCCGCGGGGAGATCCACAGGGCCGGGCCGCCGGGCGCCGGGGCGGGGTGGGTCCAGACGCCGTGCGGGGCCGGGTGCCACAGGAGGCCGCGGGCGGGGGTCAGTTCGCCGGTGCGGATGCGCAGGGACTCGGCGGTCCATGCGCGGGTGATGCCCACAGGTCCGCCCGGGCTGCCCGTGCTGCCCGGGCTGCCTTGGGCCACCGCGCCCACCGCGCCCACCGCCTCCACCGGAGAAAGAAGGTGGCGCAGGAAGCGGACGAGGTCGGCGAGGGGCGCGCGGAGGGTGTCGTCGGCGAACCGGGTGCGGGTCATGCCCAGGGGGTGCCAGACGCGGGTGGTGGCGAATTCGGCGAGGGGCATGCCGCAGAGGTGCTCGGCGAGGCGGGTGAGGGTGAGGGCGGCTTCCCCGTCGGCATGCGTGAGCAGGTGGTGGGCGGTGGTCCCGGCGGGAGTACCGGCGGCGGCCTCGTCCCCGTAGGCGGCGAGCGGTGTGTGCAGCCGCAGCGCACCCTCCTCGACGAGGCTGCCGATGGCGGGCCACAGGGCGAGGGCGGCGGCGAGGGCGCCGACGTCGAGGTCGGCGGCTCCGGGATCCCCGGGGTCCTCGGCCTCGGGGACCCGTGGGTCCTCGGCCGCCTCGGGGACCCCGGAGTGCGAGACCGCCTCGGGGACCCCGGAGTGCGAGACCGCCTCGACACCCTCGGCGCCGCCGACGGCCCAGACCGCCCCGGGATCGGCGGACCCGACGAGGGCCCGGATGTCGTCGGCCTGGTCGCTCAGGAGCGTCATGGTTCCTCACATTAACGAGCCCGCAGCACCGCCCCCGGCGCGTCGGACCACAGTCGGCAGGCCCGCCACCCGAATGCCCGGGCCCGTCCCGGGAAGTCCAGGTGACACGGCCGGCTCGAGAGGCCCGAAAGGGCGGGGCGCACCGTCCGGCGCCCCGCCCCTTCGACCCGTCCGGTCAGTTCTTGTCGGGGCGGTCCGTCACGCGCAGGGTGTTCAGCAGGGGCTTGCCGAACCCGGTGTGCGTGACGAAGCGGACGTTCAGCACCCCGTCCGTCACCGTGACCGTGTACGTACGGGTCAGAGCCGTGTACGTGCCCGCCTCCAGGGAGACGTCGAGGGAGGGCAGGACCTGGCTGCCCTCGGCCAGGACGTCGAAGACGCGCTTGTTCGGCTTGGTGGAGGAGAGCTCCGCGAAGCCCAGCTCCACGGTGTAGGTCCCGTTCGGCACGTTGTCGAAGCGGTACTCGTACATGCCCTCACGGGCGTTGCGGAACAGCCGCTGGTCGTCCGTACCGGCGATGGTGCGGCCCGTGGACTGGACGGAGCCGTTGCCCTGGTAGCCGTAGGAGCCCGCCGTGTACTTGCGGTCCGGGGACCAGCCGTCGCCCAGCGCGTCCGTGCTCGCGTATCCGGAGCCCGCGTCGAGGGCGACCTGGTAGCGCGGGACGACCACCTTGACCGGGACGGTGAGCACGGGCGTACGGCCGCTCGCCGACGCGATCTTCAGGTCCGCCGTCAGGACTGACCCCGGGGTCAGTCCGGCCGTGTCCACCGCGAGGGTGAGCGCGGTCTTGCCGCCCGTCGGAAGACTGCCGCTCCCGGGTGTGGCCGTCAGCCAGGCCGCGTCCTCGGTCACCGTGAAGGCCGTGCCGAGTCCGGGGTTGGTCAGGTCCAGGGTCCGGGTCCGCTCCTGGTCCGCCGGGAGGACGACCTCCACGGAGGGCCGGGAGGCCGTGACCCTGCCGGTGCGCAGCGACTGGGTGACCGCCGTGACGTCGGCCGCCTTGACGTCGACCGTCACCTGTGCGGATTCGTACTGCGGCGCGGCGAGTGAGACGGCCCGCGAGCCGGACGGGCTCTGGACGACGTAGCCGCCGTCCGCCGCGGTGGTCGCGGAGACGGCGGAGTCGCCCGTGCCGACGGTCACCGTGGCGCCTGCGACGCCGTTGCCGTCGTTGGCGTCGAGGACCCGGCCCGCCACGACACCGCTCTTCGTGGTGCGGAAGGCGATGGACAGGCCGTCCGTGATGACCGGGGTGTTGAAGGAGTACTTGAAGGCATCGGTGCCGGTGGCGTTCTCCACGCCGACCGTGGCCGTGGACCCGCCCTTGATGCCGGTGCCGCCCGTCCCCTTGTAGGAGTACGAGACGGTGCCGTCCTCGCCGATCGCCGCGGCGAAGGAGAACTTCTCGGCCTGCGCCGACCAGTGGGAGACCTCGCGCCACTCGATCACGTAGGCGCGGTGCGGGGCGGTGCCGGTGACGGCGGTGAAGACGCCGGATCCGCTGCCCGCCGCGCCGACGACCAGGTCGTCCCAGAAGGGGTAGAGCGCGGCGTTCGGGGTGGCCGCGCTCGGCAGGTCCCCGTTGACGTCGGCGGTGTTGTTGCCGCCGAAACTGATGGTGCCGTTGGTGCCGATCCAGGCCTGGCCGTACGTCTTGCCGTACAGCGGGAGCGGGAAGGGGAGGTCCACGCGCTCGGTGGTGTTGTCGCCGGTCAGCGCGAGCTGTCGGCTGCCCTGGGTGTACGGACGGCCGTTCGCGGTGGCGCAGGCGTAGCCGTAGCCGTCGGTGCGCTCGGGCAGGGTGACGGCGACGGTGGTGTCGCCGGTGACGGTGGCCTTGGCCGTGCCTCCGGTGACGCAGCGGGAGGAGTGCGTGGCGTTCACGTCGTAGGTGCCGTGCGGCAGGGTGACCTCGAAGCGGCCCTGTGCGTCGGCGGTCGCGGTCACCGGCGTGTCCGCAATGGTGACGGAGGCGCCCGCCGCCGGTCCGGTGGCGGAGGAGACCGTGCCGGTGAGCTTGCCGGAAGCAGCCTGGGTGAGGGTGAAGTCGCCGGTGGCGGTCGCGTTCTCGGCGACCGCCACGGTCGCGCTCTGCGTCCCGTAGCCGAACTTGGCGGCGGTCACGCCGTAGTCGCCCACCGAGAGGGCGGCGAACTTGTAGGTGCCGTCGGCCGCGGTGGTCGTCGTACGGTCGATCGGACCGTCGGCGGTCACCTTGGCGCCCGCCACGGGCTCGCCGCCGGCGGAGCGGACGGTGCCGGCGAGCGCGCCTATCGCGCCGCGCGGGGCGGCGTTCACGGCGGCGAGGGCGTCGAGCCTGCCCTCGCCGAAGACGTTGTTGTCGGCGGCGGTGCCGCCGCACTGACCGCTGTCGGTGTCCTGGGCGGTGCCGTCCAGGAGCGATTCGGTCTGCGCGATGTCGCCTTCGAGGGCGGGCGCGGCGGACCAGAGCAGCGCCACGGCCGCCGCGGTGTGCGGCGAGGCCATGGAGGTGCCGGAGAAGGCCTCGTACCCGCCGCCGGGGACGGAGGAGCGCACGTTCACGCCGGGGGCGGCGATGTTCGGCTTGATGATGCCGCCGGGGCCCGCGCCCCGCGAGGAGAACGACGCGATGGCGTTGTTGATGTCGAAGGCACCGGAGCTGTAGGAGCTCGCGTAGTCGCCGGGTGAGCCGCTGGTGGCGCAGTTCGGCCCGGAGTTGCCGTTGGAGAAGGCCGGGAAGATGCCGGCGGCCCGCCAGGTGTCGACGATCTGCTGGTACCAGTCGTCGTGCGCGGCGCTGCCCCAGGAGTTGTTCACGATGTGCGGGGCGAGGTCGGGGCGCGGGTTCTGGCCGCTCGGATCTGTCGGGGCGACGATCCACTGGCCGGAGGCGAGCAGGGAGGCCTCGGAGCAGGAGCTGGTCTCGCAGCCCTTGGCCGCGATCCACTTGGCCCCCGGGGCGACGCCGATCTTGTTGGCGCCGCCGTCGTCGCCGACCATCGTGCCCATGGTGTGGGTGCCGTGGTCGTTGTTGTCGCACGGAGCCGCCGCGGCGCAGACCCCCGCGGGGTCGAACCAGTTGTAGGCGTGGGTGTAGGTGCCGTCCGCGTTCTTGCCGCGGTACTGGTTGTTGACGGCCGGGTGGGTGTAGTCCACCCCGCTGTCGATGTTGGCGACGACGATGCCCTCGCCCCGTACCCCGGCCTGCTCCCAGACCTGGGGCGCCTTGATGCGGTCGATGTTCCACTCGACGGCGTCGGCCGCGGCCCGCTCCCGCTTGCCCTCGGCGGGTTTGGGCAGGTCGACCTTGTCGTCGGCGTCGATCCGGGACACCTCGGGACGCTGCGCGAGGGTGCCGGCGAGCTTCTCGCTGCCGACGACGCGGACGGCGTTCACGATCCAGTACGAGGTGTACTCGGCCTTGGCGCCGTCGAGGGCCTTGACCAGCTCGGCCTGGCTGCGCGCGGCGTGGTCCTTCTTGGCGCGGAGTACGGTCTCGGCCTTGGCGGCGCGGGTCTGCTGCTTCGCCGCGGCGCTGAGGTCGGCGGCGCTGTCGAGGTAGACCCAGAACACGGCCTTGGCGGAGTCGTCGAGCTGGGCGCGGAGCTTCGGTTCGATCTTGCGCTCGGCCGCGCTCGGGGCGGGGCCGGGTTCGGGCGCGGCGGCGGCGACGCCCGCGCCGAGGGGGAGGAGCAGGACCGAGGTGAGGGCGGCGAGCGCCGCGCGTAAGGGTCGCCTGTCGGGTTGGGCCACGTGTGATCTCCTCGTACACCGGGTGCGGGTTGTGCGGGAAAGACGTGCGGGATGTGCGCGGGTCATGGTGATTGAGTGCCATGTTCATTACAAGAGGGCCTAATGAGCCGCGTTCCGCCCCCGGGTCCCCGTGTCCGCTGGCCCTTCCCCGCCTCCGGGGCCAGCCTGAAAGCATGACCGCACCCGCCGAACCGCCCGAGCCGGCTGTCCCGCTCGCGTCCGCGCGGGGCCGGTGGATCCTGCTGACCACCGTGCTCGGGTCGAGCATGGCCCTGCTGGACTCGACGGTGGTCAACGTCGCCCTCCCGCGCATCGGGCAGGACCTGGGCGCCGACCTGGCCGTGCTCCAATGGACGGTGAACGCCTATCTGCTGACCCTGGCCGGACTGATCCTGGTCGGCGGCGCGCTCGGCGACCGTTTCGGGCGACGGCGGGTCTTCGTACTGGGTGTCGCGTGGTTCGCGGTGGGCTCGCTGTTGTGCGGAATCGCGCCGAACGCGGGGGTCCTGATCGGCGCCCGGGCCCTGCAGGGCATCGGCGGGGCCCTGCTGACCCCCGGCTCCCTCGCGCTGATCCAGGGCTCGATCCGCCCCGGGGACCGGGGCCGGGCGGTGGGCCTGTGGTCGGGGCTGGGCGGGGTCGGGGCGGCCGTGGGGCCGTTCCTGGGCGGCTGGCTGGTGGACGGGCCCGGCTGGCGCTGGGTGTTCCTGCTGAACGTGCCGCTGGCCGCGCTGTGCATCCCGGTTGCGCTGCGCCACGTACCCGAATCTCGGGATCCGCACGCGCACGGGCGGTTCGACGTGCTCGGCGCCGTGCTGGGCGCGGGGTCGCTGGCGCTGCTCACCTACGCGCTGATCGAGGCGCGGTCGGCTGCCGCGCCGGTGGCCGCCGCAGCCGTGGGCGGCGTACTGATGGGCGTCGCGTTCGTCTACGTCGAGCGCCGGCGGGCCGATCCGATGGTGCCGCCGTCGATCTTCGCCTCGCGGCAGTTCACGGCCGTCAATCTGGTCACCCTGTGCGTCTACGCGGCCTTCAGCGGCTTCTTCTTCCTCGTCGTGCTCCAGCTCCAGGTGGTGTCCGGGTACTCAGCGCTGGCAGCCGGGGCCGCGCTGCTGCCGACGACCGTGCTGATGCTGCTGCTGTCGGCCCGCTCGGGGGAGCTCGGGGAGCGGATCGGCCCGCGGATCCCGCTGACCGTGGGGCCGCTGCTGTGCGCCGCCGGGACGCTGCTGATGCTGCGCGTGGGACCGCACGCCCCGTACGCGACGGACGTGCTGCCCGCGATGGTGGTGATGGGCATGGGCATGGTGACCCTGGTGGCCCCGCTGACGGCGACCGTACTGGCCTCCGTCGACCCCGGCCGGGCGGGGCTGGCCAGCGGCATCAACAACGCCGCGGCGCGGGCGGCCGGGCTGCTCGCGGTGGCGGCGCTGCCCCTGCTGGCCGGGATGGGCCCGGAGGCGTACCGCTCGGCGGACGAATTCGACGCGGCTTTCGGTCGGGCCATGCCCTGGTGTGCGGCGGTGCTGGTGGTCGGGGCGGCCGTGGCCTGGGCGACCGTACGGACCCCCTCGCCCGGGGCGCCCCACCCACAGTGCCGTACCCAGTGTGCGATGACCGCTCCGCCGCTCGAACCGCCGCGAGAGGAGAGCGCACCGTGACCGGGAATCGCGGGCGGCGGCCGGGGCACCCCACTGCTCGGCGGTGCAGCAGCGCGCGGCCGCGCAGGCGGTCCGGCGCCGTCTGTGGGGGCCGGTGGCCGTCGGCCTCGCCACCGGCGCGGTCCTCTCGCACGCCCTCGCGACCCGGCCGGTGACCGCGGAGCTCCGCGGCCGGGCGGTCGGCTACGGCGTGGACGTCCCTGACGCCCCACTCGTCGTGACGGGCTACCTCTTCGCCACCCTCGGCGCCCTGCTGCTCGCGGGCGACCGGCGGCTGCGGCTGCTCGGGGCCGCGATGACCGCCGGGGCCGTGCTCTGCGCGGCCCTGTGGAGGCTTGAATTCGCCTCCACCTGGTGCGCGTTCGCCGCGGCCGCGTCCTTGCTGGTCCTGGGCCGGGCGGGCCGCCAGGAGCCCTCCGGTTCTGTGCCGCGACCGGCCTGAAGTTGCCAAGTTACCTAGAGGTATGTAGTGACTTCACACGCCCCTAGCAGTAGAACTCGTTCTCATTCAGCCAAGAGTGAGGAACGTCACATGAGCACAAATGGCGTGCCCAGCAACGGTCCCAATGGATTCACCCGTCGCGGATTCCTCGCAAGAACAGGTTCTATTATGGGGGCGGTCGCCCTCTCCGCCCACGTCACCTCCACTTCCACGGCGCAGGCCGCCACCGCAACCGCCCCGATCGGCGACGGGGCCCGCGTCCCGGTCCTGGTGATCGGCACCGGATACGGCGGATCCGTCGCCGCCCTGCGCCTGGCCCAGGCCGGCGTCGACGTGCACATGGTCGAGATGGGCATGGCCTGGGACACCCCCGGCAGCGACGGCAAGATCTTCGCCCACACCACCAATCCGGACTACCGCTCCTACTGGCTCCGCACCAAGACCAAGGCGCCGCTCAGCAACTTCCTCGGATTCCCGATCGACAAGACCGTCCCCAAGTACACGGGCATCCTGGACGCCGAGGAGATGGGCGGCATCATCGTCTACCAGGGCCGAGGTGTCGGCGGCGGCTCGCTCGTCAACGGCGGCATGGCCGTCACTCCGAAGCGGCAGAACTTCAGTTCCGTGCTGCCCTCGGTGAACGCCGACGAGATGTACGACACCTACTACCCCCGGGCCAATGCCGGACTGGGCGTCGGCCTCATCGACCCGGCCTGGTTCGACACCGTCGCCTGCTACCAGTACGCCCGCGTCGGCCGCAAGCACGCCCAGCGCTCCGGCTTCCCCTTCGTCTTCGTCCCCGACGTGTACGACTGGGACTACATGAAGCAGGAGGCGGCCGGCACCGTCCCCAAGTCCGCGGTCGACGGCGAGATCCTCTACGGGAACAACTACGGCAAGAAATCGCTCCAGCAGACCTACCTCGCTGCGGCCAGGGCCACCGGCAAGGTCACCATCTCCCCCCTCCACCAGGTCACCTCGGTCGCCCCGGCCTCCGGCGGCGGCTACACCGTCAGCATCAGCCGGCTGGGCACCGACGGCGCCGTCACGGCGACGAAGACCGTCACCTCCGACCGGGTGTTCTTCGCGGCCGGCAGCGTCGGCACCAGCAAGCTGCTCGTCAAGCTGAAGGCCACCGGCGTCCTGGCGAACCTGAACGACGAGATCGGCAAGGGCTGGGGCGACAACGGCAACGTCATGTGCGGCCGCGCCAACCACATGTGGGACGCGACGGGCAAGGTGCAGGCCTCGATCCCGTGCGGCGGCATCGACAACTGGGAGGCGGGCGGCGCCTTCGCCGAGGTGGCGCCGCTCCCGACCGGGATCGAGACCTACGCGTCCTTCTACCTCTCCATCACCAAGAACCCGCACCGCGCCCGGTTCTCCTGGAACGCGGCGGCCGGCAAGGTCGAACTCGACTGGCAGACGGCGTGGAAGCAGCCGTCCATCGACATGGCCAGAACCATCTTCGACAAGATCAACTCGAAGGAGGGGACGATCTACCGCACCGATCTCTTCGGCACCAACAAGATCTGGGGCGACCACCTCACCTACCACCCGCTCGGCGGCGCCGTGCTGAACAAGGCCACCGACAACTACGGGCGCCTGCACGGCTACACCGGCCTGTACGTGATCGACGGCGCGCTCATCCCCGGCAACACCAGCGTCAACCCGTTCGTCACCATCACGGCCCTCGCCGAGCGCAATATCGAGAAGATCATCGCCACCGACCTGTAGTCAGGGCCGGGCACACCGAAAGCCGGGGCCGATCGGATCACCGAACGGCCCCGGATCCACGTCAGTGACCCGGCAGCATGCACACGCTGTCGAGGCCGAGCACGTGGTTGAGCCGGCCGAATGCCAGCCAGGAGCCGATGCTCATCGTCAGTTCCACGATCTCCAGCTGGCTGTAGTGCGCGGTCATCCGGTCCCAGAACTCGTCGTCGAGTCCGTGGTGGTCGAGGGTGTACCGCTCGGCGTACTCCGCCGCCAGCCGGGTGCGGTCGTCGAAGGCCTGCGTCGTGCGCCACTCGGTCACCGCGTCGGAGAACGCCTCCTCGACCTTCTCCCCCTCCCGTTCGGTGCGCCAGTCCAGGCAGAAGACGCACCCGTTGATCTGCGCGACGCGCAGCCGGGCGGCCTCGAACTCGCGCAGGCCGAGGGTGGTGTGGGCGTACACCGACAGGGAGAAGTTGGCGGCGGCCATGCCGATGCCGGGGACCATGTCGCCCCACACGTACTCGATCGGGTGCTGGCCTTCGGGGATGTCGATCCTCATGACTGTTTCCTTCCGAGTCTGCCGACGGCGGGGCGCAGCGGGACGTCCAGGGCGTCGTAGAGGCCGGGTTCCGCCTCGGTGAGCCAGTCGATGGCGCTCACCAGGCGCCCGACGGCGGTGGCGTTGCCGCCGGCGGAGCGGTTCTCGCCCTCGTCGGTGGCCTCGATGGTGACCTCGATGCGGGGGCGGCCTTCGATGACGACCCGGTGGGCGCCGTCGCCGCCGGCGGGCGGCGACGGCCAGTCCGGAGCGCAGGAGGCGTGAATGCGGGTGACGTGCTCGATGATGATGCGGGGCTCTCCCTCGACGATGCCCTCTACCTCGAAGCGGATCGCCCCCTGGGTGCCGGCCGCGAACACGCCCATCGTCCTGGTGGTCACGGTGGTGTCGAGCGCGCGCCGGGCCGACGTCTCGCGGATCTCGTCGAGTTCGACCCCGAGGGCCCGGGCCATCATGCGTATCTGGCCGCCCCACACCATGGTCGGGACCGAGGGCATGAGCATCATCGGCTCGTAGTCCATGGGCTGGCCCATGCCGACGAGGTAGCGGACCGAGTCCGGCTGGTCGTAGGTGGAGTAGTCGAATATCTCCTGGCAGCGGATGGCGTCGACGGTGGTACCGAGTCCGCTGAGCAGGAGCGGGAGCACGTCGTTGCCCCAGCCGGGGTCGACGCCTGAGGCGAACAGCGAGCCGCCGCCCTCCGCGATGGCGGCCAGCACCGGATCGCGGAACTCCGGCGGTGCGCTGCGGTGGTCGTAGAGCGGGTAGAGCGCGGGGCTGACGACCACCGCGCCGGACCGGATCGCCCGGGTGATGTCGGTGAGGGCGTCGTCGGGGCGGATGTCCCCGGAGGCCGCGTACACCACGGCCCGCGGGCGAGCGGCCAGCACGGCCTCGATGTCGTCGGTGGCCTCGACCCCCAACGAGTGGCCGAGCTGCCCGAGTTCACCCGCGTCGCGGCCGACCTTGGCTGGATTGTGGACGATGACTGCGGTGAGCTTCAGCGCGGGATGGGCCTCGACGGCGCGGATGGCCAAACGGCCGACGTTGCCGGTGCCCCAGACAACCGTGGAAATCATGCGCGGAGGGTAGCTACAGGACCTGCACCTTTCCAGAGCCGTGCGGGCCGCGGCGTCACTGGTTGCCGGCGCCCAGGACGAAGAGGAGATAGACGAAGAAGGCGAAGAGGTGGCCGACGAACAAGTAGGCGATCAGCCGGATCACCAGACCGCGCGGGAACTTCGATTCGATGCGCGCCCGTATGGTCACGGGGTTCTCTCCTTGGGACATGGGTACGGCTCCTCGGCTGACTGCGGCTACGGGTGGTGCGTGGAGGTGGTGGTTCCGCCGAGGCACAGCCCGGCGAGGCTGCTCTGCAGCAGGGTGTGGACGAACAGCAGGTCGGCTCCGCCCCCGGACGACGCGCCGATCCGGTGCGGGGTGAGCGAGTCGAAGTGCGCGCTGTCCCCCGGCTCCAGCAGGTACTCGGCCTCCCCCAGATGCAGCCGCAGCCGCCCGCCCAGGACGTACAGCCATTCCTCGCCGGGATGTACGCGGACCAGCTCGCCCTGGCTGCGGCCCTGCGGGACGTGCACGCGCAGCGCCTGCATCCCGCGCCCGGATCCCCCGGCCTGCCAGTACGTCCACCCGTCGGCCTCGCGGGCGCCCGGGCCGCCGGCCCGTACGATGGGATCGGCGACGGCGGGGGTCTCGCCGAGCAGCTCGGAGACGGTCGTACCGTAGGTGCGGGCGAGCGCGAGCAGCAGGGGCAGCGAGGGCTGGCGCCGGCCGGTCTCCAGCCGGGACAGGTGGGCGGGTGAGAGCCGGGCCCGGGCGGCGGCGGCCTCCAGGGTGAGTCCTGCGCGGCGGCGCAGGTCCCGCAGCTGCGGTGCCACGGCGGGCAGCGCGTCGGCGGGGACGGCCGCGGCTTCGGCGGCGGCCGCGTCTTCAGGGCCGGCCGCGTCTTCGGAGCCGGGAGCAGGACCGGGTGTCATGCCCCGATTGAGCCAGAAAATTGCCCTCCTGGCAAAGCAACTTGCCTCTGAGGCAAATTCATCCTGCGCCGCCCTGTTCCAGCACCGTCTCCACCGTGTCGGCCTGGTCCGCGCTCTTGTCCGGGCGGTGCCGCAGCACCCGCGCGAAGCGCAGCGCCACCCCGGCCGGGTACCGCGGGGAACGCTGGAGGCCGTCGTAGGCGATCTCCACGACCAGTTCCGGCCGCACCCGGACGGTGAAGCCGTCGTCCGAGGTCGCGAGCGCGCGCAGCGCCCCGGTCTGCCAGCGCAGCATCTCGTCGGTGAGCCCCTTGAAGGTCTTGCCGAGCATCGCGTACGTCCCGTCGGCGGCCCGCGCGCCCAGGTGCAGGTTGGACAGCAGCCCGGTGCGCCGTCCGTGGCCCCATTCGGCGGCGAGGACGACCAGGTCGAGGGTGTGCACCGGTTTCACCTTGAGCCAGTTCTTGCCGCGCCGGCCCGCCGCGTAGGCGGAGTCGAGGCTTTTGACCATCACCCCCTCGTGGCCGCGGCGCAGGGTCTCGGCCCAGAACTCCTCGGCCTCGGCGGCCTGTTCCCGCACGTCCTCGACCTCGAGGCGGCGGACCCGGGCATGCTCGGGCACGAGCGCGGCGAGGGTCTCGTACCGCGCGCGGACCGGGAGGTCGAGCAGTACCTCGTCCCCGGCGACCAGCACGTCGAAGAAGAAGGGGACCACCGCGAGCGTCCGCCGGGCGGCCTCCACGTCGATGCGGGAGCCGACCCGGCTCGCGATCTCCTGGAAGGGGACCGGGCGGCCGTCCGCGGCCCGGCCGATGACCTCTCCGTCGAGGACGAACCGTTCCCCCGGAAGCGACCGGGCCAGCTCGGCCACCTCCGGCAGCCGGGCGGTGATCTCGTCCAGGGAGCGCGTGTACACCCGTACCTCGCCCCCCTCGCGGTGGACCTGGACCCGGATCCCGTCCAGCTTCTCCTCCACCGCGCAGGGGCCGAGCGCGGCCAGGGCCTCTGCGACCGACTTGGCGGTGCTCGCCAGCATGGGCTGTACGGGCTGCCCCACGCGCAGGGTGACGCCCTGCAGCGCCCGCGCCCCCTCGGCGAGGACGGCAGCGGCCACCCGGGGCAGGGACCCGTCGAGCATCACGGCACGGCGCAGGTCGGCGGCCGGTACGCCGGCGGCCGCGGCCACGCCCTCCAGGGCCACCGCGTCGAGGGCTCCCTGGCGCACCTCCCCGGACAGCAGGCTGCGCAGGAAGCGCTGCTCGGCCTCGGTCGCCGCGCCGAGCAGCCCGTGCAGGATCCGGCGGCGCCGCTCCTGCGATCCCGCGCCCGTGACGGTGGCGAACTCCGTGACCGCCTCGTCGACGGCCCGGACGGTCAGTGCGGGCTCCCGTGCCGGTTCCACGTCCTGCGCGAGCACGCGCCAGCCGATGCCCGGACGGCCCTGCGGAAGGCGCCCGGCCAGGTAGGAGATCACCAGCGCCGCCTCCTCCGGGGGCGCGGCGGCGAAGAGCTCCGCGAGCAGGGCGGTCTTCCGGGACCGGGCGGAGGTGTCGGCGACCTCCCGGGAAACGCGCGCGACCTCGGCCAGCAGCATGCCGCCATCCTCCCGCTCCGCGGCGCGCCGCGCAGAGCGGGAGAGCCGGCCGTGCACACCGCGGGTGCACCGGGCCGCCGCATACCGCGGGTGCGGTACGGGGCGCGGCCCGCGTACTCCTCGGGAAGGTGGGGACATCCCCCTGCGGGCGCTCGGGCTCGGGGGCACCTGGCGTTTAGGGTTCCCGTATGAAGCTCCGACTGCCCAGGCGTCGCCGGGACCGGCTGCTCGCCGGCGCTGCCGCGCTCGCCGTCGTCGCGGGAGCCGGCACGTCGTTGGCGGCGGCCGCGGCCGACGCCGGCGACGCGCCCGCCGTGCACCGCCAGGACACCGTGCTGGACGTGCCCGACGCCTCGATCGACACCTCGTACTTCACGGCCGGCGGCGGGGACGGTGCGGGGAGGAAACGTCCCGCCGTGCTCCTCGGGCACGGTTTCGGCGGCAGCAAGGACGATGTGCGCGCGCAGGCCGAGCGGCTGGCCCGCGACGGGTACGCCGTCCTGACCTGGTCGGCGCGCGGCTTCGGCCGCTCCGGCGGCCGGATCGGGCTGAACGACCCTGAGTACGAGGTCAGGGACGTCTCCCGGCTCATCGACTGGCTCGCCACCCGGCCCGAGGTGCAGCTGGACGCGGACGGCGACCCGCGCGTCGGCGTGTCCGGTGCCTCCTACGGCGGCGCGGTCTCCCTGCTCGCGGCCGGGTACGACCGGCGGGTGGACGCGATCGCCCCGCAGATCACCTACTGGAACCTGGCTGACTCCCTCTTCCCCAACGGCGTCTTCAAGAAGCTCTGGGCGGGTGTCTTCTTCACCACCGGCTCGTCCGGCGGCATGCAGCCCGCCCCGCCGGGACCACAGGCACCCGACCCGCAAGCGGCCCCCGGCTGCGGGCGGTTCCAGCCGGAGCTCTGCTCCATGTACGAGCGGGTCGCGGTCGCCGGTAAGCCCGACGCCGAGGCCCGCGCGCTGCTGGAGCAGCGCAGTCCGTCGGCCGTAGGGGCCCGTATCAAGGTGCCGACCCTCATCGTGCAGGGCCAGGACGACTCCCTCTTCCCGCTCGACCAGGCCGACGCCATGGCCAAGGCGATCGCGGCGAACGGCGCGCCCGTCTCGGTGGACTGGGCGGCCGGCGGGCACGACGGGGGCATGCGCGAGGCAGGCCGGGCCGAGGCCCGGGTCGCGGCCTGGTTCGACCGTTACCTCAAGGGGGACGAGGGCGCCGACACCGGCCCGGCGTTCCGCGTCTCGCGATCCGGTGGCATCGACTCCACCGACGGCCAGGTGCAAATGCGCGGCGCGAGCGGCGAGCGGTACCCCGGGCTCACCTCCCGCCCCGAGCGGTTCGCGCTGGCCGGCCGTGAGCAGAGCTTCGCCAATCCGGCGGGCGGCGCGCCCCCCGCCCTGTCCTCGCTGCCCGGCATCGGCGGGCAGCTCGCCGCCTTCGGAGCGGGGCTCTCGCTGGACTTCCCGGGGCAGAACGCCCGCTTCGAGTCGGAGCCGCTGGCCGAGGGCGTACGGATCACCGGGACGCCGACCGTCACCCTGAAGGTGAGGTCGACGGCCGCGGACGGCTCGGCCGTGCTGTTCGGCAAGGTGTACGACGTCGGGCCCGACGGCCGCCAGCAGGTGCTGCCGAGTCAGCTGGTCGCCCCGGTGCGGGTGGAGGACGCGCAGCAGGGCAGGTCCGTCGAGTTGCGGCTGCCCGCGATCGACCACGCCGTCGAGGCCGGCCACCGGCTGCGGCTGGTGGTCGCGGCGACCGATCTCGGCTACGCGACCCCGGCGGCACCGGCCACCTACACGGTCTCGGCACAGAGCCCCCTGGCCGTCCCCGTCGCCGCGGACGTAAGGACCGCCTCGGCCGGGCTGCCCGCCTGGACGTGGGGGCTGCCGCTGGGGGCGGCGCTGCTGGCCGCGGCGCTGCTGGGGATCCGGCGGACCGGCCGGGGGCCCGCGGGGGCGCGGGGCGGCGTACCGCAGCCGGACGCCGCGCTGGCCGGCGTACCGCTGGAGATCACCGGACTGACGAAGCGTTACGCGAAGGCGGAGGACCGGTACGCGGTGCGGGACCTGTCGTTCCGGGTGGAGAGGGGGCAGGTGCTGGGGCTGCTCGGGCCCAACGGTGCGGGGAAGACCACCACCCTGCGGATGCTGATGGGGCTGATCTCGCCGGACGCCGGGGAGATCCGGGTGTTCGGGCACGCGGTGCGGGCAGGGGCGCCGGTGCTGTCGCGGGTCGGGGCCTTCGTGGAGGGTGCGGGATTCCTGCCGCACCTGACGGGCCGGGCGAACCTGGAGCTGTACTGGCAGGCCACCGGCCGCCCGGCCGGGGACTCGCACATGACGGAGGCCTTGGAGATCGCGGGGCTCGGCGACGCGCTGGAGCGCGCGGTGCGCACGTACTCGCAGGGCATGCGGCAGCGCCTGGCGATCGCGCAGGCCATGCTGGGGATGCCGGACCTGCTGATCCTCGACGAGCCGACGAACGGTCTGGACCCGCCGCAGATCCGGGAGATGCGGGACGTGATGATCCGCTACGCGGCGGGCGGGCGGACGGTCATCGTCTCCAGCCACCTGCTGTCGGAGGTGGAGCAGTCCTGTACGCACCTGGTGGTCATGGACCGCGGCAGGCTGGTGCAGGCGGGCGAGGTCGCGGAGATCACCGGCGGCGGGGACACCCTGCTGGTGACGCTGGCGGAGCCGGTGGACGAGACGACCGTCGAGAAGGTCGCGGCGCTGGAGGGAGTCGGTTCCGTGGTGTCCGCCGATGACGGGCTCCTCGTCCGGCTCGAAGGCGCTACGGCCGCCGGGCTGATCGCCGAACTCGTACGGCTGGAGGTGCCGGTGGCCGGAGTGGGACCGCACCGCCGGCTGGAGGACGCGTTCCTCACCCTGATCGGAGGTTCGGCATGAGCACGGTGGAGGCGGACGTCGTACGGGACGTCGCACAAGAGGTGGCCACGGGTTACCGGGCGAGCCGTACCCTGCCGCTGCGCGTGGAGGCGTCGCGGCAGTGGCGTCGGCGGCGGACGCTGGTGATGGGCGGCGTGCTGGCCGCGCTGCCCTTCATCCTGATCATCGCGTTCGCGGTGGGCGGCGGCCCCGGGAGCCGCAGCGGCGGAGACGGCCGGATCACCCTCATCGACACGGCGACGGCCTCGGGCGCGAACTTCGCCGCCACGTGCTTGTTCGTGTCCGCGGGCTTCCTGCTGGTGGTGCCGGTGGCGCTGTTCTGCGGGGACACGGTCGCCTCGGAGGCGAGCTGGTCCTCGCTGCGCTATCTGCTGGCCTCGCCGGTACCGCGGGCGCGGCTGCTGTGGAGCAAGCTGGTGGTGGCGCTCGGCTTCAGCCTGGCGGCGATGGTGCTGCTGCCGGTGGTCGCGCTGGCGGCGGGCACGGCCGCGTACGGGTGGGGGCCGCTGAAGCTCCCGACGGGTGGCGCGCTGCCCGTCGCGGACACGGTGCCGCGGCTCGCGCTGGCGGTCGCCGTCGTCTTCGTGTCGCAGCTGGTGACGGCGGGACTGGCGTTCTGGCTGTCCACGCGGACGGACGCGCCGCTGGGCGCGGTGGGCGGCGCGGTCGGGCTGACGATCGTCGGGAACGTGCTGGACGCGGTCACCGCGCTCGGGTCGTGGCGCGAGTTCCTGCCGGCACACTGGCAGTTCGCGTGGGCGGACGCCTTGCAGCCGCAGCTGGAGTGGGGCGGGATGGTCAAGGGGGCGGCGGTGTCGGTGTCGTACGCGGTGGTGCTGTTCGCCCTCGCCTTCCGGGGGTTCTCCCGCAAGGACATCACCTCCTGAGGGGAGGCGCTCCGAGCGGAAGTACCCCGGGCGGGTTCAGGACAGTACGCGGACGGGTGAGCCGTCGAGGAACGCCTGGATGTCCTCGACGGCTTCGCCGTAGTACGTGGCGTAGTTGGCCCGGGTCACGTAGCCGAGGTGCGGGGTCGCCGGCAGGCGGGGGGCGCTGCGCAGGGGGTGCGCCGCGGGCAGCGGCTCGACGTCGAACACGTCGATGCCGCTCGTGTCTTCACCGGTCACGCGGTGGCGCCCGGTGCGATCGCGTCGATCTCGGCGAGGAGTTCGGCCTCCAGCGGGCGGTCGGCGACGGCCGCGTTGGCACGTACCTGTTCCACCGAGGTGGCTCCGGCGATGACGGAGGCACAGCCGGGCTGCGCGGAGAGCCAGCCGATGGCGAGTTCGAGGACGCTGCGGCCGTGCTTCTCGGCGAGGGTGGCCAGCGCTTCGACCACGTCGAGCCGCTCCTCGGTGAGGTACGCGTCGCGGCCTTCGAGGCGGGAGCCCGGCGGAACGGGTGCGCCCCGCCGGATCTTGCCGGTCAGGAGGCCGTTGGCGAGCGGGAAGTACGGGAGCACGCCGACGCCGTAGTGGAGTGCGGCCGGAACGAGCTCGCGCTCGGCCGACCGCTCCAGCAGCGACCACTGGTTCTGCGCGGACACGAAGGGCACCGAGCCGGTCTCGCGGGCGACGTGGGCGGCTTCGGCGAGCTGCCAGCCGGTGAGGTTGGAGTGGCCGATGTAGCGGATCTTGCCCTCGGCGACGAGTTCGGTGAGCGCGGCCAGGGTCTCGGCGATGGGGGTGGCCGGGTCGGGGCTGTGCAGCTGGTAGAGGTCGATGTGGTCGGTGCCGAGGCGGCGCAGGGACTCCTCGACGGCCCGCCGGATGTAGGCACGGCCGCCGCGGGAGCCGGCGGCGGGCCCGTACTTCATGTCCATGCCGGCGAAACCGAACTTGGTGGCGAGGACGACCTGGTCCCGGCGGCCCTTGAGGGCCTGCCCGAGGTGGCTCTCGGAGCCGCCGAGGCCGCCGTAGATATCGGCGGTGTCGAGGAGGGTGATGCCCGCGTCGAGGGCGGCGTCGACGACGGCGCGGGTGGCCTGGGCGTCGAGTCGGCCGCCGAAGTTGTTGCAGCCGAGCCCGACGGCGGAGACCTGAAGACCCGAACTGCCCAGGGAGAGATAGCGCATGTGTTTCCTGCCTCCGCTTTGGTGCGATGCCTGACCGGCCGTCGGGGATCAGTGTAGGAGGCACCGGCCGGGCGTTGTCCGTGGAAGGGGATCCTCTGTCATTGCAGGGTGACGACCGTGGGGCGGCCGAGGTCGGGCTGGTCGCGCAACGGCAGTTCGGTGCCGGGACGCTCCAGTTCGAGGACGATGATCTCGTTGGTCCCGTTCTTGCCCGTGCGCCAGAGGGGGCCGGGCGCGTAGAGGGTGCGCTGCGGGCCGCGCGGGGTGTCGTGGTGGCCGAGGAGGAAGCCGTTCAGCCAGACCAGGCCGGTGCCCCAGCCGGACATGTCCAGGAAGGCGTCGCCCGGTGCGCCGGTGAGGGTGTGGGTGAAGCGGTGGAAGACCGGGTGGCCGGCGTGGGTCCCGGTGCGGGCTTCGGCAGGGGCTTGGGCACGGGCTTGGGCACGGCCTCCGGCAGGGGCCTCGCCGTCGTCGGCGTCCACGGCGAAGTCGAGTCCGGTGAGGTCCGTGAGCGGCAGCGGGCGGATCTCCCACTCGAACAGCTGCTGGTGGCCGTGGCGTACGCCGCGCCAGATGCCCTTGCGGTCGTCGAGGAGCGGCCCGTAGTTGACCCGGCCCTGGGCCCGGACGAGGAGGTCGAGGACCACGCCGGCCTCTCCGACGGGCAGGTCCAGCCCCTCGTCAGGGGCGTTGCGGTCGAGTACGCCCAGCGGCACTCCGTCGGCGAAGACGTACGCGCGGTCGCCGAGGCCGTCGATCTTGACGGGCATCGCGGGGCGCGGGCCGGTGACGGTGGTGCGGTAGTGGATCATCCCGTGGCTCTGGCCGAGCCGCTCCATCGGCTCGGGAGCCGGGCGCAGCACCGGGGGCCCGCCGAGAACTTCGAGGGCGGCCAGCAGTCGCGCGGTGCCCGCGGGGGTGGCGAGGGCGGGGGTGATGCGCGGCTGCGGCTCGGGCAGCGGTCCGTCGGGCAGCTGCACGTACGTGCCAATGACCTCGCGGAACGCGTGGAACTTGGGGGTGAGTTCACCCGCCTCGCCGATGGGCGCGTCGTAGTCGTAACTGGTGACCGTGGGCTGGTAGCCGGGCTCTCCGGGGCGGGAACCGGTGTGGTTGGCCCCCGCCCAGAAGCCGAAGTTGGTGCCGCCGTGGGCCATGTAGAGGTTGACGGAGGCACCGGTGGCGAGGAGTTCGTCGAGCGAGTCGGCGGCGTCCTCGACGGCGCGGACGTGGTGGTCCTCGCCCCAGTGGTCGAACCAGCCGATCCAGAATTCCATCGCGGCGAGCGGGCCGGTCCGCTGGTAGCGGCGCAGGACGTCGAGGCGTTCGGCGGGCCGGGCGCCGAAGGTGGCGGTCGCGAGCCGGCCGGGCAGCATACCACCCTGGAGCATGGCGTCCTCAGGGCCGTCGGCGGTGAACAGCAGGCAGTCGACGCCGCGTTCGACGAGAGCCTGCTCCACGTGGGCGCGGTAGCGGGTGTCGTTGCCGTACGAGCCGTACTCGTTCTCGATCTGTACGGCGACCACCGGGCCGCCGCGGCTCGCCAGCAGGGGCAGCAGCTCGGGGACGACGAGGTCGAACCAGCCGTCCACCTCGGCCTGGAAGCGCGGGTCGGAGCAGCGCAGGTGGAGGCCGTCGACCGCGAGGAGACGGGCGGGCAGGCCGCCGAAGTCCCATTCGGCGCAGATGTAGGGGCCGGGGCGGACGATGGCGTCAAGCCCGACGTCCTGGGCGGTGCGCAGGAACCGGCCGAGGTCGCGCCAGCCGGTGAAGTCGGCCTTGCCGGGGGCGGTCTCGTGGAAGTTCCAGGGGACGTAGGTGTCCACGGTGTTCGCACCCATCGCGCGCAGCCGCTTCAGCCGGTCCTCCCACAGGGCCGGATGGATCCGGAAGTAGTGCATGGCCCCCGAGACGATGCGGTGGGGGCGGTCTGCTCGGCGGAATCCGTCCTGGTCGTGCGTGAGCATGCGCTGACTCCCGAGAGAGGTCGAGATGCTGCCGTGAGGTGCGGGACTCCGCCGAATATATGAACGCATCGACCGCGCCGTCAATGACAAGTTGATCGAATCGATCGAATCGATCGGATCGATTCCCTATGATGGCTGCGCAGCACCTACCAGCAGACCGCTCACGCCTACCGCACACGCATACCGCGCACGGCCGGCCACCGCAGCCGTCGACCACAGACCAGGGCGCAGACCGCAGGGGGACACCTTGAGACCACACGTAGACCAGCGCCAGGCGCAGGTGCTCGCGCTCGTCGAGGAGCGGGGCAGCGTACGCGTGGCGGATCTGGCCCGGGAGCTCGGCGTCTCCCCCGTCACCCTGCGGCGGGACATCGAGGCGATGGCGGCGCGGGGCGAGATCCAGCGGATGCACGGGGTGATCAGCCGGGTGGAGGCGGGACGGGCCCCGGCGGCCGGCCGGCCGGGCACGGCGGAGACCGGCGCGCCGGGCGGTGCGGGCGCCGGGGCAGGCGCGGGCGCCGGGGCGGGTGGCGGCGAAGGTCTGGTGATCGGGATGGTGGTCCCGACGACCGAGTACTACTACGCCGATGTCGTACGGGGGGCCCGCGCCGCCGTGGAGGCACGGGGTGCGCGGCTGACGGTGGGGCTGACCCGGTATCTGCCCGGCGAGGACCGGACGCAGGCGGACCGGCTGCTGTCCACGGGCGCGCACGGGCTGCTGCTGACCCCGAACTGGGAAACCGGGGCGCCCGGACCCGGGGAGGGCGTCTGGACGGCGGAACTCCCGGTTCCCACAGTGCTGGTGGAGCGGTGGGCCCCGCCCGGGCATCCGGCGGCGGAGCTGGACCGGGTGTCCTCCGACCACGCCCACGGCGCGGCCCGGGCGGTGCAGCACCTGGTGGGTATGGGGCACCGCCGGATCGCGCTCGCCAGCCGGTCCACGCCGACCACGGCGCGGCTTCGGGCCGGGTACGAGGCCGCCGTGGCCGCGCTCGGGCTGGAGCCCGCCCCGCCGTGGCCGCCGGCCGGGCCGGGCCGGCTCTCGGACGCGGACCTGTTCGCCCGGACGCTGGACTACCTGTGCGACGCGGTGAAGGCGGGCGGGGTGACCGCGGCCCTGATCCACAGCGACACCGACGCGATCATGCTGATCCCGCGGCTGCAGGCGCGCGGTGTGCGGGTCCCCGAAGACCTGGCCGTGATCACGTACGACGACGAGGTGGCCGGTATGGCCGATGTGCCGCTGTCGGCGGTCGCCCCGGCCAAACACGAGGTGGGCGCCCGCGCGGCAGCCCTCCTCCTGGACCGCCTGTCGGCCGGGGCTCCCGAGGAGCCCCCCAGGCAGCACCTGGACCTGCTCCCCCGCCTGACCATCCGCCCCTAGCTCAGCTCAGCCGGACAGCGTGACGAGGCCCATCCCATAGGCGGTGATCACGAGCTGAACCCGGTCCCGGGCGCCCAATTCGGTGAGCAGGCGCGACACGTGCGACTTGGCGGTGGCCACCGTGACGAAGAGGTCCTCCGCGATCTCGGTGTTCGACCCGGCCGCGCCCGACCAGGGTCAGAACTTCCCGTTCCCGCTCGGTGATGCCCTCGACCAGCCGTGGGGAGCCTGCCGGGGCAGCTTCGGGGCGCCCGGCGAACTCCGCGATCAGACGGCGCGTGACACCCGGGGCGATCAGCGCGTCGCCGGCGGCGACCACTCCCCTTGGCAGCAACTTCCCGCCGCAGCGGCGCCGCCCGGCGCGACCCACACGCCCCGTATGCCTTGCCGTACGCGGTGACGGCTTCCGCCACCTTCGCCGAGACCAAAGCGGCGATCCATGGCGTGGACACCCGTGTCCACCACGAGGACGTCGCGGCCGCCACGCCGTTCCCGTCAGCCGCAGCGTCACGGCCCACCGGCGGCCGGCCGCCCGGGCCGTCCGGCGGTTTTATACCTGAACCGCCGGGGCGCCGGTCGACACCAGCCGCGCCAAGTACTCCCGGCCCTGCGCGAGCTGGCCCGGCAGGTCGGCGGCTTCGGGGTGCCAGCGCTTTTCGTACTCCCAGCACAGCCAGCCGTCGCGCGGTGCGGCGGCCACCGCCTCCGCCAGCGGCAGCACTCCGGCGCCGAGTCCCAGCGGGGTGAGCTCGCGCGCCGACGCCACGTCCTTCACCTGTACGTAGCCCAGGTGCGCGGCGAGGGCCCGCCGCGACCGCTCCGGCGTTTCGCCTCCGAGCCAGGTGTGCAGTACGTCCCACAGCGCGCCCGCGCCCGGATGCGCGACCCGGTCCAGGACGCGCGCGGCGGCGGCCGCGGTCCGGTGGGAGTCGTGCGTCTCCAGCAGGATCCGCACACCGAGCCGCTCCGCGAAGGGCGCCGCGGCCCGGAGCCTGCGCACGGCGTTGGTGTCGGCGGCCGCCTCGGGCAGGTCGCCGCCGCCCGGGAAGACCCGTACGTAGGGCGCTCGGAGGTCGGCGGCGAGCCGGACCAGCGCGCGCAGTTCGGCGAGAACCGGCGCGTCCGCACCGGCGGCAGCCACCTTGGCGTACCCGGCGACGCCGAGGACCACGACTCCCGCGGCGGTGAGGGTCCGCAGTCCCGCGGCGCGCTCGGCCGCCGGACTGCCGGGGTGCAGGGGCTCCTCGGCATGGGCGCGCAGTTCCAGGCCGTCGAACCCGTGGGCCGCCGCGAGGGCAACGCTGCGGTCGAGCGGTGTTCCGGGCAGGCCTAGCGTGGAAAAGGCGTACTTCACGGGTGACTCCCCTCGGTCGGGGCCGGCGCCGTGGAGGCGCGCGTGATCGACCGCTCCCGCGAGCACGTCGACCGACGGGCCGGCTCGGCTCAGCCCTCGTAGTCGTACTTCATACCGATGCCCAGGGTGCCCTGGGTCGGCAGGAGCCCGGCGCCGACGATGTCGAGGACGGGCGGGAGGAGGAGTTCGGCCAGGCGGGCCACTTCCTGCGGAGTCAGCGCGGACCACGGGGCTGCGGCGAGCTCGTCGGTGAGCTTCTCGACGGCCGTGCGCAGCGCCAGCCCCGCCGGGGTGGCCGTGCCGTCCTCGGCCAGCAGGCCCCCGGCGACGAGGCGGTCGCGGGCGGCGCTCCACTCGTCCCCGGGCCACTCTCGGTTCGCGAACGCTTCGGCGGGGGCGGCTCCGGCGCCGGAGTGCAGGACCAGGGACTCGACCGGGTCGAGGTGGTGGGCCTGAAGGGCGGCGATGTGGCCGTCGCCGCGGTGCTCGCGCAGGATCGTGGCGGCGTGCCAGAGCACGGCGTGCGGCGCCTCCGGCCAGGGCAGCGCCGCGTTGGCGGCGGCCAGCGGGCGTCCGGCCGTGTCGGCGGCCTCGGCCGCCCGGCGGGCCAGGCGCGCCGCCTCGGCCAGGTCCGGGGAAGCGGTGCGCTCGCCCAGCAGGGCCTGCAGGGCGCGCTCGGTGGCGGCGGCGCGGCCCGCGAGGACCCGGGCCGGCGGGGCGGGCTGCCAGGAGTGGGCGACGTAGCGCCGCACCATGCTCGGGCTGAAGGTGTAGAAGAGGGCGCTCACGAGGTCCGCGCCGGCCGGGCCGAGCGGGGCGGCCCGGAAGGCGAAGTACAGGGGCCACCGCTCGTCCGTGGCGTAGCCGAGGCCCGTGGCCTCCTCGTAGCTCTCGGGCGCGAAGTAGACGAGGGCGTGGACCGGTTCCAGCAGCTGCCACAGCTGCCGGACCGTGCCCAGGCCGTGTGCGCCGCTGTACGTCATGTCGCTTGCTCCCGGAGTCAGTTGGTGCCGTGCACGGCAGGTGGGTCAGCATAGATCACGAGCCGGTGGGAGGTATGGCCCAAGGGTGACATAACGTGCCCTCCATGGATCAGGAGCACATAGCCGGGGATGGCGAAGGCGCAGGCAGGCGGCGGTTTCTCGCGATCGCGACGGGCGCGGCCACGGCGGCCGGGCTCGGTGCCGTGGCGGGCTGCGCGAGCGGGGACGGCGGTGGCGACGGGCAGGGCGGCAACCCGGCCGGCGGGACGGAGGCGGCGGCTGGGAAGCCATCGGCGGCGAAGCCCGGCGCCTTCGACGTCAAGGCCGAGAACGCCCGGTCCGGGCACCCCGACTGGCCGGTGACCAAGGCCGGCCCGGCCCGGGCCATCGAAGGCTTCGCGGACCGGGTCAGCGTCCTGCCCGGCGAGTCCTTCGGGCTGTACGTGTCCACCACCGCGCCCCGGTTCACCGTCTCCGCCTACCGGATGGGCTGGTACGGCGGAGCCCGGGCCCGGCTGGTGTGGCGCTCCGAGGCCCTGCCCGGGGTCCGGCAGCCCGAGCACACGGTGGACTCCGGTACGCGGATGGTCCGCACCCGGTGGGCCCGCACCACCTCGATCGACACCAAGGACTGGCCCGAGGGCTGCTACCTGCTGCGGCTCGACGCGCAGGGCGGCGAGGGCCAGCGCTTCGTGCCCGTCACCGTCCGGTCGGCGGCGACGACAGGCCGTACGGTCGTGGTCAACGCGGTGGCGACCTGGCAGGCCTACAACCGGTGGGGCGGCTACGGCAGCTACGACGGGCCCAGCGGCGGCTACGCGGCGCGCTCCCTCTCGGTTACCTTCGACCGGCCGTACCAGTACGACGACGGCGCTGGCCTGTTCCTGGTGTACGAGGCCCCGCTGATCGCGCTCGCCGAGCGGCTCGGCATCCCCCTGGCCTTCGCGACGACCACCGACGTCGCCCGGGAGAGGCGGCTGCTGGAGGGGGCCTCGGCGGTGCTCTCGCTCGGGCACGACGAGTACTGGTCGCCCGAGCAGCGGGCGCACGTCACGGCCGCCCGTGACGCGGGTACGAACATCGCGATCCTGGGCGCGAACTGCTGCTTCCGCCGCATCCGGCTGGAGGCCTCGGAGCTGGGCCCGGACCGCACGGTCGTCTGCTACAAGTCGTCCTACGACCAGGACCCCGGGTTCAAGCGGGGCCACCCGGCGACGGGGGACTTCCGCTCCGCGCCCGGCGCGGACCCGGAGAGCTCGCTGCTCGGCGTGATCTACGACGGCTACCCGGTGGACGCCCCGTACGTGGTGACGAACCCCGGCCACTGGCTCTTCGAGGGCACGGGCGCCAAGGCGGGCGACCGCTTCGAGCACCTGGTGGGGGTGGAGTACGACAAGGTCGACACCGGTTTCCCGACGCCCCGGCCGATCGAGATCCTGGCCCACTCCCCCGTGGTGTGCGAAGGCCGGCCCAGCCATCAGGACACGGCGTACTACACGGTGCCGAGCGGGGCGGGGGTCTTCGCAACCGGCACGATGCGGTGGGTGGAGGCCCTGGACGCGAAGGGCGACGGCCGCGGCGGCGCGAACCACGGCCTGGACGCGCGCTGCGGCGCGCTGACGACCCGGGTGACGGAGAACCTGCTGCGGGTGTTCGCGGCGGGACCGGCCGGGCGGACACACCCGGCGCAGGACAACGTCACGGCGGTGTACGGCGGTTCGTGACCGACCCATGCCGGGCGCCGGCCGACGGTCGGCGCCCTGTGTGCGGTGGACTTCGCCCGGAACCCGTGCTTAGGATCGTGAACGCGGCATCGCGTGTCGGTCACCGGCCGGGTGAGGCATGGAGGTGTCCGCGACATGCCTTTCGGAGGCATCCACCCATGTCAGTCGCACTGAATCACACGATCATCCACTCCCGTGACAACCGGGAGTCCGCCGAATTCCTGGCACACATCCTCGGCCTCGAGATCGGGACCGAGTGGGGACCGTTCATCCCCGTGGAGACCGCCAACGGCGTCACCTTGGACTTCGCGACCATCCCGGCCGGGTCCATCACCGTGCAGCACTACGCGTTCCTCCTCTCCGAGGAGGAGTTCGACGTGGCTTTCGGGAAGATCCGGCGCGCGGGGGTCGCGTACTTCGCCGACCCGCACGGCAAGCATCCCGGCGAGATCAACCACAACGACGGGGGCCGCGGCGTCTACTTCACGCACCCGGCCGGCCATGGGATGGAGCTCATCACCCGCCCGTACGGCTACCAGGAGGCCGGGGTCGAATAGGCCCCGTTCCGGCCGTCCGCGTCACGGCGCGGGCGGTCATCCGGCCCATGACGTCGTTCAGCGAACAACAGCCGCGACCACCGTGCGGCGGACAACCAAGAGCGGACAACGAAGAGCGGACAACGAAGAGCGGACGGCCAAGAGCAGCGGGGGAGCTCGGAGAGCTCACCGCGTGCGCACGCCAGGACGCACGCGCGAACGTCATCCGGCAGGCTTCGGGGAAACAGCAACGCCCAAGCGAGAGCTGAGCTCCCGCCCGGGCGTTCGGCAACGCTGCGCGATGTGGCAGGGGCGGCAGGATTTGAACCTGCGGCCTTCGGTTTTGGAGACCGGCGCTCTGACCAGCTGAGCTACACCCCTTCGGTGGGACCAACGATGACACGGCTCGGGCCGAAGATCCACCAAATTCTTCGATCAACCAGGTGAAAGTTTTTCAGCCCTGTGGACGCCGGATTCCGTCGGCAAGTCGATCAGCGACTCGTTCTTGCTGGTCAGAGCGATGTTGAGCGGGGTGGTCCGCCCGCGGCCGCTCCAGTCGCCATCCGCCCCTTGAGACACCGGACATCGCGGGAGATCAGGGCGGGGAGGATCGTGGACAGGGTGATCGGTGGATCAGAAGGGCTCTGCGTGCCCGGCGGCCGAGCACCGGCTCAGGTGCCGCGGCGACTCCGGCTGCGCGGCGCCCTCGCCGCGGCCGCGCTCCTCGGTCCCGCGCTCGTGGGCGCGGGCCCCGACGGATCCGGCGAGACCGTCCCACTCGCCGGGAACGAGCCCGGCCAGCGGCTCGACGTGACCCTGGTACGGGTGGTCGACCCCGCGAGCCCGGCCGGCCCGCAGGGCCCGCAGGGCCCTGCGCCCGACGACTCGACCCGGTTGCTCGCCGCGCGGTTCCGGCTGGAGAACACGGGGACCGTCGACTACAACGAGTCCCCCGCAGCGGCCGCCCACCTGCTCGACACCGCCGGGAAGCGGTTCGCCGGCCTCAACACCGCCACGACGGCCGGGCCCTCCTTCCCCGACACCGTGACGCTCAGCCCCGGCGGCTCGGCCGAGGGCTTCGTCACCTTCCGGATCCCGAAGGACGCCGGCCTGGCGGCCGTCCAGTTCGCCCTCAACGGCGGCCTCGCCGACGACGTCGGCCAGTGGAGCCTGCCCTGACGGATCCCGAGTTCCAGCCGCCCCCTTGACCGCTCTGGTCCAGACCAATAGTTTCCGGCATGCACCGCGCACGCGCTCACGCCCCGCTCCCGCATCCGCAAAGGAAGCCCATGCGCCGCAGCATGCTCGGCAGGCTGGCCGTCGCCGCCTGCTCCCTCTCCCTGCTGACCGCCTTCGCACCCACCGCCACCGCCGACGCGGACGCCGATGCGGCGGGCGGACACGGCCGCTCATACCGGAAGGTCGGCTACTTCACCCAATGGGGCGTCTACGGACGGGATTTCCAGGTCCAGGACCTTGAGGCGAACGGCTCCGCCGACAAGCTCACCCACGTCAACTACGCCTTCGGCAACGTCAGTCCGGAGGGCAAGTGCTTCACCGGGAACGTGCCCGGCGAGGCCGACGCCTGGGCGGACTACGTCCGGCCCCTCGACGCCGAGAACTCCGTCGACGGGGTCGCCGACACCTGGGAGCAACCGCTCGCCGGCAACTTCAACCAGCTGCGCGAGCTCAAGGCCCGGCATCCCGGCCTCAAAGTGCTGATCTCACTGGGTGGTTGGAGCTGGTCCACGCACTTCTCGGACGCCGCGCTGACCCCCGCCTCCCGCAAGGCCCTCGTCGAGTCCTGCATCGACCTCTACATCAAGGGCAATCTGCCGCAGGACGGCACCCGCGGCGGCGCGGGCGCTGCCGCCGGCCTGTTCGACGGCATCGACCTCGACTGGGAGTGGCCCGGCTCCGCCGGTGACGCCGACACGACGTTCCGGCCCGAGGACAAGCAGAACTTCGCGGCGCTCGTCAGGGAGTTCCGCACGCAGCTCGACGCGTACGCGCGGAGCCAGAACAAGAACCGGGACAAGAAGCCGGCGTACGAGCTGACCGCCTTCGCCCCGGCCGCCCCATCCAAGATCGACGCGGGCTTCGACGTCCCCCGGATCATGCGCGACCTCGACTTCGTGACCCTCCAGGGCTACGACTTCCACGTCTCCGGCGAGCCCATCACCGCCCAGCAGTCGGCGCTGCACGCCCGGGGCGACTTCAGCGTCGACGGCACGGTGGACGCCTGGCGGCGGCGCGGCGCGCCCGCGCACAAGCTGGTGGTGGGCATGCCGTTCTACGGGCAGGGCTGGACGGGCGTCAGAGGCGGCGGGGACGGCATGGGGAAGCCCGCCACGGGCCCGGCGCCCGCCACCTGGTCCGCGGGGTACGAGGACTACAAGGCGCTCAAGAAGCTGGCCGACTCGGGAACCTACAAGGTCTACCGCGACCGGCGGGGCGGGCACGCCTGGCTGTTCGACGGCGCTACCCTCTGGACCTACGACGACCCGCAGGTGCTGCGCGCCAAGACCGGTTACATCCGCGAACAGGGCCTGGGCGGCGCCATGTTCTGGTCGCTGGACGCGGACACCGCAGACGGCGAGCTGATGACGGCCATCGACCGCGGCCTGCGCGGCCGCTGACCGACACCCCCGCCCCGCCCCACTGACCGACACCCCGCCCACCCCACCCACCGGCGCCGCCGGGCCGCGGAAATCAGCCCGGCCCGGCGGTGCCCTCCACATACGCTCGCGCCTCATGGACAACGCGACGGTACGGGCGGTCAACCGCCTCACGAAGCGCTGGGCCGCACATGCCCCGGCCGGGGACTCGGGCACGGTGTTCACCGCGGCCGGGGTCTGGCCGCTCCTCGCGGTGCTCGCGGACGGCTCGGGCGGCCGGCCCGCGCCGAACTGACGGAGGCCCTGGGCATACCCGCCGAGGCCGCGGCCGGGGACGCCCGGGAGCTGCTGACCGGGCCGGCCGGCGTACGGGGCCTCCAGGCGGCCACGGAGCTGTGGATCAAGGCCGAGCTCCCGCTCGAGGAGCGGTGGTCGGCGAGCTCCCCGCAGGCGCCCGGGGCCTCCTCACCGGAGCCGAAGACACCGACCACGAGGCTCTGGACGGGTGGGCGTCGGACCGGACGGGCGGCCTGATCGACCGCATGTCGATCGCTCTGCTGCAGGATGCCGAGGAGGAGGTCAAGCTGATCCTGGCCTCGGCGCTCGTCCTGCGAATGCGGTGGGAGGAACCCTTCCGGGTGATGACCGGCCGGGCCGGACGAGGCCCTTGGGCGGGGCGGAACCTCGAACGGATGTCGCGCACCACCCCCGCACCGGACGGTGTCCGCGTCGCCCGGGCCACGGCCGGGACCGGGGCCAGGGTCGGGGCCAGGGCCGGGGCCCGGGCCACGGCCGGGACCGGGGCCTCGGCCGGGACCGGGGCCAGGGTCGGGACCGGGGCCAGGGTCGGGGCCGGGGCCGGGGCCGGGGCCGGGCCCGGAGCCGTCACCGTCCTGGATGTGGCCGGCACCGAGGACGTGGACGTGCACCTGCTCCTCGGCGAACCGGCGGCGCCGGTCGACGAGGTACTGGAAACCGGCAGCGCGGCCGTCACCGGCACCGTCCCGTCGCTGAACGGCAGTTCACTCCCCGAGGGAAACGCGGGTCCCGGCCTCACGGTCCGCACGGTGGACTCCTACGGTCCGCAGCCCCAGCTGCGCATCGAGACCGTGGCGTTCTCCCTGCATGCCGAACACGATCTGCTGGACCTCGCCCCGCTGTTCGGGCTGCAGACCGCCGCCGACGCGGACCAAGGACACTTCCCCGGCATCAGTTCGGAGCCCCTGGCGATCGGCTCGGCCCGGCAGTCCGTGCCGGCCCGCTTCCACGCGGCGGGGTTCGAGGCCGCGGCCGTCACCGCCGTCGGGGCGCGAGCCGGGGGCGCCGCACGCCGCGCGACGTACCGGCCCGCCCGGCCGAGGTCCGGTTCGACCGGCCCTTCGGCTTCCTCGCCGGCCACCGGGCCTCCCGGCTGGTCCTCGCCGCGGGCTGGGTCGCCGAGCCCGATACGGTCGGCGGATGACCTCAGAGACGATCACCGCCGCCGCGGCGGGTACCTGGCAGCTCGGCGACCTGACCATCAACCGGATCGGCTTCGGCGCGATGCGGCTGACTCAGCTCGCCGACGGCTCCCCCAGCGACCGCGAGCGGGTGACGGGCGTGCTGCGCCGCGCCGTCGAGCTCGGCGTGAACCACATCGACACCGCCGCCTTCTACTTCTCCCCGCTGCGCTCCGCGAACGAACTGATCAACCGGGCGCTCTCCCCGTACGCCGAGGACCTCGTCATCACCACCAAGGTGGGGCCCGGCCGCGACGCGGCCGGGGAGTGGTGGTGGGCCGAGCCCGGCCGGCTGCGCGGGCAGGTGGAGGAGAACCTGCGCCAGCTGGGCCGGGACCACCTGGACGTGGTCAACCTGCGGGTCCCGCGCCGCGAGACGACCGGGTCGATCGCCGAGCACTTCGGGGCGCTCGCCGAGCTCCGTACGGCCGGGCTGATACGGCACCTGGGCATCTCCAATGCCCGGCCGGACCACCTCGCCGAGGCGCAGGCCATCGCTCCCGTGGTGTGCGTGCAGAACCCGTACGGGATCGGGTCCCCGGCCGAGGACCACGCCTTCCTGGACAGCTGCGGGGAACAGGGCGTCGCCTTCGTGCCGTTCTTCGCGATCGCGGGCGCGGGCAAGGAGGCCGGGGTCACCGCCGAGGACGGCCCCCGGGTACGGACCGTGGCCGAGGCCCACGGCGTGTCGGCGGCCCAGCTGCGCCTGGCGTGGACGCTGAACCGCGGCCCGCACGTCCTGGCGATCCCGGGCACGGGGAACCCGGACCACCTGGTCGAGAACATCGCCGCGGGGTCCGTGCGTCTCACCGCCGAGGAGATGGCGCTGCTCGACTCCGTGTGATCCGGCGGTGCGCGGCCGCCAGCGCCGCCGTCTCCGTGAAGGCGGGGACGCGCCCGGTGCCCCCGCGGCCGGAGACGGACAGGGAGGCGGCCGCCGCGCCGTAGGCCACCGCGTCCGCGAGGCTGTCGCCGAGGGCGAGCCGGGCGGTGGTGGTGCCGGTGAGGCAGTCCCCGGCTCCGGTCGCGTCGACGGGAGCGGGGTTCACGGGCACGGGCTCGTACCGGGCGTGCGTACCGTCGTCCAGCAACAGCCGGTCGGCGCCCGCGGTGACCACGACCGTCCGGGCGCCGAGCGCGCGGCAGCGGGCGGCGGCGGTGCGCGGGTCGCCGGTGTCGAGGAGGGCGAGCGCGTCGGCCGGGCACGAGGTCTTGAGCAGTGCGGTCAGCGGGGCGACGGCGGCCAGCAGTGCCCGGGCCCGGGCCCGGCCGGTCAGCCGGGGACGGAAGTTGGGGTCGTACGAGAGGTGCCCGCCGGCCTCGTGTACGAGGTGCGCGGCGGCCAGTACGGCGTCACGGCTGCTCGGTGACAGCGCGCCTGTGACGCCGCTGGTGATGAGTGCCGTAGAGGCTGTCAGGAGGTCGCGCCAGGACTCGACGTGCGCGGGCGAAAGGGTGGAGCCGGCGCTCCGGCTGCGCCAGTAGAGGCTCCCGTGATCACGCGCGGTGGTCAACACCCGACGGGTCGGCGCGCGTCGGCGCCCAGCCTCCGACAGCAACCAGCCTCCGACAGCGACCAGCGCCCCACAGTGATCAGCGCCCCCATTGATCAGCGCCCGACCGCCGACGCGGATACCGTGACCCTCCCGGCCCCGGCGGCCCCGCCGCGCAACGCGAGGGCCACTCCCACCACCATGGCGATGGCAAGTCCGGCCGCCGCGGCCAGCGTCGCCGCGTCCGGCGAGGTCAGCGGCTGCTCTCGCAGGGCCCAGGTGGTCAGGGCCACCAGGACGGCGTAACCGGCGCCCACCACCAGGACGAGCCGCGTGCGCACCACCGCGCGGACCGCCCAGCCGTACCGCCCGGCCGCGAAGGTCAGGGCCAGCGCCAGCAGCGGCAGCACCTGGAGGGCGTGCATCCCGACGAAGTGGGCGATCCGCAGGTGGCCGCCGCTGGCGGCCCAGCCGGTGACCGGCAGGTGCGGGCCGCCGTCCGGGACGCCGACGCTGTGCGCGCCGACCGTGTCGGTGACCTGGCCGGCCAGCTGGGCCCCGGTGGGCCGGACCATCAGGAAGCCGACAGCGAGGCCGGCGAGCCCGACGGCCGAACCGAGCTGGATGGCCCGAACGGTGGCCCGGTCGGCGAGCGGCTGGCGCCACAGCACCATCGCGATGAGCAGCGCGGCCAGCCACAGCACGACGATCGTCGCCCCCATCACGGCGAACAGGCTGCTGTCGGGCGGGGTTTCCCGGTTTGGAGGACCGCGGCCGGCCGGTGCACGACCTGCTCGGCGCGGCCGCCAGTACGGTCGACCCCGATTTCCCACCCGACGCCGACGCGGAGAGCGGGGAACGCGCCCGGGCGCTGGTCGAGGACCTGGATCGCGCGGCGCGGCTGGCAGGTTCCGGCCGACCACCCCTCGGCGCGCGCCCTGGCCGCCGCCGAGGCCTCCCTGCTGACGGTGGGCCACGGGGACCATCTGGACTTCCTGGACGAGTTCGCGGCCGCCGCCGAGCGGATCGCGGGGTGTGACCTCACCTTCGTCGCGCGCGGGAAGGACCCGGAGGACATGGTGGAGCGGGTGGTTGTGGGCACCGTACTGGGAGATGCCATGCTGGCGGCGTTGCGCCGGCTGGCCCAAGGGGACTCCTCGGCCAGGCGCTACCCGCGGCCTTCCGTTCCGGAGGAGGCAGCGGAATCGTCTTGCGACAAGAATTCCGGATAAGTGTTATCGAGGCCCCTCTCGACGGTCTCCCAGGCATTGGGCATCATCGACCGCCGGTACGGACAGGGAACATCACATGAGCACTCAGCACACGGCAGCGCTGGTGGCAGCGGCCCGCGCGGGCGATCCCCGCGCGCAGGACGACCTCATCAGCGCCTATCTGCCGCTCGTCTACAACATCGTCGGGCGGGCCCTGAACGGGTCCGTCGACGTGGACGACGTGGTGCAGGACACGATGCTGCGGGCCCTCGACGGGCTGGGCGGCCTGCGCGCGGACGAGAGCTTCCGGTCCTGGCTGGTGGCGATCGCGATGAACCGCGTACGGGCGCACTGGCAGGCCCGGCAGAGGGGCTTCGGCGAGAGCACCCTCGAGGCGGCCGGCGAGGTCGCGGACCCGGGGGCCGACTTCGTCGACCTCACGGTCGTACGCCTGAACCTGGCGGGCCAGCGCCGCGAGACGGCCCGCGCCACGCGCTGGCTGGAGCCCGACGACCGGGCGCTGCTCTCGCTGTGGTGGCTGGAGTGCGCCGGGGAGCTGACCCGGGCCGAGGTCGCCTCCGCGCTGGAGCTGAGTCCGCAGCACACCGCCGTTCGGGTGCAGCGGATGAAGGCGCAGCTGGAATCGGCGCGCGTGGTGGAACGGGCCCTGGGCGCCCAGCCGGTGTGCGAGGAGCTGCGGACGCTCGTGGCGGGCTGGGACGGTCAGCCCTCGGCCCTGTGGCGCAAGCGAATAGCCCGGCACGCGCGTGAATGCGTACGGTGCTCCGGCCTGTGGAGCGGTCTGGTTCCGGCGGAGGGGCTGCTGGCCGGTCTGGCCCTCGTTCCCGTATCGGCGGCACTGCTGGCAGGGGTGCGTTCGGCCGGGGCGGCCGACTTCGCCCCCGCGGGCTCCGCCTACGCCGACGGCGCCGACGCGGACTTCTCCGACACGGTGTCCCACCTCGCCACGGACGGGACGACGGCGGGCGGCGGGCGGGGCGCGCTGCGCAGGCGCAAGCAGAACCGCCGCCGGGTGATCGGCGGCGCGGTTCTCGCCGCCTGCGTCGCGGGCGGCGGGCTGGTGTACCTCGGCACACTGCCCGGCTCCGGCGGTGCGAAGGCGGGCGGGGCCGCCACCCCGCCCCCGCTGGCCGCGCTCTCGGCGACCGAGTCCGCGCTCCCCGCGGAGTCGCCCTCGCCCTCCGCGTCCCCCTCGCCCTCAGCCTCCCCGTCGCCGTCGGCCTCCGCCTCGCCGAGCCCGTCGGCGAGCCCGACGAAGAGCCGCAGCAGCTCTCCGACCCCGCGGGCCTCGGCGCCGGCCCCGGCTCCCGCCCCGCCGCAGGGCGCCGCGGGCCAGGTCGTGGCCCTGGTCAACGCCGAGCGGGCGGCGGCCGGCTGCGGCCCGCTGAAGGAGGACCCGCAGCTGCGGGCCGCGGCCCAGGGTCATTCCGACGACATGGCCGGCCGGGACTTCTTCTCGCACACCAACCCCGACGGCGCGGACCCGGGCACCCGGACGACCGCCGCCGGCTACCGCTGGTCGACGTACGGGGAGAACATCGCGAGGGGCCAGCAGACCCCGCAGTCGGTCATGGACTCCTGGATGAAGAGCCCGGGACACCGCGCGAACATCCTCAACTGCTCCTTCAAGGACATCGGCATCGGCATCCACCAGGGCGCGGGCGGTCCCTGGTGGACGCAGAACTTCGGGGCGCGGTAGCCGCCGCCCCCGCGTGGCCGCAGCCCCGCTCGGCATCGGCCGGAGTCGCTCCCGGCTTTCCCGCCTCCTGCATCAAAATGGGGGCAGGATAGGGCCAGGAGGCAAACCGGCCGATCACAGGGGTGGGGGTGACACACATGGCGAGGAAGGATCTCCGCCCGCACCAGCGCGAGGCCGTCGACGCCGTGGTGCGGGCGCTGGAGCTGCCCGCCGGGGGCCGGGTACCCGCGAGCGGGCTGCGCACCCAGGTGATCATGGCCACCGGCTCGGGGAAGTCCCTCGTCGCCGTCCGTTCGGCCGAGGAGCTGCGGGCCGGGCGGGTGCTGGTGCTGGTGCCCTCCCTGGACCTGCTGGTGCAGACCGTCGCGGCATGGCGGGAGGGCGGCCGCACCGGCCGGTCGCTGGGGGTGTGCTCGCTGCGCGGGGAGGACGCGGGCGTGCCCACGACCACCGATCCGGCCGAACTGGCCCGCTGGTGCGGCCCGTCGGTGGACCGGGTGACGGTGTTCGCCACGTACGCCTCGCTGGGCATGGGCACCGTCGAGCGCGCGCATCTCGCCGGGCTGCCGGGCTGGGACCTGATCGTGGTCGACGAGGCGCACCGGACGTCGGGCCGGATCGGGAAACCCTGGGCGGTGGTGCACGACAACGCGCGGATCCCCGCCGTGCGCCGGCTCTACCTGACGGCCACGCCCCGCGTGTGGCAGGACGGCGAGGAGACGCCCGGCGAGGGTGCCGGTCCGCGGCGGCGCGGCGAACTCGTGGCGTCCATGGAGGACGATCCGCGGGGGCCGTTCGGCGCGCGCTGCTACACGCTGTCGCTGTCCGAGGCCATCGACCGCGGCATCTGCGCCCCGTACCGGGTGGTGTGCGTGGACGTCACCGATCCGCAGTTCCAGGCGGCCGTGCTGCTGGGCCGGGACGGGCGTTCGGACGCGGTGCGCGGGGCGCGGCTCGCGGCGCTGCAGACGGCGCTGGTGAAGGCGGCCGCCCACGAGGGGTTCCGGCGCACGCTCGTCTTCCACCACCTGACCAAGGAGGCCGAGGCCTTCGCGGCCGGGCTCCCGGCGGTGGCGAAGCGGCTGCGGCTCACGAGCCGCCGGCCGCACCCGGTGTACCCCAGTACGGTCTGGGCGGACTGGCTGTGCGGGCAGCACACGGCGGCCCACCGGCGGCGGGTGCTGGGCGCGTTCGCGGACGGCCGGATCGCCCAGAAGGCCTTCCTCGGCAGTGTCCGCGTACTGGGCGAGGGCGTGGACACCAAGGAGTGCGACTCCGTCTACTGGGCCGACGTACGGGGTTCCATGCCCGATCTGGTGCAGGCGGTCGGGCGGGCGCTGCGGATCCGGCCCGGCGAGGGGAAGGTCGCCTCGCTCGTGGTGCCCGTACTGCTGGGGCCGGACGAGACACCGGACACGATGCTCACCTCGCGCGCGTACGGGGACCTCGCGCGGCTGCTGGAGGCGCTGCGGGCGCACGACTCACGCCTGGTCGAGTCCCTGGCCCAGCCGCAGACGCCGAGCCGGACGGCCGCCACGGCGGCGGCCTCGGGCGCGCGGAGCGGTGCGCAGGCGCTGCTGAGCTTCTCCACCCCCCGGGATCCCGCGCTGCTGGCCGCGTTCGTCCGGCTGCGCGTGCTGAATCCGGAGCACGAGCACTGGCGGCGCGGTGTCGAGGCCGCCCGGATCTACGCCGCCACGGCCGGGGACCTGAAGGTGCCGTTCGGCTTCAAGGTGCCGGCGGGCGACGGGGCGTGGCCCCCCGGCCTGGCCCGGTTCCCGCTGGGCCAGTGGATCGCGGACGCGCGGCGCACGTACCGCCGGGGCGCGCTGGGCCGCGAGCGGGTGGCGCAACTCGACGGACTCGGCATGGTGTGGAGCCACTTCGACGTGGCCTTCGAGGAGGGGCTCGCGGTGGCCCGTGCCTGGGCGGCGGAACACGGCCATCTGCTGCCGCCGGTGGAGGCCACCTGGCGCGGCGCCCCGGTCGGGGTGTGGGTCAAGAACCAGCGTGCCGCGGCCCGCCGCGAGGGGCCGGGGGCCCTGTCCGCGGAGCGGCGGGAGGCCCTGGAGGCGATCGACGCCTCCTGGTGTCCCGCCTGGGATATCTCCTGGCAGCGCGCCTTCCACCTGACCCGGGTCCACCTGGACGCGGGCGGCGGTCTCCCCCTGGCACCTGGCGAGGTGGTGGTGCAGGGCGAGGACCTGGGCGGGTGGGTCCGTACCCAGCGGCTGAGCTGGGAGCGGCTGTCCTGGGCGCAGCGCTGGCTGCTGGAGCACACCCTCGGGATGACCCCGGTGGCGGAGGCGGAACGTCCGCCGCCACGCCGCAGTCACGCCGCCGCGTGGGCGGACCATCTGGAGGCTGCCCAGCGGTTCCACGCCCGCGAACGGCACCTCAGGGTCCCCCGCACGCATGTGGAGCCGGTCGGCGAACAGGAGCTGCGCCTGGGCTCCTGGATCGCCAACCAACGCTCCCGCGCCGCCTCCCTCACCCCCGAGCGGGTCGAGGCCCTGAACGCACTGGGCATGCGCTGGTAGGCGGAGCGGGAGCCGCTTCAATGGTGGAAGCCGGACCGGGGTTCTGCGGCCGGCACGGGCGGGGGCGCAGCCGTGAGGTGCTCCACCGCCCGGCGCAGGTCGGCGACGAGCAGGGCGATCTGATCGCGGGTCACGCCGTGCCTGACGAGGACGCGCTGGATGACCGTGTCGTCGCGGTCGGCCGGCAGCGGGTACGAGGGCACCTGCCAGCCGCGCATCCGCAGCCGGTCGGAGAGGTCGTAGAGGCTGAAGCCCGCGCCGGCCGGGTCGCTGAGCGTGTAGGAGACGGCGGGGAGGGCGCCCCGGCCGTCGTAGAGGAGGGTGAAGGGGCCCATCGCGGCGATCTCGGAGGCCAGGTACTGGGCGCTGTCGGCGCACGCCTGCTGCACGCGCCGGTAGCCGCCCCGGCCGAGGCGCAGGAACAGGTAGTACTGGGCGATGACCTCGCCGCCGGGGCGGGAGAAGTTGAGGGCGAAGGTGGGCATGTCGCCGCCCAGGTAGTCGACGCTGAAGACGAGGTCGGCGGGCAGCAGGTCGGCGGTGCGCCAGACGATCCAGCCGACGCCGAGGGGCGCGAGCCCGTACTTGTGGCCCGAGGTGTTGACGGAGGCGACGCGCGGGAGCCGGAAGTCCCACACCACGTCGGGGTGGAGGAAGGGGGCGACGAAGCCGCCGCTCGCGCCGTCCACGTGGATGGGGACGTCCCAGCCGTGCTCCGCCTGGATCCGGTCCAGTTCGGCGGCGATGTCGGCGACGGGCTCGTAGTCGCAGGTGTAGGTGACGCCGAGGATGGCGACGACGCCGATGGTGTTCTCGTCGACGTACGAGGCGAGCTGATGGGGCCGCAGGCCGGTGGCGCCGGGTTCCAGGGGGACCTGGCGCAGCTCGACGTCGAAGTAGCGGGCGAACTTGTCCCAGCAGATCTGGACCGGGCCGCACACCAGGTTGGGGCGGTCCGCGGGGAGGCCCGCGGCGCGGCGGCGGGCGCGCCAGCGCCATTTGAGGGCGAGGCCGCCGAGCATGGCGGCCTCGCTGGAGCCGGTGGTGGAACAGCCGGTCGCGGTGGCGCCGGCGGGGGCGTTCCACAGGTCGGCCAGGATGTTGACGCAGCGGGCCTCGATCTCGGCTGTCTGCGGGTACTCGTCCTTGTCGATCATGTTCTTGTCGAGGCACTCGTTCATCAGGCGGTGCACGCCGTCGTCGGACCAGGTGGTGCAGAAGGTGGCCAGGTTCTGCGCGGCGTTCCCGTCCAACAGGAGTTCGTTGCGGATGAGTTGGTAGACGACCTCGGTGGACGAGTGGTCTTCGGGCATCCGGTACTTGGGAAGGACCTGGCCGCTCAGGACGGACGCGAACACGTCCGAGTCGGCGTCGGGGGCGTCCGCGTCCTTCGTCTTATGAAGAGCCATATCGGAACTATAGGGGAGTAACCGACATATACCCCTGATATCGCGCCGTAGCTTCCGGTCGACATCCGTGATGCACCCGCCCCCATGTCCGTCCTGCCGAACGGGAAGAATTACTGACCAGTAGTATTTCCACCGCAAAACTTCCCGCCCCGGCTGCCGGATCCGGTCCGGACGAAAAGATCGCCCCATTCGTTCTAAACGAAACTTGTCCACTGATGTCTGGATAGCGGCCAACTGCCCCTGACACCCTGATAGTTCTTCGGGCATGAACAAGATCACCCGTCGGCAGGCCTTGGGCACCACTGCCGGCGCACTCACCGCCCTCGGCCTCGCGGGCGTCACCGCGCACGCGGCCGCCACCGACTCCCGGTCCGCCACCACACCAGTCGGCCCGGTCGACGAGGTGTACCAGGGCCGGCGCATCCGGATAGCCGCCGGCACGGGTGGCGGCCACCACGGCGGCCACCACTCCCCCGGTCTGCCCACCGTCCGGATAGACGGCCGCGAGCTGCACGCGATGCGCAACGCCGACGGCAGCTGGATCAGCGTGGTCAACCACTACGAGAGCTTCGCCGACCCGGCCTCGCTGGCCAGAGCCGCCGTACGCGAGCTCCAGGGTGCCGAGCTCGCCCCGTTCTCGCCGGGGGGAGGCGCGGCATGACCGTCCGCAAGAACCAGGCCGCGCTCACTCCCGAGGAGAAGCGCGCCTTCACCAACGCGCTGCTGGAGCTGAAGCGCACCGGCCGCTACGACCGGTTCGTCACCACCCACAACGGCTTCATCATGAGCGACACCGACTCCGGCGACCGGGTGGGACACCGCTCGCCCTCCTTTCTCCCCTGGCACCGCCGGTTTCTGCGCGAGTTCGAGGCGGCTCTTCAGGCGGTGGACGCGAGCGTTTCGCTCCCGTACTGGGACTGGACGGCCGACCGCACCACCCGGTCCTCCCTCTGGGCCGCCGACTTCCTCGGCGGCACCGGCCGGGCCCGCGACGGACAGGTCATCGACGGCCCGTTCGCGTACGCGACGGGCAAGTGGAACATAGCCGTACGGGTAGACGGACGCGCGTACCTGCGCCGGGCGCTGGGCGCGGGCGTCGGCGAGCTGCCGACCAAGGCCGAGGTGGAGGCCGTACTCGCCATGCCCGTGTACGACACGGCCCCGTGGAACAGCTCCTCGAACGGCGGCTTCCGCAACAACCTGGAGGGCTGGCGCGGCGCCAACCTGCACAACCGGGTACACGTGTGGGTCGGCGGCCAGATGGCCACCGGCGTCTCCCCCAACGACCCGGTGTTCTGGATGCACCACGCCTACGTGGACAAGCTGTGGGCCGAGTGGCAGACCCGCCACCCACAGTCCCCGTACCTGCCCGCCGCCGGCACCCAGAACGTCGTGGACCTGAACGACACGATGCGGCCGTGGAACGACGTGACCCCGGCGGACATGCTGGACCACCGGAAGTTCTACACCTTCGACACCGAGCCGGCCGCCGCCAGCCAGCGGTAGTGCAGTTCGGGGCGGCCGACCTGGCCGTACCGGGGAGTGCGGTCCGCGCGGCCGGTGTCCACCAGGTGCTCCAGGTACCGGCGGGCGGTGATCCGGGAGATCCCGGCCGCCTCGGCCGCCCCCGCCGCGGTCAGCCCCTCCGTCGCCGCCCGCAGCAGGGCGGCGACCCGGTCCAGGGTCGGCGCGCTCAGCCCCTTGGGCAGCTCCGCCGGCCGGGGCGCGCGCAGGGCCGCCATCGCGCGGTCCACGTCGTCCTGGCCGGCCGCCTCCCCCGCCGTCGCGCGGAACTCGGCGTAGCGCAGGAGCCGTTCGCGCAGGGTCGGGAAGGCGAAGGGCTTCAGCACGTACTGGACCACTCCGAGCGAGACGCTCTCGCGGACCACGGCCAGGTCGCGCGCCGAGGTCACCGCGATCACGTCGACGGGATGCCCGGCGGCCCGCAGCCCGCGCGCGAAGCGCAGGCCGTTCCCGTCCGGCAGGCCCAGGTCGAGCAGCAGCAGGTCGACACGGGTCCGCTCCAGGGCCCGGGTGGCCTCGGCGAGCGAGTGGACGGTGCCGACGGCGGTGAAGCCGGGGACCCGGCCGACGTAGAGCGCGTGCGCGTCGGCCGCCACGGGGTCGTCCTCGACGATCAGGACCCGTACCTCGGGGGCGCTCACGGCCGCGCCTCCGGCCGCACGGGGAGCCGTACGGTGAACTCGGCTCCCCCCTCCGGCGGCTGGGCCGCCTCCGCGGTGCCGCCGTGGCGCTGCGCCACCTGTCGTACGAGGGCCAGGCCCAGGCCGCGCCCCTCGCCCTTGCCGGACCAGCCGCGCCGGAACACGTCCACCCCTTCGGGCAGCCCCGGGCCGCTGTCGGTCACGCGCAGCAGCAGCCCGTCGGCGCCGGAGCGCACGGTGACCGCGATCCGCCCGCCCGGGACGCCGGTGAGCGCGTCCATGGCGTTGTCCACGAGATTGCCGACCACGGTGACCAGGTCCCGGGCAGGCGGGGTCCCGGGGCCGCCCTCGACGGCCGTGCTGTCGGGGGTGACGACCAGCTCGACGCCCCGCTCGTGCGCCTGGGCGGCCTTGCCGAGCAGCAGCGCCACCAGCACCGGCTCCCCGACGGCGGTGACCACCTCGTCGGTGAGTGCCTGCGCCAGTTCCAGTTCTGCGGTGGCGAACTCCACCGCCTCCTGCGCGCGGCCCAGCTCGATGAGCGAGACCACCGTGTGGAGCCGGTTCGCCGCCTCGTGGGCCTGCGAGCGCAGGGCTTGGGTGAACCCCCGTTCGTGATCCAACTCTCCTGTCAGCACCTGGAGTTCGGTGTGGTCGCGCAGGGTGACCACGGTGCCCCGGCGGCCGCCGCCCGCGACGGGCGAACTGTTGACGACGAGTACCCGGTCGGCGGTCAGGTGCACCTCGTCCACCCGGGGCCGGTCGGCGAGCAGTGCCCCGGTGAGCGGCGCGGGCAGTCCCAGGTCCGCGACACCGGTGCCCGTCATCGCGTCCCGCAGGCCCAGCAGTTCACGTCCGGCGTCGTTGATCAGGGTGATCCTGCGCTGGCCGTCGAGCATCAGCAGCCCCTCGCGCACTCCGTGCAGGGCCGCCTGGTGGTAGTCGTACATCCGGCTGAGCTCGGCCGCGTTCATTCCGTGGGTGTGGCGGCGCAGCCGGGCGTTGACGATGTAGGTGCCCGCCCCGCCGAGGGCGAGGGCCGCGGCCGCGACCCAGGCGAGCGCGGAGAGCTGGGAGGCGAGCCGCGCGCTGATCGCGCGGACGGTGATCCCGGCGCTGACCATGCCGACGACGCGGCCGTCGTCGGTGAGCGGGGTGACCACGCGGATCGAGGGGCCGAGGGTGCCGGTGTAGGTCTCGCTGAAGGTCTCGCCGCGCAGGGCGCGAGCGGTGTTCCCCATGAAGCGCTCGCCGATCCGGCGCGGGTCCGGGTGGGTCCAGCGCCGCCCGGCCGGGTCCATGATCGTCACGAAGTCCACCCCCGAGTCGACCCGGACCCGCTCCGCGTACGGCTGGAGCCGGGCCGTGGGATCGATGCCGCGTACGGCCTCCCGTACGGCCTCCTGGACCGAGGGGGAGTCCGCGACCGCGCGGGCCACGGCCCCGGCCTGGCGCCGGGCCGCGTCCTCGGCCTGGCCGCGCGCGGTGGCGTAGGCGAAGACGGCGCATCCGGCGACGACCACGGTGACCAGCAATACCTGCATGGCGAAGAGCTGGCCGGCGAGGCTGCGCGGCGGCCGGGGCAAACGGAACATGGCGCTCAGTGTGCACCGGCTCATGAACTCAATGAACGCAAGGGTGACCGGGGTCACAGCGGCGGGTGATGGTCCTCCCGGGACGTATTCACCACAGGAGGCATCGTGGCCGCCAGGCGCGACAGAACGCACTATCTCTACATCGCGGTGATCGCCGCGGTGCTCCTCGGCATCGCCGTCGGTTTCGCCGCCCCCGGCGTGGCCGTGGAGCTCAAGCCGCTGGGCACCGGCTTCGTGAACCTCATCAAGATGATGATCTCGCCCGTGATCTTCTGCACGATCGTGCTGGGGATCGGTTCGGTCCGCAAGGCCGCCAAGGTGGGGGCGGTGGGCGGGCTCGCCCTCGGCTACTTCATGGTGATGTCCACGGTGGCCCTCGCCATCGGCCTGCTGGTGGGGAACCTGCTGGACCCGGGCAGCGGCTTGCACCTCACCGAGGCCGCACGCCACGCGGGCGAGGCCCAGGCCAAGGCGGGCGGGGCGCAGAGCACCCCGGAGTTCCTGCTCGGGATCATCCCGACCACGCTGGTTTCGGCCTTCACCGGGGGCCAGGTGCTCCAGACGCTGCTGGTGGCCCTGCTGTGCGGGTTCGCGCTCCAGGCCATGGGCGCGGCGGGCGAACCCGTGCTGCGCGGGATCGGGCACGTACAGAAGCTGGTGTTCAGGATCCTGGCGATGATCATGTGGGCTGCCCCGGTGGGCGCTTTCGGGGCGATCGCGGCGGTGGTCGGCGCGACCGGCATCGACGCGCTGAAGTCCCTCGCCGTCATCATGATCGGGTTCTACACGACCTGTCTGATCTTCGTGTTCGTGGTGCTGGGCACCTTGCTGCGGGTGTGCACGGGGGTCAGCGTGTTCGCCCTGCTGCGCTACCTGGGCCGGGAGTTCCTGCTGATCCTGTCCACGTCCTCCTCGGAGTCGGCGCTGCCGCGGCTGATCGCGAAGATGGAGCACCTGGGGGTGTCGCGACCGGTCACCGGGATCACGGTGCCGACCGGCTACTCCTTCAACCTGGACGGGACCGCGATCTACCTGACGATGTCCTCGCTGTTCGTCGCGGAGGCGATGGGCAAGCCGCTCGCGCTGGACGAGCAGGTCTCGCTGCTGCTTTTCATGATCATCGCCTCGAAGGGCGCGGCCGGGGTGACCGGCGCGGGCCTCGCCACGCTCGCCGGCGGCCTCCAGTCGCACCGGCCGGAACTGGTGGACGGGGTCGGTCTGATCGTGGGCATCGACCGGTTCATGAGCGAGGCGCGGGCGCTGACCAACTTCGCGGGCAACGCGGTCGCCACCGTGCTCATCGGGACGTGGACGAAGGAGTTCGACCACGCACGGGCCGCCGAAGTACTGGCCGGGCGACTGCCGTTCGACGAGACCACGCTGGTCGACGACGCGCACGGCGAGCCGGTGGGCGCCATGCCGCCCCAGGCGACCGGCGACAAGGACCGCGTACCGGTGTAGCCGGTACGCCTGTACGGGCCTACCGGTGCAGCCGGTACGCCCGCACGGGCCGGCCGGGCAGGGCTCGCCCCCACGGTGCCCAGCCCGGTCGGCCCCGACTTCTGCCGCTAGGGACCATTTTCAGCCACGCCCCGGAGAACGCGCGTGCTGTAAAAGGTACTTCCATACCAGGGCACGCGTCTGACATCTTGCGTCCACCACTCGTTTCGTACGGCTCGGTAGGTGCCACCCGCACCACCGGGTCATCGGAGGACGCATTGATACCCCACATATCCAGCCGACCTCGACGTACCCTCGTGCTGGCCGCCACCCTCGGCGCCGCACTTGCCTTCGGGGCCCCCGCCGCGCTCGCCGGCACCGCCCCCGTCTCCCCCTCCGCCCCCGCTTCCGCCCCGGCGGCCGCGGCGGCGCCCCGGGCCGCGGCCCCGACTTCCCAGAGTGCGACCTGGGTTGCCGGCACCCGCGCCTACCTCGTGATCACCGCCCCCGGTGACAGCTCGGCGGTCCGTGCCGCCGTCGCCGCCAACGGCGGCACGGTCTTCGCGAACTACGACGCGATCGGCGTCATCGTCGCCCACTCGGCGTCCGGCTCTTTCGCCACCACGATGCGCGGTGTGAGCGGGGTCCAGCAGGTCGGCGCCACCCGCACCTCGGACGTGCCGGCCGACGCCTACAACCCGGCGCTGCCCGCCAACCCGGCGCAGGCCACGACCCCGTCGGGCGAGCCGGTCCGTGCCGACATGTCCCAGATCAAGGCCGACCAGGCCTGGGCCGTCACCACCGGCTCTGCGTCCGTCAAGGTCGGCATCCTGGACACCGGTGTGGACGACCAGCACCAGGACCTGGCGCCGAACTTCAACGCGGCGGACTCCGCGTCCTGCGCGTACGGCAAGGCCGACACCCGCACCGGCTCCTGGCGCGACGTGGGCACCCACGGCACGCACGTGGCCGGTACGGTCGCGGCCGCCAAGAACGGCAAGGGCGTCATCGGCGTGGCCCCGAGCGTGAAGATCTCCTCGGTGCGCATCGCCGAGCCGGGCTCCTCGCTCTTCTTCGCCGAGAACACCGTCTGCGGCTTCATGTGGGCGGGCGACCACGGCTTCAAGGTCACCAACAACAGCTACTACACCGACCCGTGGCAGTTCAACTGCCCGGACAACGCCGACCAGGCCGCGATCATCGAGGGCGTCAAGCGCGCCCAGGAGTACGCGGAGGGCAAGGGTTCGCTGCAGGTCGCGGCGGCCGGCAACTCCAACATCGACCTGGCCAACAAGCGGACCGACACCGAGAGCCCGAACGACTCGACCCCGGTCACCCGCACCATCACCAACGCCTGCCTCGACATCCCGACCGAACTCCCGGGCGTGGTCACGGTCTCGGCGATGGGCACGACCGCGAAGGCCTCGTACTCCAACTTCGGCCTGAACGTCATCGACGTAACGGCCCCCGGCGGAGACGCCACCGGCATCTACAGCACCCAGCCGGGCGGCAAGTACGGCACCATGAGCGGCACCTCGATGGCCTCTCCGCACGTGGCCGGTGTGGCCGCGCTGCTGGCGAGCACCAACCCGGGCATCACCCCGGCGCAGCTGCGCGACAAGCTGGCCACCCAGGCCAACGACGTCGCCTGCCCGTCGGACAGCCGCTGCACCGGCACCACCGCCAAGAACGGTTTCTTCGGCGAGGGCCAGGTCGACGCGCTGAAGGCGGTGGGCTCCACCCCGCCGCCCGGCAAGTACTTCGAGAACCCCGGTGACTTCGCCATCGGCGACAACACCACCGTGGAGAGCCCCCTCACCGTCAGCGGGGTGACCGGCAACGCCCCGGCCACCCTCAAGGTGGGCGTGAACATCGTGCACACCTACATCGGTGACCTGAAGGTGGACCTCATCGCCCCCGACGGCACCGTGTACACCGTGCACAACCGCGCCGGCGGGAGCACCGACAACATCAACCAGGTCTACACCGTCAACGCCTCCGCGGAGGTCGCGAACGGCACCTGGAAGCTCCGGGTGAACGACAACGCCAGCGGCGACATCGGCAAGATCGACTCCTGGAACCTCACGTTCTGAGCCGTCCGGCCGTCCGGCCGTACGGGGCCACCGGGGAGCAGCGCGACTGCGCCCCGGTGGCCCCCGCCGTTTCCGCGGACACGCCCTCGGGGTGTCTCGCCGTCCGGCCCGGTGCGCCAGAGGCACCCCCTAGCGTGTGCGCAGCACGCAGTCCCCGCAGAAGCCGCCGCCCGGCACCCGGTAGTAGAGGCAGCAGCTGCGCCGTACGAAGGCCACCCCGAGGCCGTCCTCGTGGACGAAGGTGCCGGTCCCGGCCAGAGCTCCGCCGTCGGCGAGCAGGGCGGCCGCCAGGCCGACGGCCCGGCCGGCCGGGATCCGGTCGATCAGCACCCGGAGCGCCCCGACCAGCCCCGACGCGGCATTGCCGCGCAGGACCTTGGGCGAGACCCCGTACCGCTGCCGCAGGCCCGCGTCGAGCAGGGCCAGGTTCCCCAGGACGCTCTCCCCGAGCTGCTCGGCCGGCAGCTCCCCCGGCTCGGGCAGCCACAGCTCCAGCGATCCCGCGCCGGGCAGCCGCCACCACACCCGGTCGGCGGCCAGGTCCGGCACCCGGCCGGCCAGCGCCGCGCACCCCAGCCCGATCGACCACAGCCGCGAGGCGATCCCGAGCTGGGCGGTGGAGGCGGCCACGCGCCCCGGCCCGCTGCCGATCCGCCGCCCCACCTCGGCGGTGTACGGGGCCAGGTGCTCCCCGTACAGGGCGGTCAGCGGCCGGAAACCCGGGCCGGGCGGCTCCTTCCCGTACGGCACGGTGAAGAAGGGGCCCACGGAGGCCAGTTGCACCAATGCGTCGTCCATGTCAGGCCTCAGGCGGGGTCCGGGGTCGCCCCGTCGAGGATCTCCATGTAGTGCGGGTTGCGCATGATGCCCAGCACGTTGCCGAACGGATCGGTGACGGCCGCCGTCACGAAGCCGCCGTCACCGTGCGCCGTCACCGGCTGGTACTCCTCGGCGCCCAGGTCCAGCAGCCGCTGCAGGACCGACGGCAGGTCGTCGACCGCCCAGTACGCCACCGCGCCGCCCGGCTCCTTGGCCGCGCCCGGCGGGGCGTAGCTGCGGTCGACGATGCCCAGCTCGTGCTGGTAGTCGCCGATGCGGAACTCCGCGTACCCGGGCCGCTCGAAGTACGGGGCGATCCCGAGCAGCTCCGTGTACCAGGCCTTGGCCGCCTCCAGGTCGTCCGCCCAGAAACTGATCGTCGCGAGCCCTCGCAGCATGCGTGTCCTCCAGGTCAGGATGTCAGCCCGACTGTACGACGGCCCCCGCGGGCCCGTCCCCGAGTCGCGTCCTCCCGGCCCGGCGGACCGCCGGGCCCATCGCGTACGAGGCGGCCAGCAGGATAGCGCCGAGCAGCAGCCAGCCCGGGATCCCCCACACCAGGAGCAGCCCGGTCAGCACCAGCGGGCCGGCGGTCCGGGCCACGGGCACCCCGGTGCCGAAGAACCCCTGGTACTGGCCGATCCGGTCCGCGGGGGCCAGCGAGAAGCCGATCTGCCAGGACCCGGCGGACTGCCGCATCTCGGCGTCCGCCTGGAGCACCGCGCCCACCACCAGGAGCGCTGCGGCCGCCCGGCCCGACCCGGGCAGCGCGGCGACGGCGAACACCGCGCAGGAGGCGGCCATGACCAGCCCGGACACCCGCACCGCCCGCCGCGCGCCGTCCAGGTCGGTGACCGGGCGGGCCACGCGCACCTGGAACAGGGTCACGGCGACGGTGTTCAGCACGAACAGCGCCGACACCAGCCAGCCGGGGGCGTGCGTGCGCTCCACGATCCAGAGCGGGATGGCCAGGCTGAGCAGCGGCATCCGCAGCAGCAGGATCGCGTTCAGCAGCGTGACCAGCGCGTACGGCCGGTCGCGGAGGACGGCCAGCCGGGGCTCCCCGGCCGCCCGGCCGGCCACCGGCGCCACCGCGGGCAGCCGCAGCAGCACGGCAGCGCACACCAGGAAGCTCACCCCGTCCAGCACGAACACGGCGAGGTAGGCACGCTCGGTGTCCGCGCCGAGGGCGAGGCCACCGAGCGCGGCGCCCAGCGCCAGTCCGCCGTTGAGCACGGATTGGAGGTGGGCCAGCACTCCGGTCCGCCGCTCCGGCGGGACCAGGCCCGCGAGCAGCGCCTGCCGGGAGGCCGCCAGCCCGCACTGGGCGGTGGCGTACACGACGACGGCGATCAGGAAGGCCCAGAAGGACCGGATGAAGAGGAAGGCGAACACCGAGACCGCGGTGGCCACCGCGAGGGCCGTCGAGGTGCCCCGGGGCCCCCGCCGGTCGGCGAGTGCCCCGAGCGGCACCCCGGCGACGGAGCCGATGGCCCAGGCGAGGGTCAGTCCGAGGCCGATCTGCGCCGGCGAGAGGCCGACCACTCGGGTGAAGTAGAGCGCCGAACACACGTAGTAGGCGCCGTCTCCGACGGAATTGCTCAGCTGGGCGGCGGCCAGCCGGCGCGGCGCCCCGGCGGGGGGCAGGAACCGTATCGTCACCGGGCCCATTGGACCAGCCGAACGGCCCACGCGGCTGGGCCATTCCGGGCTGCGTACGGCGGACCAATCGGCCTGCGGCTCACAGGCCGGCGAGGAACTCCAGCAGCACGCGGTTGAAGGCCTCGGGCTGCTCCACGCCCGGCAGGTGCCCGGCCCGCTCGATGACGGCGAGCACCGAGTGCGGCACCAGCGCGTGCAGGGCCTCGGCCTCCGCGACCGGGATGTAGAAGTCGTCCGCGCCGACGACCACCAGGCATGGCTCGGCCGCCTCGGCGAGCACGGGACGGTAGTCGGGACGCTCCGCCCGGCCGCGCAGGGCGGCGGCCGCGCCCTCGGGAGCGGTGGCGCGCATCATGGCGCTCACCCGCGCGGCGGCCTCCGGCATGCCGGTCACGTTGTAGGGCGCCAGCATCTTGTCGATGACCTCTTCGGCGTACGGCCCCATGCCTTCGGCGAGCAGCCTGTCGGCGAGTTCGCGGCGGCGTTTCGCGCCCTCCTCGGTCTCCGGAACGGGGGTGGTGCCGGAGAGTACGAGCGCCCTTACCAGACCCGGGTGGCGCAGCCGCACCTCCATGGCGATCTGCCCGCCCATGGACACACCGCCGACGACCACCTGTTCGATTTCCAGACGGGCGAGGAGAGCGGCGATGTCGTCGGCGAGATCAGCAAGCAGGGCCTTGCCGGCCAGCACCGGACTTTCCCCGTATCCCCGCAGGTCAGGGGCGATCACACGGTACCCGGCAGCCGTCAGCGCGGCCGTCTGGGGGGCCCACATCGTGCGGTTGAACGGATGTCCGTGGATCAGGATTAAGGGCTCTCCGCCGCGGGGACCCAAGTCGTCGAAAAAGAGGTTCGCGCCATTGCCAAATTGGGGGTTCATGAGAGGACTTTAAGGGGCTACATTGAGCCACTCGCGTTCACCTGACAGCCCGTTGCCTTTCACCCGTGTTTTGCACGGGGGGCGACGTCAGGGACGCAGACTGTGCAACCACCCCACCGCCCAGAAGGACCGAAGGCTCCGTGCCCGTACCCGTACTCCTCGCCGGCCGCACCGTGCGGCTCGAGCCCCTCGCCCCCCACCACACCGAGGCTCTGGCCGTGGCCGGGGCCGAGGATCGTACGACTTACGCCTTCACTCCCGTACCCCACGGCGTGCAGGCGTCCCACGAGTACATCGACCGTGCCCTCGCCGATCAGGCGGCGGGTCGATCGGTCCCGTTCGCGGTGGTCAGAGCCACCGACGGGCGGGTCGTCGGTTCGACCCGGTTCCTGGAACTCGACTACTGGCAGGGGCCCCTCGTGTGGCCCGCCGTGCCCGGTGTCCCGTTCGGCGATCCGGCGACGGCGATCCCCGATGCCGCCGAGATCGGCAACACCTGGCTGTCCCCGAGCGCCCAGGGCACCGGCATCAACACCGAGGCGAAGCTGCTCATGCTCCGCCACGCCTTCGAGACCTGGGGCGTCCGGCGGATCTCGCTGCGCGCGGACGCCCGCAACGGCCGCTCGCGAGCCGCGATGGAACGTCTCGGCTTCACCTGCGAGGGGGTACGCCGGGCCCATTCGCGGGGGCTCGACGGCGCGGTCCGCAGCACGGCCTTCTACTCGATCCTCGACGAGGAGTGGCCGGCCGTACGGTCGATCATCGAGCTGAGGCTGTCGGCCGGGGCGCAGCGGAAGCGGCGCCGCAAGACCCTGATCCCGGCGTAACGGTCCTGCGGCGGCCCTCCCCCGGCCTTTCCGGCATCAGCCGAGGAAGGCCGGGGCGAGGGCCGATGCCATGAGCCGGGCGGGGGCGCCGCTCCCGTCGGCCGGTACGGAGTACAGGTCGGCGCCGAAGTCCCCCGGCAGCGAGTAGACGACGGTCCCGTCGTCCGTCCACACCACCTGGTCGTCCACGCTGCGCTCCTCGGCGAGGGGGGTTTCCGCCCCGGAGGCCAGGTCCAGCGCGTACAGCCGCCACGGCGCCTCGGCCGGCAGGTCCGGCACCCGCTTCTTGAACACCACCCGTGTGCCGTCGGGCGACAGGGACGGACACTCGACGTTCTCGCGCAGGGTGGTCACGGTCCGCCCGGCCAGGTCCCCACGGATCAGGTGGGTGCGGCCGCCGGTGGCCAGCGTCGCGTAGAAGGTCCGCTCGTCGGCGGCGAAGGTGACCCCCCAGAAGTTCACGTCGGCGCTGTGGTAGGGCTTGCCGTCCTTGAGGATCGTGAACTCCTCCAGCGAGGCGTCGAGCCTGCCGGTGCGCAGGTCGAGCACCGAGGTCCGCGTGGAGAAGTTCGTACCGGCGTAACTGTCCCCGCCGACGAAGACCGTCCAGGCGGCGAGGTGCCCGCCGGGCGAGACCCGGGCACGGGTGGGGATGCCGGCCAGGGCATGCGCGGAGACCTCCTCGAGGCCCGCGTCGAGGACAACGGCCCGGTAGCCGTCCTGGACCCCGCTCTTGTCGGCCTGGAGGCAGATTCCGGTGCCGGCGGCTGCGTGGAAGCGCAGGCAGCTCACACCGGATGCGGTACGGGCTCCCTCGGGCGCGGCGGCCGGGACGGTGGCGAGTTCGTCGCGGTGCGGGCCCCAGGCCATGTTCCGGAACACGATCCGCGGGCCGCCCCCGGCCTGGGCGAGGGAGACCGCGCCCCGGGTGATCTGCGGGCCGCCCGCCTGCGTCTGGTTCTTCTCGTCGGCCCGGGAGGAGGCCCGCAGGAAGGAGTGCACGGCCACGGCGGCGAGCAGGACGACGAAGGCGGCGAGGACCAGGATCCGGCGCTGGAGGGTCATGGGGGCCCTTCTTTCGTACGGCGGGGGTATCGGTCGGCGGTAGGGATGGGCGGGGCCGGTCGGCGGCGGGGACGGGTCGGGGTCGGTCGTGGGATCAGTCGGCGCCGGGGCGCAGCCGTGCGCACACCGCGACGGCGGCCGCGAGCAGGACCACGGCGACGCCGAGCGCGGGGCGCGGACCCCAGAACGTCCACGCGGCGCCGAAGCCGAGTGCGGCGGCGAAGCGGGCGAGGGCCTGGCCGGTCTGGACGAGGGCGAGACCGCCGCCGCGGTGCTCCCCGGGCACGGCCGCGGCGGCCGCGGCCATCAGGACCCCGTCGGTGGCGGCGTAGAAGCCGCCGTGCAGCAGCAGGACCGCGTACGGCAGCCAGGGGTGGTGGCCGCCGGCGAGGAGCAGCCCGTAGGCGAGCAGGAGCGCGAGGTGGCCGCCGAGGAAGACGCGCGTTCGGCCAATCCGGTCGGCGAGGCGCCCGAGGGGCAGGGCCAGCAGGAAGAAGGCGGCGGCGGTGCCCAGCGGCAGCAGGGCGAACCAGCGGTCGGCGATCCCTGTGGCGCGCTGGAGCAGCAGGAAGACGAAGCCGTCGCTGACCGTGCACAGGCCGAGCAGCAGCGCGCAGAGGCCGGTCCGGCGCAGGTCGCGGCCGCGCAGCAGCCCGAGGGAGGCGCGCAGGGAGACGCGCTCGTCGGCGTTCCCTGCGCCGGCGGCGGGCCGGGCGGGGGCGGGGCGTCCGGGGACGAAGAGCACGAGGACGAGGACTCCGAGGGCGGCGACGCATGCGCTGACGGTGAAGACGGCGTCGTAGCCGTCGGCGGCTCCGCGCAGGATGAGGAAGGCGAGGACCGGGCCGATCAGCGCGCCCGCGGTGTCCATCGCCCGGTGGGCGCCGAAGGCCCGGCCGCGGTCCTCGGGGGCGGCGGCGAGGGAGATCAGCGCGTCGCGCGGGGCGGTGCGCAGGCCCTTCCCGGTGCGGTCGAGGGCGAGGACGGCGCCGATGGCAGGCAGGGTGTGCGCGAGCAGCAGCAGCGGCTTGCACAGGGCGGAGAGGGCGTAGCCGGTTCCGGCGAGGGCCTTGTGACGGCCGAAGCGGTCGCCGAGGTGTCCGCCGGCGAGCCGGACCAGTGCGCTGACCCCGTTGTAGAGGCCGTCGAGCAGGCCGAATCCGAGCGGGGAGAGCCCGAGGCCGGCGACGAGGTAGAGCGGGAGCACGGCGGCGACCATCTCGGAGGAGACGTCGGTGATGAGGCTGACCGTGCCGAGGGCGAGCACCGTGGGCGCGAGCGCGGCGCGCCGCCCGGGCTGGGTGCCCGGGGCGGCGGCCGACGGCTCGGGGGTCACGGTGGGCGCGGGGGTGCCGCGGCTGTCCGCAACGTACATGGTCAGGAAGCCCAGATCCCCGTGATGTCCTTGGCGCCGGCGGCGTTCCCGGCGTGGGTGGTCAGGCCGGCCAGGCCTTCCAGCGTGCGGAGCATGTCGTAGTGGTTGTAGGTGGTGCCCGACGTGCTGCCCGGGCTCACGGGCTGGCCGTAGAGCACGGTCGGGATCTTGTTTCCGGCGAGCCGGTTGTCCTCGTCGAAGGTGACGACGAGGAGGCTGTTGTGGGTCTTCGCCCAGTCCGCGTAGGCCTTGAGCTTGTTCTTGAGCCAGGTGTCACCGGTGCCGACGGAGCAGTCGTGCATGTCGTTGCAGAGGTTCGGGACGACGAAGGACACCTTGGGGAGGGTGGTGAAGTCGGTCGGGAACTGGGTCATGGTCTTCGCGGTGCTGGTGGGCACGTTGGAGAAGGCGAACCAGGGGTTGTGCTTGCGGGCGTAGCTGCCGCTGCTGCACGTGGTGGAGCCCTGGCTGGGCAGGGTCTCGTTGTAGCTGGCCCAGCTCTTGCCCGCGGCCATCAGCTCGGAGGCGAGGTTGGGTGCGGAGCTGAAGCCGGGGGTGTAGCAGCTGTCGCCGGTGACGCCCTGGTTCGAGCCCGAGAAGAGCTGCAGGTAGTTGGGCTGGCTGGGGTGGGTGATGCCGTAGGACTGGGTGAGGTTGGCACCCCCTGCCTTCAGGGAGTTGATGTACGGGGCACTGGAGCTCCCGATGACCTGGCTGTAGGCGTGGTTCTCGAAGACCACGACGACGACGTGGTCGGGGGCAGGCAGCGCGGCCGCGTGCGCGGGCTGGGCAGCGCCGATGCCCGCCCACAGGGCCGCAGCGGCGGCGGTGACGCCGAATGCGGTGGCGAGGGCGGTCCCACGGCGGGACTTTGGCAGAGGCATGCCAAACATGAGTTTCCTCCGGGCGGGTGCGGGGGTTCTGGGGGCGGCGCGCAGGCACCATACCCAGCGGCATGTGCATGGGCCAGGGACGGTCGGCGAACAGAACCGGAACTCGGCGGGCCTTTCCGGCGTCGGGCAACGGCCTTCCCTAGAGCACCCCAAGAGAAGGAAAAATCCGGAACCCTGGCATGCTTTCGTTCATCTTTCGAACGGAAGAACCCACCGTCAGACCACCCGCCCCTCGGGGCAGCACCAGCCGGAGAGCCACCGCACATGTCGTACGCACCCGAGGGGCAGCAGTACCAGCCGCCGTACCGGCCGGAAGGGCAGAACCCGCAGCAGCCCTACGGCGACCAGTACGGGCGGCGGCAGTACGGACACCAGTCGCACGAGCCCCATGCCGGGCAGCAGCCGTACGGACAAGCCCAGCAGCCGTACGGGCAGGAGCCGTTCGAGCCGCATGAACCCTACGGGCAGGAGCCGGAGTACGAACCCCGGCGCAAGTCCCGGGTACGGCGCTGGGTGATCGCGGGAGTCTCCGTTCTCGCGCTCGCGGGCATCGCGGCGGGCGTGATGTACCACTTCGAGATACCCCCGTTCACCGACAAGGGCGCCGCGGTGTCCTTCGGGAAGCCCGCCGGCGACGGCAAGAAGAAGGACGCCGCCCAGCAGCCGGCGAGCTCCAAGATGCTCATGCCCACCGATCCGTCCGCCCAGTTCAAGAACACGATGACCCTGCCCGACGGGACGCACGTCGCCGTCACCACCCTGGACGGCAAGAAGTCCGGCTTCAAGGGCAAGGTGTGGGTCTGGGCGCCCAAGGAGTACAACGACCCGAAGTTCGCCAAGAGCGGCTTCCCGGTCATGATCGCCCTGCCGGGCGGCGCCGGATACCCGAGCAACTACTGGATGGGCACCGACCTGGGCCTCCAGTCCAGCATCTCCAAGTGGTACGCCGAGGGGAAGAGCAAGCCGTTCATCCTGGCCATGCCGGTGCTCAACCCGGCGCCGGACGACAAGGGCATCTACTGGGACGGCTCGGACATACCCGACCAGCCCAAGATGGGCACCTGGCTGACCGAGGACGTCCCCGACCTGATGAAGGCGAACTTCCGCACCATCAAGTCCCGTGACGGCTGGGCCTTCATGGGCTCTTCCACCGGCGGCTTCGCCGGTCTGAAGGCAGTCCTGAAGCACCCGGACAAGTTCAAGGCCGTGATCGCCTCCGGCCCGGACATCGTCCCGGACTCCTCCCTGTGGAAGGGCCACGAAAAGGAGAAGGCCGAGAACAACCCGGAGATCCTGGCGAAGCAGCTCATCGACCGCAAGGGTCCCGACGTCTACCTCGCCTTCCAGGTCGGAGACAGCGAGAACAACAAGAAGACCCTGCCGGACGTGCAGAAGTTCATCGCCACCTTCGGGAACAAGGGGCCGGTCCACACCGACCTGAGGATCATCAAGGGCGGCCAGCACAACGCCAAGACCTATGTCCCGAACATGGGTGAGGGACCGATCCAGTTCATCAGCAAGGTCATGGAAGGACCCGTCGAGTAACGGACGACGCGTCCGTCTCCTCTTCCTCGAGCGCCAGTTCCTTCAGCGCCAGTTCCTTCAGCTCCGGCCCGCCGAACACCTTCGGCGGGCCGTTGCCGTTCCAGGGCGCCCAGCCCGGCTCCCCGTGCACCGCGAAGCGCACCCAGGCGGCGTGCATCTCCTCGGCCAGCGCCTGTGGGGCCTGCGGTCCCGCCAGCCAGGACGCCTCGGGCACGTCGAGCGTGTCGAACACGAAGCCCAATTCCAGGGCGTGACAGGCACCGAGGCCCGGGACGCCGGAGGACCAGGCGAACTCGTACAGGAAGCTCGGCGCCGCCCGCCGCGCCCCGGCGAGCCGGCGCAGCGGATCGCGAAGCAGCCGGTCCGTGAGCAACTGCCCCGCGAGGTCGGCGGGTCCCGCTCCGGGCAGGGCGGCGCGCAGCGCCCGTACGGCGGCCCGGTCCTTGCCGCTGCGGAAGCGGGCCAGCTCCACGGCCAGCGGGCCCAGCCGGTCCAGCAGCCGCATCGCGCCGGTGGGGGCGAGCCAGAGACGGTACTCCTCGGTGGTCCATCCCAGCAGCAGCGGTACGCCGGACCGGCTCGCGGCGTCGAGCGGGTCGCCGGGAACCGTCTCCGGGTCGGTGACCAGGCCGAAGGCGGGGCCGCCGGCGAGCGGGCTCGATCGGCGCAGGACGGCCGCCTGGGCGGCGAGCAGGGTGGGCAGGCCGGTGGCGGCGAAGGCCTCGGCGGTGGCGTCCGTCTTCAGCAGCGAGGCCATCCGCCGGACCATGGCGCGCACTCGGTCGCGGGGCAGCGTCTCGGGCGCTCCGCTCTGCAGGATCGCCCGGGCGAAGAGGCCGGCGGCCCCGGGCGCGGCGAGCAGGGAGCCGATGCTGATGGCTCCGGCGGACTCGCCGAAGACGGTGACGCGGGCGGGGTCGCCGCCGAAGGCCCCGACGTTGTCCCGGACCCACTCCAGCGCGGCGATCTGGTCCAGCAGGCCCCGGTTGGCGGGCGCGTCGGGGAAGAGACCGTAGCCGAGGACGCCGAGGCGGTAGTTGAAGGAGACGAGCACGACCCCGTCACGGGCGAAGGCGGAGCCGTCGTAGACCGGGACGGCCGAAGAGCCCCGGGTGAGCGCCCCGCCGTGGATCCACACCATGACGGGCAGCCGGGCCCCGGGGGACGGATCGGGGGTCCACACGTTGACGTTCAGGCAGTCGTCCCCGGCGATCTCCGGGTCGGGCAACAGGGCCGCGAACCTCTGCGGGTAGGGCACCTTGGGCGCGGTGGGCCCGAACGCACCGGCGTCGCGGACGCCGTCCCAGGCCTCCGGGGGCGCGGGCGCCGCGAAGCGCAGGGCGCCGACGGGCGGGGCCGCGTAGGGGATCCCCCGGAAGACGGCGGTACCGCCCGTGCCGGTCCTGCCCTCGACCACGCCGTACGCGGTCCTGGCCCGGGGCCGGCCGCCGGCCGCTGCGCTCATCTCGTCCTCCTGGATCCGGTGCTCGGCGCACGGTCGCACAGCCGCCCAACGGGTGACAAGGCGTGACCGTGCCCGCGCCCGGCCCGGTTGGACGGGCATGCGAACCCTGCGTATCCACCACACCGTGCCCGTCCTGCTGCTGGCGGCGACCGCGCTCGCCGCCGGCGCCCCGGTCCAGGCGGCCGCCGGGCCGGATTTCCAGTACGTCGGCCAGGACGACCGGGTCCACCGGCTCGACGCCACCCCGGACTGTGCCGAAGCGGAGGGCGGCGGCGCCCGGGCCGTCACCAACGGCACGCGGCGGACGGCGACCCTCTACCGCGACCCGGGGTGCACGGGCCGGGCGGTCGCGGTCCTGCGGCCGGGAACGGTCACCCAGGTCCGGCCGTACTTCGCGTCCGTGCGCTTCGCCGTCACCGGGTAGGCCCAGCGGCCGTGACCCCTCGGCCGTCGCCGCGTTGTACGCCATGTCAAATGCCGCAGCTTCTGCGGCGCCCCATATTTCACGAGGAGATCTTGATGTCGCGTATCGCGAAGGCATTCGCCATCACCGCTGTCGCCGGTAGCGCCCTGGCCACCGGTGCGGGTCTGGCCGTCGCCGATGCCGGAGCGCACGGTGCGGCGGTCGGCTCCCCGGGTGTCCTGTCGGGCAACCTGCTCCAGGTTCCGGTGCACGTCCCGGTCAACGTCTGCGGCAACACCGTCAACGTGATCGCTCTGCTGAACCCGGCGTTCGGCAACACGTGCGTCAACGCGTCGGGCCACGGTGACGAGCACCACACCGAGGGCGGCGACTACGGTCACTGATCGTCCGCCGCCGATCGTCTGATCGGCCTGTGATCGACTGAAGGGCCCCCGCCTCTTGGCGGGGGCCCTTTCCCGTGTCGTCCGTACGTCATTCGTAGCGGTAGAGGCCCTGGTGGCCGAACATCTCGCGGGGGGTGACGTTCCACGGTGGCATCGGTTCGTCGAGGGCGATCACCCGGCCGCGCTGGAGGTCCCCGGGCGCGGGCGCCACCGCGGGGAGGTAGCCGGAGCGCGGGTGCTTCTGCTGCCAGCGGTCCCAGATCAGGTCCACGAAGGCGTGGTGCAGCCAGAAGGCCGGATCGTTGGGCGCGGTGCCGCCCGTCATGTGGCCGCCGATCCACTGGTGGACCTTGTTGTGGTTGCGCCAGCGCTCGCTCTTGGGGGCGGCCCAGCCCTCCAGCTTGTTGCGGAACCCGTTGACGGTGGAGTTCCAGGGCGAGATGTCGTAGGTCGGGTCGTCGATCGCCCACTGCAGTTCGGCCGGAGTGGGCAGCGAGATCGGGTTCTGGGGCCGGCCGAGGTTGCGGGTGAGGAAGGCGGCCTCCGTGATGCCCACCGTCACGGTCCAGTTGCCCTTGTCGTAGGCGAACGGCCCGGTCATCACCTTGCGGTCGCTCGCCCGGCCGGTGCCGCCGAGGAAGTCGTCGGCCCAGAGGGAGGAAACCGGGCTCGTGTCGGTGGTCCAGTCCCAGTACGGGATGGACACACCCGGATCGACCGACCGCAGCTGCCTCTCGAACTCCAGCAGGTAGCACCTGTGCCACGGGAAGAAGGACGGGGACATGTGCCCGACGCGGAGCTTGCGGTCGCGATCGGGCACGAAGTACTTGTCGTGGGTGCGCACGAGGGTGTCGTAGACGCCGTTGCGCTTGAGCTCCAGCACGGCCGCCGTGAACCGCTTCTTCTGGGCGCTCGTCAGGTTCTTCTGGTTCTGCCGGGTGTACAACGCGGGGCTCCTCCCGTCAGCCGTGGTGCGGGGCGGTGGCCAACGCCAGCTGGTTCGTGCCCAGTTCGTCGACGGCCGCGCGTGCCAGTTCCAGCGGCGTGGCGAAGGACTGGAAGTGGTTGACCCCGCTGAGGTAACTGCCGTCGGCCCGGCGCATGACGTGCAACGGGCGCCCGTCGATACGGATCCCGGCCTGGTCGACGGCGATGTGCCGGCCCCGGTACGTCTCCTCCGCGAGCGGGGCCGGCGTGAGGGTCTGCCGGGGGCGGCGGGCTCGCAGTACGGGAGCCAGCGCCGCGGCCGTACCGGCGAGCACGGCCGCGGTACGGAGCCACGCGCGTCGGGTGGGAAGTGCGGCGGGTGCTGCGGGCATTCGGTCTCCCTCGCTCGATGGCCGGCGGCTACGGGACTAACGCGGCGCGGCGGGCGAGGTCACTCTTGAGGGTGCTTGTAGAAGAGCGTGGTGGGGTGCAGGCGGCCGGCCGGGTCGGCGGCGTAGTCGGGGATGGTGCCGACCTCCGTCCAGCCCGCCCGCCGGTAGACGTTCTCGGCGCCGCTGCCCGTCTCGGTGTCCAGGAACAGCAGCACCACACCGGCGCGGGCGGCGGCCGCCTCGGCCTCGGTGAGCAGGGCGCGGCCGGTGCCGCGGCCGCGGGCCTCCGGGTGGACCATGAGCTTGCGCAGCTCGGCGCGGTGGCGGCCATTGGGCTTGGACTCCCGGTACCAGCTGACGGTGCCGTCGATGCGGCCGTCGCCACCGGTGCGGGAGACCCACAGGGCGAGGGACCCCTCCTCGACGGCGGGCAGCAGGGAATCCCACCAGGCGGCGGCGCCCTCGTGGTCGAGGTCGGCGAGGAACCCGAGCGAGGAGCCGGCGGCGACGACGTCGAGGAGCAGGGCGGCGAGTTCGTCGCGGTGGGCGCGGAGTTCCGTGGCGGTGAGCGGGGTGATGGCGGCCGTCATGCGGCCGAGCATAAGGATCGGGCGGCGGCGGGCGGCAGGCTGGGCGGGTGCGGGTGCGGGTGCGGGTGCGGGTGCCGGTCACGCCTGCCGCCGGCGCGTCGGCCGTTCGGCCTCCGGGCGCGGTGACGGCGCCGCGCACCAGGCATGGCCGGGCCGGACCCAGGCCGGGGCCGGGGCCGACCCGGAGCCGGGGCGCCGGGGCCAGGCCGGAGCCGGGCGCTTCCCCGCGCGGTGACGGCACCGCTCGTCCGGCCCGGCCGGGGCCGGACCCAGGGCGGGGCCGGGGCCGGAGCCAAGGCCTGGAGCCAAGGGCACAGCCAGGTCGCGGAGCCAAGGCCCGGGCGGAGCCAAGGCCCGGAGCCAAGGCCCCGGCGGAGCCAAGGCCCGGAGCCAGGGCCCCGGCGGAGCCAAGGCCCGGGGCGGGGCTGCCGAGGGTTCTCCCGTGCGAGGAGGGGGTGCGGGGGCGTCTTGCCTCACCCGGTCCGGGCATCCCCTATGGCGCCGGGAGTTCGGCGAACTCCGCTACCAGGCCGCGGTGGTGGCCCGCCGTGCCGAGTGCGAGCGAGTCGGCCTTGGCCCGCTTGAGGTGGAGGTGGGCCGGGTGTTCCCAGGTCATGCCGATGCCGCCGTGCAGCTGGACGCACTCCTCGGCGGCCCGGACGGCCACGCCCGCGCAGTAGGCCTGGGCTACGGCGACGGTGAGGGGAGCGTCGGGGGACGCGGTGGCGAGGGCGTCGGCCGCGGCCCTGGCCGCCGCGCGGGCCGAGGCGACGTCGAGCCAGAGCCGCGCGAGGCGGTGCTTGAGGGCCTGGAAGGAGCCGACGGGCCGGTTGAACTGGTGGCGGACCCGGAGGTACCCGACGGTCTCCGTCAGGCACCACTCGGCGATCCCGAGCTGCTCGGAGGCGAGCAGCCCGGCCCCGGAGAGCAGGGCTCCGGCGACGGCCGCCCGGGCCGTGGCGGGGTCGGCGAGCCGCGTGCCGGCGGCCGCGTCGAGGGTGACCGTGGCCAGCGGGCGGGTCAGGTCCAGCGGGACCTGCGGGGTCAGCACCGCCGAGGCGACCGGGACGGCGTACAGGCCGGTGTCGGCGAGGACCAGCAGCACATCGGCGGCCACCGCGTCCGCGACGGAGGTGACCGTGCCGGTCAGGACGCCGTCGCCGCCGTCCCGGACCGCGGTCGGCAGGGGGGCGCCGGGGGCGAGGGTCAGCGGCACGGCCGGTACGCACACCTGCCGCCCCGAGGCCAGCTCCCGCAGCAGCGGGGCGACGTCCTCGGCGTCGCAGCCGAGCAGGATCTCCGTCGCGAGCACGGCACTGGTCAGGTACGGGACCGGAGCCACGGCCCGGCCCAGCTCCTCCAGGACCACGGCCGCCTCGCGGTGGCTCGCGCCCTGGCCGCCGAGCTTCTCGGGTACGAGGAGCCCGGCCGCGCCGATCCCGGCGGCGAGCGGCTGCCACAGGTCGGGGTCGTGGGGCCGGTCGGTCTCGATCCGGGCGAGGACCCGCTCCGGGGCGCAGCGGGCGACGAGGAGGGACCGTACGGCCGCGCGGAGTTCTTCCTCGGCCTCGGAGTAGAGGAGAGCCATGGGTGCAGTCATCGAGCGAGGTCCTTCCAGGCCAGGTCCTTGTCGTCGCGCGGCTCGGGGGGCAGGCCGAGCACGCGTTCGGCGACGATGTTCAGGAGGATTTCGCTGGTGCCGCCCTCGATGCTGTTGCCCTTGGCGCGCAGGTAGCGGTAGCCGGCGTCGCGGCCGGTGAAGTCGACGAGTTCGGGGCGGCGCATGGTCCAGTCCTCGTACGCCAGGCCCTCTTCGGCAAGGAGTTCGACCTCCAGCCCGCTGATCTCCTGGTTCAGGCGGGCGAAGGTGAGCTTCATCCCGGATCCCTCGGGGCCGGGCTGGCCGACGGCGAGCTGCTGGCGCAGCCGTTCGCCGGTGAGGCGCGCGACCTCGGCCTCGACCCACAGCTCCAGCAGCCGCTGGTGGAGGGCGTGGGTGCGCAGTTCGGGGCGTTCGCGCCAGGCGGCGGCGACCGGCGCGATCATGCCGCCTTCGCGCGGGATGCGCATGCCGCCGATGGAGACGCGCTCGTTCATCAGGGTGGTGCGGGCGACCGCCCAGCCGTCGCCGACGGCCCCGAGGCGGTGGGAGTCGGGGATCCGGACGCCGGTGAGGAAGACCTCGTTGAACTCGGCCTCACCGGTGATCTGGCGCAGCGGCCGGACCTCGACGCCGGGGGCGTGCATGTCGCAGAGGAAGTACGTGATGCCCTGGTGCTTGGGCAGCGCCGGGTCGGTGCGGGCGATCAGGATGGCCCAGCGGGCGGTGTGGGCGCTGGAGGTCCATACCTTCTGGCCGTCGACCACCCATTCGCCGGAGTCCTCGTCGAGGACGGCGCGGGTGCCGAGCGCGGCGAGGTCGGAGCCGGCGCCGGGTTCGCTGAAGAGCTGGCACCACACCTCCTCGCCGATCCACAGGGGGCGCAGGAAGCGGTGCTTCTGTTCCCCGGTGCCGTACGCGAGGATCGTGGGCGCGGCCATGCCGAGGCCGATGCCGATCCGGCGCGGGTCGTTGTCGGGGGCGCCGGCGGCCTCCAGCTCGGCGTCGACGACGGCCTGGAGCGAGCGGGGCGCGCCGAGGCCGCCCAGGCCCTCGGGGTAGTGGACCCAGGCGAGTCCGGCGTCGAAGCGGGCGCGCAGGAAGTCGGTGCGCGGGGTGGTCGCGGGCGCGTGGGCGGCGAGCAGGTCCCGGACCCGGGCGCGCACTCCTTCCGCGGTGACGGTGGTGCCGGTCATCGGGGGCCTCCGTCCAGGGCCGGTACGACGACCAGCCGGCCGGTGGTGGTCCCGTCGGCGAGGCGCTGCACGGCGTCTGCGGCATCCGCGAGCGGGACCCGTTCGCTGACCAGCGGTTTCACGGCGCCCTCGGCGGCGAGTCGGGTGAGCTCGGTGTGGCAGGCGAGGATGGCGGCGGGCTCCTTGGAGGCGTAAAGCCCCCAGTGGAGGCCGAGGACGGCGTAGTTCTTCACGAGCGCGTGGTTGAGCGCGGGGGCGGGGATGGTGCCGCTCGCGAAGCCGACGACGACGATCCGTCCCTCGAAGGCCACGCATTTTGCGGAGGCGGTGTAGGCGTCACCGCCGACCGGGTCGTAGACCACGTCGGCGCCGCGTCCGCCGGTGAACTCCTTGACGCGGGAGACGATGTCCTCCGTCGTACGGTCGATGACCAGGTCGCAGCCGAGCTCCTCGGCGGTGCGCGCCTTGGCCTTGCCGCCGACGACCCCGATGACGGTGGCCCCGGCGGCCTTGCCGAGCTGGACGGCGGCGCTGCCGACCCCGCCCGCGGCGGCGTGCACGAGGAGGGTCTCGCCGCTCTGCAGGCGGGCCCGGCGGTGCAGCCCGAACCAGCCGGTCTGGTAGCCGATGTGCAGGGCGGCCGCCTCGGCGTCGTCGAGGGTGTCGGGGGCGGGGAGCAGGGCGCGCGCGGGCGCGGTGACGTACTCGGCGAAACCGCCGTGCGGCAGGCTCGGGTTGGCGATGACGCGACGGCCGTCCTCGGTCTCGCCGCAGATCTCCACGCCGGGCGTGAAGGGCAGCGGCGGGCGGATCTGGTACTGCCCGCGGACGAGCAACGCGTCCGGGAAGTTGACGTTGGCGGCGAGCACCCGGAGCTTCACCTCGCCCTCGCCGGGGACCGGTTCGGGAACCTCTTCGAGGCGCATGGCCTCATGGGGTTCGCCGGGGGTATGTACTCGCCATGCCTGCATCCGGGGCCTCCAGCCGCCGTCGAGGAACCATGCTCCGCGGGCATACTAAGCGGTCGCTTGCCCCCTTGGGAACCCTCGGCGCGGGCGGGTACCGCGGGTGGGGCGTGCGGGGCTGAACGTCCCCCGCGGCCGGGCGGGCTCTTCCGGAAATCAAACACGTGAACCACGGGTGGACAGGAAGATCGGCGATAACATCAACAGGCCGCTGTCACAGGGCATATGACGCAACAGGGGACCTCGCCCGCCCGGAGCCGACACCGTTCCGGGCGCGCGTTTGCGCCACCGCACATCACAGGGGGATCCACACGATGAACAGCACACCCATGCGACGAGGCGCCTCGGCCGCCGCAGCCGCGATCGTCCTGGCCGGCATCGTCACCGCCGCCGGCCCGGCCGCGGCCGCCACCACCTGCACTCCGAGGATCCAGGTACTGGGTTCCCTCGGGGACGACGTCTACAACCCCGGCAATCCGCAGACCCAGGGGGTCCTCGCCCTCGGCGCGGGCAGGCTGTCGGTCGGCGTCTCCGGCGCGCAGCCCGTCTACTGGACCGGCACCACGCTCCACAAGGTTCCGCTGCCCGCGGCCGGCCTCCAGGGCGAGCTGCTCGCCGTGAACAAGGGCGGTCTGATGGTGGGCCGCGTCTACGGCGCCGGCGGCTACGTGTTCACCTACCGGGCGGGCGCCGCGGCGATCACGCCGCTGCCCGGGAGCGACTACGCGTACGGCGAGGCCGACGTCAACGACGCCGGCTACGTGGTCTCGCGCAACGGGGCGGGCGTCGGCGTCGTCTGGAAGGACGGCCAGAAGGTCCGCGAGCTGCCCCTCCCGGCGGAGGCCGGCCCGGGAACCTCCGTCGAACTGGTCACCGCCGTCAACAACAAGGGCGACATCCTCGGCCTGGCCGAGCAGGACTACGAGGACCCCGGCACCGGCGCCCACCTGTCGGGGTCCCACCCGGTGATCTGGCCGGGTGACGGCGGACCGGCCAGGTACCTCTCCCCCACCGCGCAGGAGAGCTACGTCCAGGACCTCGACGAGAACGGCCACGTCGTCGGATACGACTGGTACGGGCCCGGGTACCAGTACAAGCCGTGGACCTGGGCGCCGCCGTACACCACGGCCGGAACCTCCCCCGGCGTGCTGAACACCCACCCGTACGGAACCTTCGAGGCGATCAGCCCGACCACCCGCGTCACCGTCGGCACCGCCAAGTTCCACCCGGAGGAGCAGGCCGTGCCCGACCAGGCGCAGCTGTGGCCGGGCACGGGGCCGGTACTCGCCCTGCCGCGGCTCGCCGCGAACGGGGCCAGCGCGGCCGAGTCGGTCTCCGACGACGGCCGGGTCGGCGGAGCCGCCGTCAACGCCAAGGGCAAGCTGAAGCCGGTGATCTGGACCTGCGCCACCAAGCAGGCGTACCTGCCGTAGCGGTGGGCGCTGCCACGGGCATGGTGTTCTGAGCGCCCGCGCGCTATCGATGCCCCATGAAGGACGACGACCGGCGCGGCCTGCCCGCGCCACCACCGCTCGGCGCCGCCGCCCTGCCTCCCGGCACGTACGCGGGGCAGGTGGTCCTCGTGACCGGCGGCGGCACCGGGCTCGGCAAGGCCATCGCCGCCGAGTTCGCGCGGCTCGGCGCCGATCTGGTGATCGCGAGCCGCCGCGCCGAGCAGCTCAAGGCGGCGCGGGAGGAGCTGGCGGCCGTACCCGGCGCGGGCCGGGTGACGGCCGCCGTCTGCGACATCCGGGACCCCGAGCGGGTCGCGGAGCTCTTCGATGCGGCGGAGGCCGCGCTCGGGCCGCCGGACGTCCTGGTCAACAACGCCGCCGCGAACTTCCCCTCCCCGGCCGAGGACCTGTCCCCCAATGCCTGGCGGGCGGTGGTGGACATCACCCTGACCGGCACCTGGTTCATGACCCGTGAGTTCGGCCGGCGCCACCTCGCCGCGGGCACCCCCGGTTCGATCGTGAACATCGGCGCCTCGTACGCGTGGACGGGCGGACCGGGCTTCGCGCACAGCGCGGCCGCCAAGGCGGGGGTGAAGAACCTGGTGGAGACCCTCGCCGTCGAGTGGGGACCGTACGGCATCCAGATCAACGGGCTCGTCCCCGGGCTGTTCCCGCACGCCGACATGACCGGGGACATCCGGGGCGGCCTGGAGCGCTCCGCGCCGGACTCCACGGACGCCCGGCAGCCCGCCCTCCGCGTGGGCGCCCCGCGCGAACTGGGCTGGGCCGCGACCTTCCTGGCCTCGCCCTATGCCCGGTTCGTCACCGGCCACACGCTGGTGGTCGACGGCGCGAACTGGCAGCGCCGGGCCCTGGTCAACCCCGAGGTCGTGCCGGTACGGGAACAACTGGGGCGCGGGCCGTTCGGGTCGGACAGGGCGGACAGGGCGGACAGGGCGGACAGGCCTAGCCTCCGGTGAAGTGCGGCGGGCGGCGGGCCGCCTTGGCCGCGTAGCCCTCGCGGCAGTCGTCGGAGGCGAGGGTGAGAGCCCCCGTCATCGCGACGCGGTCGAGGGCCGCGGGGAGGGCCGCGTCCGCGTAGGCGTCGACGGCGCGTTTGATGCCCTGGACGGCGAGGGGGGCGTTCGCGGCGATCTCCGCCGCCAGCGTCCGCGCGGCCGACTCCAGCTCCTCGACGGGGACGACCAGTTGGACCAGGTTCAGCCGCCCAGCCGTCGCCGCGTCGATGCGCCGGCCGGTCAGGGCCAGGTACTTGGCCCAGCCGGCGCCGGCCTCGCGGGCGATGCGCAGGTCACCGCCCGCGTCCACCGCCACCCCCAGCTGCGCCTCCGGCAGGGCGAAGACGGCGTCCTCGGCCGCCACCCGGATGTCGGCCATCAGTGCCAGCTCGAAGCCGAAGCCGAGGCAGTAGCCCTGTACGGCGGCCACCACCGGCTGCGGGAGGCGGGAGAGGACCTCGAACCGCTCGTGGACCCAGCGGATGGCCTCGTAGTAGTTGCGGGTCCGCTCGGCGGCGGTACCGCCCGTGATCGCGCCGCCGGGGGCGGTCACGTCGATGCCCGCGCAGAAGGCCCGGCCCTCGGCGCGCAGCAGTACGGCCCGCACCGAGGGGTCGAAGCGGACGCGGTCCGCCAGCAGGCCCAGCTGGCGCGTGGACTCCCAGGTCCAGCCGTTGAGTTTGTCCGGACGGCACAGGGTGAGGACCGCGACACCGTCCGCTGTCTCCAGCCGGATCCGCTCCTCACCCTCCGCGATGTCCGTGGCTACGGTGTCGATCACCCTGGCCTGCACCCCCGTTATGACCTGACGGATCGTCAGCCTAGAGGGGTCCGGTCAGCGGGGGAAGACCTCGAACGGGACCGCCGGGCGGCCGCCGAACCGGGCCGCCGCCTGCTGGGCGTTGCCGGTGAGGAAGGTACGGACGTATTCCTCGGGGTCCTGGTCCGTGAGCACCTCGATGTACGCCTTGTGCTCCAGCAGGGACTTGACCGAACGCTCCAGGCCCGGGCCGGCGTCGGCCGCGTGCGTCGGCGTGCTGGTTCCGGCCACCGCGACCCAGCGCACCCCGTTCCACGGCTCCAGCCCCTGCTCGGTGAGGAGTTCGGGGAAGATCCACCGGTTGCCGGCGTCTCCGGCCGCGTCCAGGACGGCGCGGCCGACGGCCTTGTGGTCGGGGGTGTTCCAGTAGCCACCGCCCTCCGCGCCGCCCCAGGTGTCCCGGTGGTTGAGGGTGACGACCAGCTCGGGGCGGTGCCGGCGGATGGCCGCCGCGATGTCCCGGCGCAGGCCGAGCCCGTACTCGATGATGCCGTCCTGGTAATCGAGGAACTCCACCTCGGACACCCCGACGACGGCGGCGCTCGCCCGCTGCTCCGCCTCGCGCAGCGCGGCGCAGTCGGCCGGGGCGGTGGTGTCGATGCCCGCCTCGCCGCGCGTGGCGAGGAGGTAGACGACCTCGCGGCCGCCGTCGGTCCAGTCCGCGATCGCGGCCGCGCAGCCGTACTCCAGGTCGTCCGGGTGGGCGACGACGGCGAGGGCGCGCTGCCAGTCGGTGGGCATGGGCTGCAAGGCGGCGGGCCGATCATGCTGTTCGGTCATGGGTCGCACACTATGCGAACGGACCGGCGCGGGCGGGGCGGTTGGGCCGTGCCGGTCTCAGGCGTCGCCCTGTACGAGGGCCAGCAGCCGGTCCAGCACGCGGGGGCCGCCCGCGCGGACGCCGTCGTGCTCGAACTCGTCCGTCACCCAGGTCCGCAGGCCCCGGATCGCACGGGCGGTCTCCAGCGAGTGCGCGGTGTCGACGTACATGTCGTCGTGGTAGACGGCCGCGGCCACCGGCACCTCGTTGGCGGCGAGCCGGTCCGGGGCGTAGAGGGGCCCCCAGCCGGTACGGGCGGCCAGCAACTCGGCGGTCTCGCGCAGCGGGACGAGCGAGGGGTCGGCGGTGAAGTGCCAGGGGTGGATGGTCTCGCCGGTGAAGAGGAGGGGTTCGTCGCCCGCGAGGGTCTTGGCGGCGTCGAAGCGCGGGTGGCCCGCGCGCACCCGCTCGGCGGCCCAGGCGGTGGGCGCGGCCGGGTCCTGGGCGTAGATCGACTCGTGGACCAGGGCGTAGAGGGGGTGCCCGGCGAAGGAGAGGTGCGCCCGGGCTCCCTCCAGGAAGGCGTCGGAGAGGGCCGGTCCGGCGGCGGAGGGGACGAAGGCGTCCTCCAGGAGGTAGTGCAGCTGGTGGCTGCCGTCACCGGACCCGAGCATCAGACCGAGGGACTGGAACGCCTCGACGGTGAGCCGGTAGCCGCCGGGGAGTTCGGCCGGGCGCTCCGCGAGGTGGGCCGCGATCCGGCGGGCGCGCTCCACGTCCATCGGGTATCGGGCGTAGTGCGCCAGGTTCTTGCGCTCGATGCGGGGGTACGAGGCCTCGTACACCTCGTCGGCGGTGGCGGTCAGGGACGGGAGGCCGCCGGTGATCAGGGCGGCGGTGAGGCCCTCGGGGGCGGTGGAGAGGTAGTGGGTCGTGCAGAATCCGCCGAAGCTCTGGCCGAGCACGGTCCACGGAGCGCCGCCGGTCAGGGCGGGGCGGATGGCCTCGGCGTCGCGCACGATGGAGTCGGACCGGAAGTGGGCGAGGTACTCGGCCTGCTGCGCGGGGGTGCCGCGCAGGGGCAGGGTCTGCCTGTTCACCGGGGTGGAACGGCCGGTTCCGCGCTGGTCGAGCAGGAGTACGCGGTAGTCGGCCAGCGCCCGCTCGAGCCACGCCTGCCGGCCGGTGAAGCGCCGGGCGCCGAAGCCGGGTCCGCCCTCCAGGTACAGCAGCCACGGCAGGAACGCCGGGTCCTTGCCGGAGGCGACGACCTCGCGGGCGTACAGCTCGATCTGCTCGCCGTCCGGACGCGCGTGGTCCAGGGGGACGGTGAACCGGTGGTCGGTGAGGACCGTTCCGGGCTGGCGGTAGCTGTGCTCGATGGTCACGGACGGCCCCTGGGGTACGAGGTGCGGGAGGCCCGTGCCCCGGCCGGATGGGGC
>NZ_JBEZLW010000029.1:0-85665 GCF_040652395.1 Streptomyces sp. NPDC048269
CTGCCGCTCTGAGCGGCAGCCGGCGGTCGGTGGCGCGGATCAGACCAGCGGAACCGGGTAGGTCGGGTACTCCACCCCGGACACGTGCTGGACGACGCGGATGACCTGGCACGAGTAGCCGAACTCGTTGTCGTACCAGAGGTAGAGGATCGCGTTGTCGCCGTCGACCTTGGTGGCGCCGGCGTCGACGATCGAGGAGTGGCGCGAGCCGACGAAGTCCATGGAGACCGCGTCAGGAGCGGTGGTGAAGTCGATCTGGCGCTTGAGCGGCGAGTGCAGCGAGACGCCCCGGAGGTACTCGAGGACCTCCTCGCGGGTGGTCTCACGGCCCAGGCGCAGGCTCAGGATCGCGATCGAGACGTCCGGGACGGGGACGCGGATCGAGCTGCCGGTGATCGGCGCCTTGAGGTCGGGCAGCGCCTTCGCGACGGCCGAGGCGGCACCGGTCTCGGTGATGACCATGTTGAGCGGCGCGGACCGGCCGCGGCGGTCGGCCTTGTGGTAGTTGTCCAGCAGGTTCTGGTCGTTCGTGAACGAGTGGACGGTCTCCACGTGGCCGCGCAGCACGCCGTACTCGTCGTCCATGGCCTTCAGCGGCGGGACGATGGCGTTGGTGGTGCAGGAGGCGCAGGACAGGATCCGCTCGTCCGGCTTGATCGTGTCGTGGTTGACGCCGTGCACGATGTTCGGGACGTCGCCCTTGCCCGGGGCGGTCAGGACGACCTTGTCGATGCCGGGGCGCAGGTGCTTGGACAGGCCCTCGCGGTCGCGCCACTTGCCGGTGTTGTCGATCAGGATGGCGTCCTTGATCCCGTACGCCGTGTAGTCGACCTCGGACGGGTCGTTGGCGTAGATCACCCGGATCGCGTTGCCGTTGGCGATGATCGTGCTGTTCGCCTCGTCGACCGTGATCGTGCCCTGGAACTGGCCGTGGATCGAGTCGCGGCGCAGCAGCGAGGCGCGCTTGACGAGGTCCTGCTCGCCGCCACCGCGGACGACGATGGCACGCAGCCGCAGGCCGTTGCCGGAGCCGGCCTTCTCGATCAGCAGGCGGGCGACGAGGCGGCCGATGCGGCCGAAGCCGTAGAGGACGACGTCGCGGCCGGCGCCGCGCTCGAGCTTGTTCTCACCGGTGGCGCCGGCGACGGCCTGGGCGGTGAACTCCTCCACCGACAGACCGTGGTCGTCGGCCTTGTAGTTCGCGGCGAGCATGCCGATGTCGATCTGGGAAGGTCCGAGGTCCAGCGCGGCGAGCGCCTGGAGGAACGGCATCGTCTCGGTGACCGAGAGTTCCTCACCGTCGATCTGCCGGGCGAACCGGTGGGTCTTGAGGATGCTGACCACCGACTTGTTCACCAGGGAGCGGCTGTGGAGGAGGACGGTGACGTCCTGCTCCCGGTGCAGCTTCCCGATGATCGGAATCATCGACTCCGCGATCTCCTCGCGGTTTTTCCAGTTGGTGAACGAGTCGTCTTTGACAGTCACAGGTTTATCTTTCGAGCTAGGCGGCGCTCATATGCTAACCCGCCGTCGTTCTGATCACTCAGGGGGTGCCAGCTGTGTGCACCCCACCACCCCCCTCGGCCGCATAATCCCTGGTCAAGCCGGGTCTCCAGGTCTGGCCCCGCTGCCTCCGCCAGCCGTCGGCACCACCGGGCGCGACTCGGGCGGACGCCGCCCGGATGATCGGCAGCACTCTTGATCGGATCGGCCCGGAGGTGTCGGCCCGCCTCGGCGGACGGGCGCTGATGATCGACCCCTCGCCCCCCTCGCCGCCCGCGTGCGCGGTGCACCATCGATCCCGATCCACATCTACCCATGACCTGTCACATGTGAAATATTACCTGCGCTCATGCACCCATTCGCCCCAACTTCGTGAAAGGGCCGCCACGTTGCGCAGACTCGCCCTGGTGGGAGCGGCGATATCGTTCGCCCTGCTCACCACCCCCGCGCTCGCCGCCACCACACCGCCGCCCCCTCCGCCGGGCGCAGCACGGCAGGCCGAGCACGCCCCCGCCCCACCGCCCGCACCGCTGGAACTGCAGCGCCAGGCCCTGCGGCGCCAGGCGCTCGAAGGAGTCGCCGCCGGCGGACCGGCCGGCCTGCGGGCGGGCGCGCCCGGGACGCTGCCGCGCCGGGCCAAGGTCGGCGACCGGTACGTCGAGCTCGCCCAGGAACGCAAGGACAAGGTCTTCGTCATCCTCGCCGAGTTCGGCGACCAGGTGGACAACACGACCGAGTTCGAGGGCAAGCCCCGCTTCGGCGGCGCCCCCGGCCCCCGGCACGACGCCATCGGCAGGCCTGCTTCCGACGACAACCACACCCTGTGGCGCCGGAACTTCGACCGCTCCTTCTACCAGCGCCAGTTCTTCTCCACGGATCCGGAGTCGGGGTCCATGCGCGCCTACTACCGGCTCCAGTCCTCCGGCCGCTACGACATGGACGGCACGGTTTCGGACTGGGTCAAGCTCCCTTGGAACGAGGCCCGTTACGGCACCGACAACTGCTCGGAGCCCGGCCAGTGCCGCACCAACTGGGACATGATCCGGGACGCCACGACCTCCTGGTACGCCGCCGAGCGGGCCAAGGGCCGTACGCCCGAGCAGATCAAGGCGCAGCTCGCCGAGTACGACGTGTGGGACCGCTACGACGCCGACCACGACGGGAACTTCGACGAGCCGGACGGCTACCTCGACCACCTCGTGGTCGTGCACGCCGGAAAGGACCAGACCTGGGGCGGCGGAACCCAGGGCAAGGACGCCGTCTGGGCCCACCGCTGGTTCGCGTACTGGAACCAGGCCGGCAGCGCGGGCCCCGAGGGCAACAAGGCGGGCGGCACCCCGGTCGGCGACACCGGTATCTGGGCCGGCGACTACCTGACAGGGGGCGAGAACAGCGGTGCGGGCCTGTTCGCCCACGAGTTCGGCCACGATCTGGGCCTTCCGGACCTGTACAGCTCGGACGGGGACAACAGCGTCAACTTCTGGTCGCTGATGTCCTCGGGCTCGTACCTCGCGAAGGGACGCAACACCACCGGGGCGTTCCCCGGCGACCTCGACCCGTGGAGCAAGCTGCAGCTCGGCTGGCTGGAGTACACGGAGGCCGACGCGGGCCGCAAGACGCGCGCGGTGCTGGGCGTCTCCGCCTACAACACCGAGGATCCGCAAGCCCTGCTGGTACACCTGCCGCCTTCGGAGACCCGGACCGAGCTGACCGACCCGTACGAGGGAGGCAGCCAGTGGTGGAGCGGCACCGGGGACTTCATGGACAACGTTCTCGGCCGGACGGTGGACCTCACCGGTTCGGCCGGACCCGCCAGGCTGGACGCGCGGGTCTGGTACGACATCGAGCAGGACTTCGACTTCCTGACGGTGGAGGCCTCCACGGACGGCGGCGCCACCTGGGCCGCGCTCCCCGGCACGGTGAACGCGACGGCCATCCCGGCCAAGGGGGTGTCGGGAACCTCGTCCGGCTGGGCGGAACTCGGTGTCCCGCTGGACCGGTTCGCGGGACGGAGCTTCCAGCTGCGGCTGCGCGTCACGTCCGACGGCAACACCCACGGCAAGGGCGTCACCTTCGACGACATCCGGATCACCGCGGACGACCGCGAGGTGCTGCGCGACGGCGCGGAGCAGGGGATGAACGGCTGGAGCACCGTCAAGTGGTCGCGTACGGAGGGCCGTACCGGCAGCGAGCGGCACCCGCGCGCCTACCTGGTCGAGAACCGGCGCTACACCGGGTACGGCACCTACCTGAAGACGGGCCCGTACAACTTCGGGTTCACCGGCGACCAGGTGGAATTCTTCCCCTACCAGCAGGGCGTGCTGATCTGGCTGTGGGACACGGCCTACAGCGACAACACCACCAAGGCCCACCCGGGGGCCGGCATGCTGCTGCCGGTAGACGCCCGTCCCGATCCACTGCGGCACGCGGACGGCTCACTGCTCGGTGCCCGCGCGCAGACGTTCGACGCGCCGTTCTCGCTGCGGGCGAGCGAGCGGATCGTCCTGCACAAGGCGGGCACGCCGACGGTGATCCCGGCCCGGCCGGGCGTCTCCGTCTTCGACGACCGCAAGGGGGCGTACTGGAACCCCGAGCTGCCGCAGGTCGGGGTCAAGGTGCCGGACACGGGTACCCGGATCGCGGTGGTCAAGGAGGCCGCAGGGGGCGCGCTCACGACGGTACAGATCAGCCCGTCCCCCTGATTTCCGGCAATCGGTGACCGGAACCCGCCCGCCCCCTCGACGGGGCGGGCGGGCCGCCTCGTAGAACGGAAGGCCCCCGGGCGGCTCTCCCAGCCGTCACCTCTTGAAACCACACATGCCCCGCCGGGCCGACCGCCCGGCGCGGGCGGCGACTGCATCACCTGCCGGAAGTCCACCCCTGCCGCCGGAGCCGTTCGAAGCCGTCCAGGAGGAGGTCCAGGGCGAACTCGAACTCGAACTGGTCGTCACAGCCTCGGCCCACGACGGACTCCCCGTCGTGGGCCACCGCCATGGCCAGCTCCGTCACGTACGGGTACGGGGGCGCGGCCTCCGGGGGCGGGGCGGCCTCGGCGCCCGGGTCGGGGCTCGGCGCGTCGTCGAAGAGCTCCTGGGCGAACCCCAGCATGCGGCTGCCCAGGGCGTGCATCACGTGATGCGTCAGATCGACGGAGAAGCCGCCGGTCCGGAACATCCCGATCACCGAGTCCATGTATGCGAGCAGGACCGGTGTGGGACTGGTCCGCGACCGGATCACCTGAGCGGCCCAGGGGTGCCCCAGGAGGGCGCGCCGCGCCGAGAGGATCCGCTGCCGGACCGCGCTCTGCCAGTCGGCGCCCGGAGCCGGAGGGTCGATCCCGCCGACGACGACGTCCACCATGCCGTCCAGGAGCCGCTCCCTGTTGGCGACGTGCTTGTAGAGCGCCATCGGCACCACGCCCAGCTCCTGCGCGAGCTTGCGCATGCTGAGCCCTTCGATCCCGATGTCGTCGGCCAGCGCGACGGCGGCGTGCAGCACCCGGTCCCTGCTGAGCGGGGTCCGGCGTCCCGCGTCCGTCTGCTGCGCCATATCGATCAGCTCCCTGTGATCAACCGTGGACCGGCATCCGGCCTTGACGAGTGTACGGCGTACACCTAACGTGAGCGACAGGTGTACGCCGTACACCAGCACAGGGGGAGGGTCCCGATGGACTCAGCTAGAAAAATCGCCGTCGTCGCGGGTGCGTTCTTCCTCGTGACGGAGGTCAGCGCGATCGGCGGGCTCGCGCTGTACGGTCCCGTTCTCGAGGGTGCGGACTACGTGGTCGGTTCCGGCGCCGACACCCGGGTGTTCCTGGGGGCGTTGTTCGAGATCGTCCTCGCGATGGCCGTCATCGGCACCGGGGTCACACTGTTCCCGGTCGTCAAGCGGCAGAACGAAGGGGCCGCACTGGGCTACGTCTGCGCCCGCCTCCTCGAAGCGGCCGTCATCCTCGTCGGCACCATCAGCCTGCTGTCGGTGGTGACGTTGCGGAGGAACTTCACGGGCGGCTCGGGCGGCTCGGGCGGCGATGCGGCGTCCCTCGCCACGGCCGGCGAGACCCTGACGGCGATCCACGACTGGACCTTCCTCTTCGGGCCGAACTTCATTCTGGGCGCCAACACTCTGGTTCTGGCGTGGTTGATGTACCGCTCGGGTCTCGTGCCCCGGTTCATCGCCGTACTGGGTCTGGTCGGGGGCCCGCTGATCTGCGTATCGGCGACGGCCGTGATGTTCGGGCTCTACGAGCAGGTCTCCGTGGCGGGGTCGCTCGCGGCCGTCCCCGTGTTCGCCTGGGAAGTGGCCCTCGCCGTCCGGCTCATCGCCAAGGGCTTCAAGCCTTCACCCGTCCTCTCCACGGCAGAGTGAGGCGCGAACCCGTCGCGGGGGTCGGTGCCAGGGCGTCAAGGGCGCCGGCGTCACGACGTCGGGGGCCCGGATCCGCTTCCCGGACCCACCGGTTACGTTGGTGCCGTGGATCGGCGGCCGCTCAAACTCGTACTCGATGTCCTACTCGTCCTCGTCGGGGCCCTGCTGGCCATCGCGACGAACTACGCGACCAGCGGAGAGGGCCAAGTCCCGCTCCCGCTGCGTCTGTTGCGGACGTGGTCCGTGCCGCTGATCGGCGTCGCACTGCTGGTCCTCGTCGTCGGACAGGTCTGGCTGCACTACCTCGACCGGCCCGTCGCCGTCCGGCGTACCTGGGAGTCCGACCAGCCGCCGTATCCCGGGCTGGAAGCCTTCACCGAGGCCGACGCGGCCGTGTTCTTCGGCCGTGACCGTGAGGTCGCCGAGCTGGTCGGCCGGCTGCACCCGGTGGCGCCCGGCCGGGCGGGCCGGTGCGTGAGCGTCATCGGGCCGTCCGGCAGCGGCAAGTCCTCCCTCGTACGGGCCGGCCTGCTGCCCGCGCTGGCCCGACGGCGCAGGCGCTGGGCGGTCGCCGAGCCGTTCTCGCCCGGTGTGGACCCGGTCGGCGCACTGCACCGGCGGCTGGACCAACTGCCCGACACCCGGCCAGCATTGCTCGTGGTCGACCAGCTGGAGGAGCTGCTCACCCTGTCCGGCCCCCAGGAGCGCACCGCCTTCCTGGCCGCCCTGCGCGACGCCCTGGGCCGGGATCCGCAGCTGTGGGTGGTCGCCACCCTGCGCTCCGACTTCCTCACGGCCTTCCTGGAGGAGACCGGATGCGCCGAGCTGGTACGGGACCCCGTGGCCATCGGCACGCTCGGCCGCGAGGAGCTGTACGAGGTCATCGAGCGGCCCGCCCAACAGGCCGGCCTCACCTTCGCTCCCGGGGTCGTCGCCCGCATGGTCGACGAATGCGGGGGCGGCGACGCGCTCCCGCTGCTCGCGTACACCCTGCAAGAGCTCTACCTGCGGGCCGGCGGATCCGGCGGTACGGTGACCGACGAGACGTACCGGGCCCTCGGCGGCGTGGCCGGAGCCCTGTCCGACCGGGCGGACAGGATCACGGCAGAGCTGGGTGCGGCCGCTCCCGTCCTCCCCACCCTCCTGCGGTTCGTCACCGTCGACCGCAGCGAGCCCACCCGCCGCCGGGTGCCGCGCGCCGACCTGGAACCGGCGGAACGGGAAGTCGCCGAAGCCTTCGTGGCCGGCCGGCTGCTGACCGGTGACGGCGGCACGCTGGACGTGGCCCACGAGGCCCTGTTCCGGCGCTGGCCGCCGCTCAGCCAGGCGGTCGCCGCCCGCACCGAGGAGCTGCGCCGGCGCACCGAACTGGAGCGCTGGTCCCAGGACTGGGAGCACGCCGGACGCCCTGACGCCTACCTGCTGACCGGCGAACGGCTGGCCCTGGCTCGGCAGTGGCTGGACGGCGCCGCCCGGTCGCTGGGCACGGCGCCGCTGGTCGCGGAGTTCCTCGACAGTTCGGCGCGGGCGGACCGGGCCACGATGGCGCGCACGGCGGACGCGGTCGCCCTGCGCGTGCTCGAAAGCGCGGAGCACAAACCGGAGCTGGCCATCGCGGCGGGACTCGCCGCGGCCGACGAGTGCGGGCTCACGCCGGCGCTCGCCCAGGCGCTGCGGACCGCACTGGGCGCCTCCCGCCTCCGTACCGCCCACCGGTGCTTCGCGCGCGCCGTGACGGGCACGGCCTGGTCGCCCGACGGGAGCCGCTTGGCGGCCGCCTCCGGCGAAGGCGGCCTGCGGGTGTGGAACACGACGGGCGCCGAAGCCGACACGGCCGAGCCGGCCGTCCACATCGAACAGGGCGGCTGGATCCGCGCCATGGCCTGGTCGCCCGGCGGCCGCCGGATCGCGTGCGGCGCCCGTGAGGGGACGGTGAGCGTCTGGGACACCGAGACCTGGGCGCTCCTGGCCGAACTGCGGCACGCCGAGCCCGCGGGCGGCCGCGCCGAGGGCGTCACCAGCCTCGCCTGGGCTCCCGACGGAAGCCGCCTCGTCTCCTCGGGCAGCGACCGCGTCCTGCGGGTGTGGGACACCGGTCCGGCGGCCCCGTACGCCGAGGTCTCCGCCCTCCGGGGGCACACCCGTACGGTGTGGAGCGTGGCCTGGTCCCCCGACGGCAGCCGGATCGCCAGCTCGGGCGAGGACGCGATCGTACGCATCTGGGACGCGGCCACGGGTGAGACCCTCCGGGTGCTGCGGGACCATCAGGACACGGTCGAATCCGTCCGCTGGTCCCCGGACGGGTCCCGCCTCGCCTCCGCGTCCAAGGACCGCACGGTGCGGATCTGGTCCACCGCCTCCTGGACCGTACGACAGCGGCTCGACAGCATGGACGGCCTCAACTGCCTGGCCTGGTCCCCGGACGGACGGCGGCTCGCCGCGGGCGACCAGGACCGTACCGTGCGCGTCTGGCGACTTCCCGAGGGCGCCGAGACCGAGGACGCGGCCGGCGAGGGCACGACGGCCGACGCCGGACTCTGGCTGAGCGGCCACACCGACACCGTGTACGACCTCGCCTGGTCGCCCGACGGGGAGCGGCTGGCCAGCGCCTCCCGCGACCGCGTCCTCGCCGTCTGGGACGTCGGCGAAGCCACCAACGCCCTGTACGGCCACGAGGATTCGGTGTGGCAGGCCGCCTGGTCCCCGGACGGCGCGCGCATCGCCAGCGCCTCCCAGGACGGCACGGTCCGCGTCTGGGACGCGCACTCGGGCCGGCCCGCGGGCGTACTGCGCCCCGCCGGAGAGGTCGCGGACGTCGCCTGGTCGCCCGACGGCGCCCGGGTGGCGGCGGCCCTGCGCGACGGCCGGGCCCTCCTGTGGCGTCCCGGGAACGGGACCGCCCGTACGACGCTGCGCGGCCACCGGGACGAGCTGTCGGACGTCTCCTGGTCGCCGGACGGCACCCGGGTCGCCACCGCCTCGCGCGACAGCACGGTACGGATCTGGGACGCCGCCACCGGCGACGTCCGTCACGTCCTGCCGGCCGGCCGCCGCGCCCGCGGCCAGGACGACTGGCTCACCGGCACGGCCTGGTCCCCGGACGGCCGCCATCTCGCCACCTCCGGCACCGGGCGGGCGGTCATCGTCTGGGACACGGGCTCCGGCGAGACGGTCACCGTCCTGCGCGGCCACGAGGACCACGCCTGGAAGATCGACTGGTCGCCGGACGGCCGTCGGCTCGTCACCGGCTCCCGCGACCGTACGCTTCGCCTCTGGGACCCCTTCGCCGGCACCGAACTCGCGGTCATGACCGGCCACGAGGACCGGGTACAGCGCGTGGTCTGGTCGCCGGACGGCACCCGGATCGCCTCCGCCTCCCGGGACCGCACCGTCCGCCTCTGGGACCCCGGCGCGGCCACCCAGCTCGCGGTCGTGGCGGTGGGCGCCGACTGGATCAACGGCCTGGACTGGAGCCCGGACGGCTCCCGCCTGGTGACCGCGTCGCGCGACCGCACGGTGCGGATCTGGGACGTGTCGGCCGCCGAGTCCGACACCCTTCTGCGGCGTACCCGGTCCCGCCTCTTCCACGAACTGACCGCCGAGGAGCGGCGCGCATTCCTCCTCCCCGGCACGGGCCCCGCGAGGTGACAGGGGTGCTCGTGGGCGGTGAGCGCGTGCAACGCGGCACCGCCGGACCCGGCAACCCGGCGCACGGCGCGACCGACGACCGGCTCGGGCGGAAACCGGCCCGGTTCTGCGCGTCCTCGGCACGGCGCGTACGCCACGGAGGTTCGGGGGTCCGCTGGGTCCGCCGCGCGACCGCCTCGTCCCGCACGGCTTCAGTCCGCGGGTCGTCCGGCGCCCCGCCGACTGGCCCGAAGGCCACCGGGTCTGCGACCACTGGTGGCCCGTAACACCTCCCGGCCGGCAACCCGACCCGCGACTGCCGGACTTCCGCCCGCTCCCGGCGCCTGGCCACCGGCATCGCCGGAGAGGACGGCGCGGCGCAGGTACTCACGGCCCTGGAGCGGTGGGAGTGAGGCCCGTTGCACGCGAGTAGCAGGTGCTCCTCCCCCACCCGGGGGAGGCCGCTGCTCCTCGGGCAGGACGCGCCACCCGACGGTTCCCGACAGCATCGGGAACATGACCGTTGAGAGGTACGCACACCTGGCCCGCCGGAAGCTGTTCGCACCCGCGCGGCCCGCGCCCGCAGGGCGCTTCGTGTGGCTGGCCGCAGGTCTCGCCGTCGCGTCCATGCTGGTGTATTCGGGGCTCAAGGTGTACATGGCGGCGCGCGGCGAGATAGGGATGCCCGGCCATCCCGCGCCCGAGGCGGTGCAAGCACGCTTCGAGCACCCCGCGCTCGCACAGGCGGGGAACGCACTCCTGGGCGCGCTGGCGGCGGGCGTGGCGCTGGCGACCGTCACCCGCCGGGGCGCGGGGATTCCGCGCTGGATGCTGCTGGGCGCCCTCGCGGTCGCCCTGGTGATGCAGGCGCTCGGAGTGGTGATCACCCTGCGCCGCGAGGGTCTCGACCCGGCGTCCGGCGGGTGGGGCGTGGTGGCCGACGGGGTGGCGTCGGCGGCCCAGCTCGCCGCCTGGTGCGTCGTCGGCGTGTCGTACTTCCTGCGCACGCGCGCACCGCGCGAGGCGGTGGGGCGATGATCCGCCGGACGGGGAGGGGAACGAGGAGGCGGAGCCGTGCGGCCGTCGCGGCCCACGGGGCCTTCTGGTGCGCGTTGGCGTACGGCGCGATGAAGCTCGACTGGGCCCTGGGCGGCGAATTCCTCGTCCGCCAGACCCCCCTGCCGCCCGAGGCCCGGGCCGAGTTGCTCGCCCGCTCCGGGGGCACGGTGACCGCACACTGGGAGTCGGTGGCGCTCGCCCTGGTCGGGACGGCCGCCGCGCTCCACCTTTCCGGCCGCTTCCGGCCGCACGGAAGGCTCCGCCGCGCGGTGCTGCTCTGCGGAGCCTGGGCGGGATGCGTGTTCATGGTGGCGCGCGCGGTCGGGATCCTCGGCTACGGGTTCATCGGTGACCTGCGCCTGCTGACCGGGCTGGCCTCCGTAGCGCCCGCCGACCCGGAACTCGCGCGCACGCTCGCGTACTGGGACCTGCTGCTGTGGTCGCCGTACTGGCTGCTGTTCGGTCTGTGCTGGGGCATCGCGGCCCACCGGTACGCCCACGCCGCGAAGCCCGGGTCCGAGCGCACACTTGGGGCCGAGCTCGGACCCGGGCAAGGTGTACGGCGCCCGTGACCCTCAGGCGCGGGAGGGGCCGGGGAAGTCGACACCCGTCACACCGACGTGGCGGCCCCGGCCGATGCCGTACGGCCGAGCGCAGGACGACGCGCACGGACAACGTGTCGCGGCTGTGGATACCGGGGCGCGCCCTTCGAGCAGACCTCCCCGTGATCACCGGCCAAGGTCACACGTGCGGCGGACCGGGAACACAGGAGGGGCACAGCCCCCGGTAGGTGACCTCGACATCGGACACCGTGAAGCCGAACCGCTCCTCCGCCGGGAGGCCGGCCAGCGGATCGCCGGTCGGGTGGACGTCGCGGATCATGCCGCAGCCGGAGCACACCAGGTGCTGGTGCGAGTCGTGCGCATTGGGGTCGTAGCGCTTCACGCGGCCGTGGGCGGAGACCTCCAGAACCTCACCGAGCAGGACCAGTTCACCCAGGGTGTTGTAGACGGTCGCCCGGGAGATTTCGGGCAGCCGCTGTGCCGCGCGGGCGTGCACCTCGTCGGCCGTGAGGTGCACGTGCTCACCGTCGAGGACCTCCGCGAGGACACGCCGCTGTGACGTCATGCGCCAGCCACGCCCTCGCAGTCGTTCCAGCAGGTCACTCATTTGCATTCACCTGTTCAGACTCGGCGGGACAACAGAAGTTTACCGCCATGCATCCGGGTTCCGGCGGGAAGCGGATGAGGCGACCTTCCGGAAGCGATCAGCAGGCATCACTTTTCTCACACGTCTCAAAGGCCGGTGGGGCCGTCGACCAATTGAGCGAGTTTCCGGACGGCTTCGGACTTTGACCGCTTGTTACGCGGGGTGCTCTGCGTGTTCTCGCAGCAGTGCGGTCTGCGGTGCGCGACCATACGGACGCCGACTCAAGAGCCAGCAGCCAGCAGATGGAATCACGACACAGGAAGAAGGACGGACGTGTCCGGCAGCGAAAGCGAGAACCCAGTAATCCCCTCCCCGGCCCCGGCGCCGACTCGCCCCAGGACGAACCGGGACTGGTGGCCGAATCAGCTGGACCTTCAGGTTCTCCACCAGCACTCGTCCCGGTCCAATCCGATGGGTGAGGACTTCGACTACGCGGAAGAGTTCGCGACCCTGGACCTCGACGCGCTGAAGCAGGACGTCTTCGAGCTGATGACGACGTCGCAGACCTGGTGGCCTGCCGACTACGGCCACTACGGGCCGCTCTTCATCCGGATGAGTTGGCACGCCGCGGGAACGTACCGCATCGAAGACGGCCGCGGTGGTGGCGGATCCGGCGCTCAGCGCTTTGCCCCCCTCAACAGCTGGCCGGACAACGCGAGCCTCGACAAGGCGCGCCGTTTGCTCTGGCCGGTCAAGCAGAAGTACGGCCGGAAAATCTCATGGGCCGATCTTCTGGTCTTCGCCGGTAACTGTGCCATGGAGTCGATGGGGTTCAAGACGTTCGGGTTCGGCTTCGGGCGAGAGGACATCTGGGAGCCCGAGGAAATCTTCTGGGGCCCCGAGGACACGTGGCTCGGAGATGAGCGCTACAGCGGCGAGAGGGAACTCGCCGGTCCTTTCGGTGCCGTGCAGATGGGACTGATCTACGTCAATCCGGAAGGACCCGACGGAAATCCGGATCCGATGGCTGCCGCCCGCGACATTCGCGAGACGTTCGGGCGTATGGCGATGAACGACGAGGAGACGGCCGCGCTCATCATCGGCGGCCATACGTTCGGCAAGTGCCACGGTGCGGTCGACCCCGAGTACATCGGTCCGGAACCCGAGGCCTGCCCGATCGAGCAGCAAGGCCTCGGCTGGAGGAACACGCACGGCAGCGGGATGGGCGCCGACACGCTCACCAGTGGGCTCGAGGGCGCCTGGACCACCGAGCCGACGAAGTGGGACAACGGCTACCTGGACAACCTGTTCCGGTACGACTGGGAGCTGACGACGAGCCCGGCCGGTGCGAAGCAGTGGACTCCCACGGATCCCTCGGCCAAGGACACAGTGCCCGATGCTCATGATCCGTCGAAGAGGCACGCTCCCATGATGCTGACGACGGACCTCTCGCTGAAGCTGGATCCGGTCTACGGGCCGATCTCGAAGAGCTTCCACGAGAACCCGGACAAGCTCGCGGAAGCGTTCGCCAAGGCGTGGTACAAGCTGCTGCACCGCGACATGGGACCCCTCTCGCGGTACCTCGGCCCGTGGGTTCCCGAGCCGCAGCTGTGGCAGGACCCCGTCCCCGAGGTCGATCACGAACTGGTCGCGGGCGGCGACATCGCTGCTCTCAAGGGCACGATCCTCGCCTCCGGCCTGTCCATCTCCCAGCTGGTCGCCACCGCTTGGGCGTCGGCGGCGAGCTTCCGCGGCACCGACAAGCGTGGCGGGGCCAACGGGGCGCGGATCCGGCTCGCACCGCAGAAGGACTGGGAGGTCAACGACCAGCCCGAGGTGACCGAGGTGCTGCAGACCCTCGAGGGGATCCAGCAGGACTTCAACCGCTCACAGACCGGCCGGACGAAGATCTCACTCGCCGACCTGATCGTCCTGGGCGGGTGCGCGGCCGTCGAGCAGGCCGCGAAGAACGCCGGACACGACATCACGGTGCCGTTCGCACCGGGGCGCACGGACGCCTCGCAGGAGCAGACCGACGTGGAGACGTTCGCCGTACTCGAACCCAGGGCAGATGGGTTCCGCAACTACCTCCGGGCGGGAGAGAAGTTGTCGCCGGAGACCCTCCTGCTGGACCGCGCCAACCTGTTGACCCTGACCGCACCCGAGATGACGGTTCTGACGGGCGGCATGCGGGCCCTGAACACCGGCTTCGGGCGGTCCCCGCACGGCGTATTCACCCACCGGCCGGAGACGTTGACCAACGACTTCTTCGTCAACCTGCTGGACATGGGTACGGAGTGGAAGGCCTCGACCTCGGCCGAGAACGTGTTCGAAGGCCGGGACAGCGCCACGGGCGAGGCCAAGTGGACCGCCACCGCCGTCGACCTCGTCTTCGGTTCGCACTCCCAGCTCCGAGCCATCTCGGAGGTCTACGCGTCCAAGGACGCGGGAGAGAAGTTCGTGCGTGATTTCGTGGCGGCGTGGGACAAGGTGATGAACCTCGACAGGTTCGACCTCGCCTGAGCCCGGCTGTTCCGGTCGGCCGCTCATCGGCCGACCGGAACACCATCGCGACATGCCCCAGGGGGACCCGGTGCGCGGACATGGACGCCACCAGCCAGCCGGCGCCCGCCGCCGAATCCGGCCAGCAGCTGCGGGTGCCCGGGGCGGCAGGCCACGGTGTCGACGACCATCCGCGCCCCGGCGTCGTGCAGCAGCCGGCGCAATTGGTCGGTGGCTCCGACCGAAGTCGAACCCGTGACGACGATGACCTCGTGGGCCGGCTCCCGGGCCCGCGCCCAGGTGGTCTCCTGGGCGGCTGCGGTGGGGACGGTGGTGGTACCGGACGTCAGAAGCATGACGGCAGCCTGCGGTCGGGCTTTTCCGATGCCCGCGGGCATCGGTTGCGGCTGTGCACCGGCTCGCTCACGCACCCCGAGGGCACCTGTGAGCTCTCCTCCTGCCGGTGGGAGTGGCGTTGCCCGGTCCAGCGTTCACCGATGGAGCGGTTCAGCGGCACAGGGCCGTGTCCACGACACTTTCGAGATGCTTCGTGGCCGGCCCGCCGGCCGGGATGCTGGTGACCGCGACGCCGGCGGCGCGGCCGTCGTCGGTGACTCCGCCGCGGGTCTCGTATCCAGGGATGTCTCCGCCGTGGCCCCAGTAGACACCGCCGCACGACAGTGGCCTGCTCATGAGCCCCAGGCCGTAGCCGGCGCCGGTGTCACCGATGGGGACCGTGGTGCGCATCTGGGTGAGCTGGGCCGCCGGGAGGAGACGGCCGGCCAGGAGGGCGGTGAAGAACTGGTTGAGGTCGGAGTTGGTGGAGACCATCTGGCCTGCCGCCCAGGCCGCGGAGGGATCCAATTCCGTGACGTCGCGCAGCGGCCCGCCTGCCGCGTCCCTGTGGTAGCCGTGGGGGTGGGGTTCCCGGATGGCCATGTCACCAGGGGCCGGGAAAGAGGTGTGGCGCAGCCCGATGCGCTTGATGACGCGCCGGTCCACCTCCTCGGCGAGGGGCCGGCCGGTGACCTTCTGGACGATCAGGCCCGCCACCACGTAGTTCGTGCTGCTGTACGCCCATTTCTGCCCGGGGGCGAAGTCGGCCTTGCGCTGGAGCGCGATGTCCAGGAGGTCGCGGGGCTCGAAGTACCGGTGCTGAAGGATGCCGTCGGTGACGTCTTCCTCGTACTCGGGAAGCCCGCTGGTGTGCTGCAGGAGCTGACGGACGGTGATGCGGCGTCCGTCGATCCCCTCCCCGCGGACGAGGCCCGGCAGATAGGTGTCGACCGTGGCGTCGAGGCCGATCTTCCCCTCACCGACCAGTTGCAGCACGACCACCGCGGTGAACGTCTTGGTGTTGCTGCCGATCCGTACCTGACCGTCCTTGGGCACCTTCGCACCGGTGGCCAGGTCGCCCACCCCTGCGGTGTAGGTACGGGTACGGCCCTCCCGGTCCTTGACGCTCGCCAGCGCGGCGGGCAGGCCGTCAGCGACCACCAGCGCGCTCAGGCCCTGCTGGACGGTGTCCTGCCCGGCGGTGGCGGACGCCGCGGCCGGCGCCAGGCCACCCACCGCGATGGCTCCCGCGGCCACCGCGGCCACGGCCCGCACGGCGCTGCGCCGACCGACCCGCTGCCGCCCGGAAGAACGAAACCTCTGCCATGCCTGCTCACGCACGAGCCAACTCCTGTGGAATCATTGGGAAATCAGCGGTAGGTACGGAGCCCAGCATGTCCGGATGCGACCGCCGGGGACGATCCCGCTAGCCGCCCGGCTCCGGGTGGGGCTAACCCCCGGTACGACCAGCCGATGGGACCCCTTCCTCCCCTCCGAGCCTTCAAATCTGCATCTGCGAGACTAATTCGCCTTCTTTCCTTGCAGATGCTGGCCGTATTGCAGAGTGACCTCTTGAATGATTCACTGTGACCAGACAGGCCCGCCTGTCCGGATTCCGCGTCCGGAACCAGTCGCCCCACTGGGTCGACCCTTGGTTCCCTGACCGCGGACACCCGCCCCCTGGGCCGCTTGCGGCTCTCGCTGCCACAGCGGGCGCGGTGAAGGAAGCCCCTGCGCGCCGATCGCGGTGTTCGGCGAGCAGGGGCTGCGCCATGCCACCCGGCCCTTTCCCGCGCCACACCTCTCTGAGGGTCTGGCATATGCAGCATTGTTCGCGGCATCCTTCCACCCGGCGGGCCGCGCCGAGCGGGCTGCCCGCCACGGTCGCCCTCTGAGCCCCGCCGACCCGCTCGCCGGACCCAACCTGCGGCCGGTCCTCGACCCCACCGGATGGCGGCTGACGGTCTACGAGGACGCCGCACGGCACTTCCTCGCGCGCGCCGTCCTGGCGAGGTGACGGTGCGCCGAGGAGCAGCGCGGCGTCAGGACGTGCCCGCGCCGCCGGCCCCGGCGGCTGGTGGGCGCAGTCCGGGATCGCGCCACGTGCTCAAGCTCGGGGCCTTCGGCCGTCGGCCCTAGCCCCTCGGCCGTATGAACCGCCGTGGAGGCGGCCACTACGGCGGGCAGCGCCGGTCAGCCCCGCAGGGCCGGCCGTTCATCGCGGAGGTCCGGCCGTGCATCGCGGCCGGTCAGCCCGGGAGGGGCCGTGCATCCGCGGCCACTACGGCGGGCAGCGCCGGTCAGCCCCGCAGGGGCCGTGCATCGCGGCCGGTCAGCCCGGCCAAGTGCCCGTCACGCGCCGGGTGGCCACGGCGCCCGAGCGTTCGACAGCAGCCTTGACCACGGCGAAGATCACGCCCTGGACGGCGGCGGCGATCAGGATCTCCTTCCACGAGCGGTCCTCGTCCGTGGCGTCGGGGGCGTCACCTTCGCCCTCGATGACCTTCCAGGCCTGTTTGAACGCGGCGCCCGCGATCATGCCGCTGACGGCGCCCAGTGCCAGCCCGACCGGCTTGTAGGCGATCTTGGACGCCTTCATCGGCGTCCGCGGCCGCGCCGCACCAGCAGGAGGACGACCAGAGCGACGCCCACGGCGAGCAGCGGCTTGCGGTGGGCGCGTGCCGCCGTCGCGGCCCGGCCGGCCTTGTCGAGTACCGGGCCGGGGGTCTTGTCCGCCGCCAGCCGGCCGGCACGGGTCGTGGCCTGAACGACCAGCCCGGATGCCTGAGCGGCCCGGTCCAGTACGGGCTCGGGCGTCCTCCCCTTCACCACCTGCGCGGCCTGCTGGGCCTTCGCGCGGATCTGGTCGGTGACCACGGCGGTCTTCTCGGCGACCTGTTCCTTCACAGCGGTTGCCCTCTCCTTCGTCTGTGCCTTCACGTCGGCCTTGGCGGCCAACGCCTCGACGGTCTGCCCGAGTTCGTCGCGGGTGCGCTCGACCTGCTCACGCAGCTCGTCGGGGGTGGGCGTGCCGATATCGGATCGCGGTTCGTTCGTCATCGGTGCGCTTTCTCCTTGATCTCGGCCAGGTCTGCCTTGACGCTGTCGATGGTCTGTTCCGGGGCGGGGGCGCCGGCCTTGGCGATCTGCTTCCTTCCGGCCACGGCAGCGACGGCGGCAACGACCGCCAGCACCACCGCGAGGATGAGAGCCGAGGCCCACACCGGCAGGACCAGCGCGAGCGCTGCGATGCACGCGGCGATCAGAGCCTGCGCCGCCAGGATTCCGATCAGGCCCGCGGCTCCGAAGAGGCCGCCGCCCCTCCCGAAAAGTCTGCCCTTCTCGGCCATCTCGGCCCGGGCCAGCTGCATCTCCTCGCGCACCAGCTCCGACATCTGCTGGGAAGCGCGCGAAACCAGCACGCTCACGGATTCATCGGTGCTCCGGGTCTGCCGCTCTACTGTGCTCATGGCGCGTCACCCTGCCTTCTCCTCTGCCGTGGAGCCTGTGAGGCGCTCGCTCCTCGCTGAATTGCGGACCTCTGTCACGGCGCGACTACCCAGCAAACGCCCGGACACCCGTCCCCCAGAGGGAACGATCACTGCTCCATGCGGTGGCGGTCCTCTTCGCTCCACGCGCGGGTGTCGCGGGGCCGCACATACGGTTCCTCGTCCTTGGGCATCCCGCCGGCGATCGCGCGCTGCCGGGCCATTTCGGCGTCGAACTCCAGTCCGAGGAGGATCGCGAGATTGGTGATCCACAGCCAGACCAGGAAGACGATCACGCCCGCGACCGTGCCGTACGTCTTGTTGTAGGAGGCAAAGTTCGCGACGTAGACGGCGAATCCTCCCGAGGCGATCATCCAGATCAGCAGGGCCAGGAGACTGCCGGGTGTCACCCATTTGAATCCGCGGCCCTTGGCGTTGGGGGCGGCCCAGTACAGGAGCGCGATCATGATCGTGACGAGGAGCACCAGGACCGGCCATTTCGCGACCGACCACACCGTCAGGGCGCTGTCGCCGATCCCGAGGGCGCTGCCCGCCTGGCGGGCCAGGCCACCGGTGAAGACGACGATCAGCCCGCTGGCGCACGTGAGGACCATCAGGGTCACGGTGAGCGCCAGGCGGAGCGGCAGCACCTTCCAGACCGGGCGGCCTTCGGGGATGTCGTAGACGGCGTTCGAGGCGCGGATGAACGCCGCGATGTAGCCGGAGGCGGACCACACGGCCACGACCAGACCCACGACCGCCAGCAGCGATCCGACGCCGCTGCGGCCCTGCAGCTGCTGGACCGCATCGCTGATCACGTCCCGGGCGGAGCCGGGGGCCAGTCTCCGCAAGTTGTCCAGCACCTGCTCGGTCACCGACTCCCCGGCCACGCCCAGGAGGGACACGAGTACCAGGAGGGCGGGAAAGAGTGCCAGCACCCCGTAGTACGTCAGGGCAGCGGCGCGGTCGGCCAGCTCGTCGTTCCGGAACTCCTTGACCGTCCCGCGCAGCACCGCCCGCCAGGAACGCGCGGGCAGCTCCGAGGGCTGGTCCGGGGCCCGCTCCTCGACCTGCGCATCCGGCCCCTCGCCGGCAACGCTCTCGTCGTCGGGACGCTCGTGGTCGGGACGCTCGCGGTCAGGACGCTCGCGGTCGGGACGCTCGTGGTCGCTGCCGCGGCCTCGTTTCGGTGGGAGTGTCATACGCAGCGGCTTTCCAGCCCGGCGCCAGTCATGTCAGTGCGGCCCGCGGAAAAGGGGAAGCACTCCGCTCCGCCGACGACATCAAAGCCGGGTGCGCGGGTAGCCGGGCCCCATGGATCCCCTGAAGAACACCCCGCTCCGTGCTGTCGCCCTCGTCTGCACCCTTTCGCCCTCCCCCGCCCCGTCCAGCTCCCAACTGCTCGCCGAGCAGACCATGGCCGCCCTGGCCGACCACGGCGTCACGGGCAAGACCATCCGGATCGCCGACCACGACGTGCGGCCCGGCGTGGAGAAGGACATGGGCGGAGGGGACGCCTGGCCGGAGATCCGCGACACGATCATGGGCGCCGACATCCTCGTCCTGTCCACGCCCATCTGGCTCGGCCACCCGTCCAGCCTCGCCCAGCGGGTCCTGGAGCGTCTGGACGCGGAGGTCTCCGAGACCGACGACGAGGGCCGCATGCTCACGTACGGGAAGGTCGCCGCGGTCTGTGTCGTGGGCAACGAGGACGGCGCCCACAAGGTCAGCGCCGACCTCTTCCAGGGACTCAACGACGTCGGTTTCTCCCTCGCCCCGAACGCCGTGACCTACTGGGTCGGCGAGGCCATGCAGGGCACCGACTACCAGGACCTCGACAAGACGCCCGAGAAGACGGCCGGCACCACGGCCACCCTCGCCGCGAACACCGCCCACCTCGCCCGCCGTCTCAAGGCCGCGCCGTACCCGGCGAGCTGACCTGCGGCTCGCCCCCTTGCGCACAGCGCCCCCGAGACCGGGAACCGCCGCCGGTGACCACCGCCGGCCGGTCCCTCCCCCGCCTCGGGCGGGGCCGGGTGCACCCCGAAAGGCCGGAGGAACGTCAGCGTTCGGCGTAGGCATGGTCGCCTGTCCGGGCCATCCCCACCGCTGGGCAGTGTCTCCGCCGCCCCACCGGGTACACGGGGTCAGGGTGGACGGCTGACCGCCCGATGGACGATCGAAGGAGATCCGGTGGACGGGATCGTACTGCTCAAGGAAGACCACAAGACGGTCGAGAAGCTTTTCAAGCAGTTCGAGAAGGCCGACGACGGTGCCCACGCCGAGAAACGGAAGATCGCGGACCAGGTGATCGACGAGCTCACCACCCACACCTGGATCGAGGAACAGATCTTCTACCCGGCAGCCCGCGAGGCTGCCCCCGACACCAAGGACCACGTCCTGGAAAGCGTGGAGGAGCACCACGTCGTGCTGTGGATGCTCTCCGAACTCAAGGACCTCGACCCGAGCGACGAGCGGTTCGACGCCAAGATGTCCGTCCTGATGGAGAACGTCCGGCACCACGTCGAGGAGGAAGAGAAGGAGTGGTTCCCCGAAGTCCGCAAGGCCATGGGCCGCAACCGCCTCACCGAACTCGGCGAGCAGATGGAGAAGGCGAAGAAGCAGGCTCCGGACGAGCCCCTCGCCGTCCCCAGCGCCAAGCAGTAGCCCTGTCCACCCTGCGGATCGTGGCTACCCGGTGTAGGTAACGCCACCTCACACGCGGGCGAGCGGCCCGCTCCCCCGGGGCCGGCATGCGGCCCGGCTGCCCTCCGGGAGCGGGCACGGTCGACGGGCGACCGCCGGTATCCGGTGCCACGCTGAGGTCGTACAGGACCTGCGAAAGGCAATCGCCATGATCACCACTGACTTTGTCCCTGGCTCCCCCTGTTGGCTCGATCTCGGCGCCCCCGACGTCCGTGCCGCCGCGGCCTTCTACGGAACCGTCCTCGGGTGGGAATACGAGTCCATGGGCGAGGGGGAGGACATGGAAGGCGGGATGTTCCGGAAGGACGGCAAGATCGTCGCCGGGCTCGGCAAGCTCACCGAGGAGGGCGCGCGCTCGGCCTGGATGATCTACTTCAGCGTCCCCGACGCGGACGCCACCACCCAGGCGGTGGAGCGCGCGGGCGGCACGGTCCGGGTGGCTCCGATGGATCTCGACGACTGGGGCCGGATGGCGCAGTACAGCGACCCGTCGGGGGGACAGTTCGCCGTCTGGCAGCCGGGCACGAACAAGGGCGCAGAGCTGGTGGACGATCCGGGCTCCCTGTCCTGGACCGAGCTGTACACGAGCGACGCCGCGGCCGCCAAGGAGTTCTACGGCGGCGTCTTCGGCTGGCAGTTCAACGACATGGAGCTGCCCGGCGGCGGGGGGACGTACTCCCTCATCACCCCGGCCGGACTTCCCGAGGAGCGGATGCACGGCGGCCTCATGGAGCTGCCCGAGGAGAACCTCGCGCTCACGAACGGACGGCCGTACTGGCACCCCGTCTTCGCCGTCGCCGACTGCGACGCCACGGTCTCCAAGGTCACCGGGAACGGCGGCAGCGTACAGATGGGACCGGAGGACGCGGAAGGCGTCGGCCGGCTCGCCGTCTGCCTCGACCCGTCGAACGCCGACTTCGTCGTCCTCACCCCGGTCCGCAGCTGAGCCCGGGAGGTCCGGACCGTCCGAGCCGTGCTGTCCGGCCGAGCCGCCTCGGTCGACGTTGATCAAAGCCCGGGCGCGGTCGCGGCACGCCGCCGGTGACGAGGGCGTGACCACTACGGTCCGGTCCATCGCCGGGGTCATCGGGCGCCATCTGCGCGGCCGATGACCGCGCGCGGCTCCACCTCTCGTGGCGCACTCGCCACCACATCGGCCTGCCGGACGATGGCCGGACGACCCCGCTGCGCTTCACCGACGCCAATACCGCTGACACACGCGGGCGCACGGCGGGCGGGGCCTGGGGCCCCCTGAGATCCGACGGGCAACTCGCGTCGGACAGAGTCGCGTTCCTCGCGTCGCCTCCTCGTCGAACCTCCATGGAATTTCCGGAGAACGGGGAAACGACGGTTCCACGTCCCCGGTGCACCTCGGTCGCGCCCGCCAAGCCGTTCCTCGTCGCCTCCACGCCCCGGTCGCAAGGCTTCAACGGCCCGCCGCGGCCCCGGGGAGTGACAGACCGCAGGACAAGCGCGCCGAGCCGGGGAGACTCGGCTGCTGAAAGCCGGAGTACCGGGAACGTAGGCTCACCTCGGCGACCCAGCGACAAGGAGGAGGACCCATGAACGCCGCCGATGCGGCTTGGCAGGAGCTGGACACGGTCAGCGTCCTCAACGTGAAGATCACGCTCGTCCAGCTCCTCGGCCGGGCGGGGATCATCTCCAGTGACGCGGAGGAGCTGATCGGGCTCGTCGAGGCCGGTGCCCTTGCCCTCGCGATCAGGGAGATCGGCGGGATCGCGGAGAACGCCCCGACGGAGAAGGGTCAGCTGTACGAGTCCGGCTGGCTCGACGGCACCCGGGCAGTCACCGAGGAACTCGGCGGGATCGCCGAACGGACTCTGCGGAACATCGTCGGCCCCGGTCCGTCGGCCCTATCTCCGGACGCGCGTCCCCCCGTCGGGAGGATGGAGGTTGAGCGGGCGAAGGTGGTGGTGATGCCCCTCTACCTTTCGTTCACCACCCTCTCCGACCTCGATCCGGAAGTCTCCGAGCAGGTGCTCACCGCCGTACTCGGCACGATGAACGACAGGGAACGGGCCGGGTACGCAGGGCGGCTGACGGAGTTCGTCTCGGACCACCGCGTACGCCTGGAACGGCTGTACGTGGAGTACGGGCCCGGCAGCGCCATCGCGCTCCACGGCCGCTACTCCCTCCTCCACTCCCCCAGCAGCGTCGCCGTACTGGAACGACTCGCCGCGACGCCGTCGGCGCTGCGGGAGGAGTGGGACGCCGCTGAACTCCCGCCCGCATGGCTGGACGGGCTGACGACGGCCTGGGCCTCACGGCCCTGACCGACCGCGGGGCGCGCAGGCGCGCCGCGGGGCGTGCCGGCGACGGGGAGGGGCGTGCCTGCGACGCCGAGGGGGAGGGGCGGCGACGCCGAGGGGCGGGGCGGGGCGTCCGAGGACGCCCCGCCGGTGACGGGGACGGTGAGCACCGGGGTGCCGCTGGCCGACGTGATCGACGAGCCCGCCGTGAGGACGGCGCCCGGGGGGCAGACCCGTGGTCTCCACCGACACCGTGAGCAGGGCCTGCCCGCGCCCGTCGGAAGGTTTCCCGACGCCGTCATTGGCGTCGAGGAAGCCGTCGTTCGGGTCCGCCGAAGTGGACGACTCCGTTCGTGCTGATACGGGCCTGCCTGTACGTCCTTCCGTACAGCGGCACCGGGAAGGGCGGATCCACACGCTCGGAGTTGTTGTCGCCGGTCAGTGCGAGCTGCCGGTCTCCCGCCTGGTACGGGCGGTCGTGCGCGGCCACACAGGCGTAGCCGTAGCCATCGGTGAGGCCGGGCAGTTCCACCGCGACGGTGGCGTCGGAGCCGCCGCTGCCGGAGAAGCGCTTCTGCGGCGTCACCGACGTCTCGTCGTGGCGCAGCGAACTGGTCGACGGCTCACAGGGGGTCGATCCGCCCGTCCCCCGACCCGTGGGACCCACAGAGGTCTGGCCGGTTCGGTTCACTCATGCCGGGGCACGGTGAACCGAACCGGGTTTTTCAGTAGTCGATGCGGTCGGACTTGGCCAGCCACGCGTCGAACGGCGCCGTACGGTTCGGCAGGTCCAGCTGCTTGACCGACGTCGGCCACATCGACTCGGGCTTCTTTTCGAACAGGTCGTAGAACTTGCGGTCATCGAAACCGGCCACCGCGGCATCGTGCCGATCGGCGGCGTAGAGGATCCGGTCGACTCGCGCCCACAGCGCAGAGGAAAGGCACATCGGACACGGCTCACACGAGGTGACCAGGACGCAGCCCGCGAGCGAGAAGGTGCCCAGCTGCCTGCAGGCGGCACGCATCGCGCTGACCTCGGCGTGCGCCGTCGGGTCCAGGGTCGCGGTGACCTGGTTGTTCCCGACGGCGACGATCTCGCCGTCCTTGGCGACCAGTGCGCCGAACGGACCGCCGCCGTTCGCCACGCTGTTGGTGGCCAGTCTGATCGCCTCGTCCATCCAGGCGCGCTCGAGTTCCTGGATGCTGGTTTCATGGGTGTACGCGGTCACGGTCACTCCTTTTTCGGAGATGGTGGGGGACTTCCCGGATGCTCTGCCCGTGCGGGTCACCGCACCCGGGGCAACTTGGCCCCGCGGGTGCCGCCTCGAGACCGGCTCGTTCGGCGGCAACCCGCGGGAGATCATCACGGCTGGACGCCGACGATGTGCTCTGGAGCGACGGGGGTGCGGGTCAGGTTCAAACCCGTCGCATTGCGGATGGCGTTCACGACCTCGGGCGTCGCGGAAATGGTGGGCGGTCCGCCGATCAACTCATCGAGGTCCTGTGGGGTGCGGGCAGGAGAAGTCGGGTCGGCCATCAGGAAACCTCCACTGTCTGCGAGTCCGCTCGGCGCGGGGTGGGCGCGGCCGATCCGTTGCCCTCGGCAGGTGCGTTGTGCTTGACGCCGGTGAACGGCGCGCCGGGCGGGATCATGCGGCTGCTGTGAAGGGAGGCGACCCCGATCTGGGCGTCGGGGGAAACCAGGGATGGGTTCCTGTCGTCGGCGGGAGACGCCGTAGCCAGGTTGCCGCCGACGGTGCCCCGGCCACGGCTTGGCGGCGAACCCACTGTCCTGGATGCGGCAGCACCGGCCGCGATCGGCGCCGCGTCCGGATGCTGGACCCTTGCGTCCAGCCCTTCCGCCCATCTGGCGGATCCGAGTAAGTCCACGGCGCTCATCCCTTGCTTCGTCGCAACTTACTTCGTTGCCCCCTGTGTTGAGGAGTACACAGCCAACCGAGTGGAATCAGCCAGGGATGGAAGACATGAAGACATCCGCAGGCTGAGACCGGCTTTTCGTAGAATTCTACGAGAACTGTTCCACGCGTGATGTCCCCCAGCTCCTGCTGCTGCAGCCGTAGTTCGTGAACGGCCTGGTCGGGAACGGCGCGGGGACGGCCGCGGCCACCGGTGATCCCCACATGGTGTGAGGACGGACGAAGATGAAGCGGCGCCCGCTCTGCCACTGCGCCGGCCCCGCCCGTCGGCGGGAGGGGTTTGAAGACCTGACGGGCCGGATCACCGGCACTTCCGCACGCATCGAACCCCCTCGCCGACCCACGGGAGTTGATACGGAGAGCGCAGCCGGACCTGCCGGGCAGGAACTTCGGACGCCGGCCTAGGGTCGCCGCCACTGCCGGTCACTACCGGTCACGCCCCGGCCACGCACCCGATCTGATCGATCCCAGAACTTGAGAAAGATCAATCCAATGCTTGACGAGAAAGATCACGCCCGGCTTGACTCCGTACCTGAAGTTCAGAGCGATCACAGGCAATTCGCCTTCCGCACGGAACGGTGAGGGCATGTCAGTGAGGGTTGATTCAAAGCCGCAGAACCAGGATTTTGCGTTCACTGACGTCCTCAACCCCGCATTCCAGGTTCGTCAGCGGTCTCGTGAGCCGTGATCTTGAGGACCACCGTCGTTTGCGGGGCCTGGTCCCTGCGATTCGCCCATCCTGCCGCTCGCACAGCCCGTCGGCACTGGACCGGTCCCGACCTCACGTCAGGGAGGGCGCGTTGGGTCGCGTCCCGGGTACGTAGCGCGGCGGGACACAACTGGTGTCGCGTACGAAAAGCCCGCCACACGAAGCGGCCGGCCTTCACGGAATCGACCCACGTCGGCTTGACCGATGAACCTGCGGCAACGTAACTTCGACCGTACGTACCGACTCGTGAGCTACTGGAAGGAGGCGAAGTCGGATGTCGATCATCTCCGAACTGATTCGCCTCGCTCACGAGATCGCCTGGGCTCCGGGTCGTGTAGCACACGGCTGCTGAGCAGCCCCCTCGCCGGCGTGCCCCATTGCGGCCCCGGCACCTCTCCATCTCTTTCACCGCTTACGGCACTTCTTTGCGTGCCGATTCGTTGCGCTCCGGGTACTCGAGCTGCGCCACTGAAATAGAAAGCTCTGAAATGGCGACTAGGATAGTCACATCGACCACGCGCCGAAATGAGGACGTGCCATGGTAGCGGCGCGGATCACGGTCAACGGGAAAGAAACACCAATTTCACCGGCCGCACCCCACACCACTGCGCTGGATTTTCTGCGCGAGCGTGGCCTCACCGGCACCAAGGAGGGCTGCGCCGAGGGTGAATGCGGCGCCTGTTCGGTCCTGGTGGCCCGTCCCGGGGTGAACAAGCCCACTGACTGGGTGGCGGTCAACGCCTGCCTGGTCCCGGTCGCGGCGCTCGACGGTCAGGAGGTCATCACCTCCGAAGGTCTCGCCACCGCCGGCGAGCCCGGCACGCCGGCCACGTTGCACCCGGTGCAGGAGGAGATGGCCGTCCGCGGTGGCTCCCAATGCGGTTACTGCACACCGGGATTCATCTGCAGCATGGCCTCCGAGTACTACCGACCCGACCGCTGCGCGCACGCGGACTCGGACGCGGACTCGGCCGACAGCACCGACCCCGAGCACGGTCCGAACGGTTTCGACCTGCACTCGCTGAGCGGAAACCTGTGCCGCTGTACCGGTTACCGCCCGATCCGCGATGCCGCGTACGCCGTCGGTGCGCCCACCGAGGACGACCCACTGGCGCAGCGTCGCGAGCAATCCCCGCCCGAGCCGGTTGCCACCGAATACGCCCAGGACGACAGCACGTTCCTGCGGCCGGGGACCCTGACCGAGGTGCTGGAGCTGCTCCGCGAGCGGCCCGACGCGGTGGTGGTGGCCGGAAGCACCGACTGGGGCGTGGAGGTGAACATCCGTTCCCGCCGGGCGAATTGCGTGGTCGCCATCGACCGGCTGCCCGAACTGCGGGAGCTGCGCGTCGAATCCGACCACATCGAGATCGGGGCGGCACAGACGCTCACCGAGATCGAACGCCGCCTCGACGGCAGCGTCCCGCTGCTGGCGGATCTGTTCCCGCAGTTCGCGTCCCGGCTCATCCGCAACAGTGCCACCCTCGGCGGCAACCTGGGTACCGGCTCCCCCATCGGTGACAGCCCGCCCGTGCTGCTCGCGCTGGAGGCGTCGGTGGTGCTCGCCGGCGCCGACGGTGAACGCGAGGTCCCGCTGGCGGACTACTTCACCGGCTACCGGCAGAGCGTGCGCCGTCCCGGCGAGCTCATCCGCGCGGTGCGCATCCCGCTGCCACTGTCGCCGGTCACGGCCTTCCACAAGATCGCCAAGCGGCGCTTCGACGACATCTCCAGCGTGGCGGTCGCTTTCGCGCTCGACATCGAGGGCGGGATCGTCCGCAAGGCACGCATCGGCCTGGGCGGCGTGGCCGCCACCCCGATCCGTGCCCTCGCCACCGAGGCTGCCCTGGAGGGCAAGCCATGGGCGGCGGAGACCGTCGAGGCCGCGGCCCAGGTGCTGCGGGCCCAGGGCACGCCGATGAACGATCACCGCGCCAGCGCCGAGTACCGCTCCGCGATGCTCGGCCAGAGCCTGCTGAAGCTGTACGCCGAGACCACCGAGGCGGTGTCGTCATGAGCCATCTGTCCGAGCGTCCCCAAAAGCCCGTCGTCGGCGTTTCCCTGCCGCACGAGAGCGCCGGCCTGCACGTCACGGGCGCCGCGCTCTACACCGACGACCTGGTCCACCGCACGAAGGACGTGCTGCACGCCTACCCGGTCCAGGTCATGAAGGCCCGCGGCAGGATCACCGCACTGCGCACCGGGCCCGCGCTCGCCGTGCCCGGCGTGGTCCGCGTGCTGACCGTCGCCGACGTACCCGGCGTCAACGATGCCGGAATGAAGCACGACGAACCGCTCTTCCCCGACGAGGTCATGTTCCACGGCCACGCCGTCGCCTGGGTGCTCGGCGAGACCCTGGAGGCTGCCCGGCTCGGTGCGGAGGCCGTCGAGGTGGAGCTCGACGCACAGCCTTCCCTGATCACGCTGCAGGACGCGATCGCGGCCGAGAGCTTCCACGGCGCCCGGCCCGTGATGGTGACCGGCGACATCGACGCCGGCTTCGCCGACTCCGCGCACGTGTTCACCGGCGAGTTCCAGTTCTCCGATCAGGAGCACTTCTACCTCGAGACGCACGCGGCGCTGGCCCTTGTCGACGAGAACGAGCAGATCTTCATCCAGAGCAGCACCCAGCATCCTTCGGAGACGCAGGAGATCGTCGCGCACGTGCTCGGCCTGCACAGCCACGAGGTGACCGTGCAGTGCCTGCGGATGGGTGGCGGCTTCGGCGGCAAGGAGATGCAGCCGCACGGGTTCGCGGCCATCGCCGCGCTCGGTGCCAAGCTGACCGGCCGGCCGGTCCGGGTACGGCTCAACCGGACCCAGGACCTGACCATGTCCGGCAAGCGCCACGGGTTCCACGCCACGTGGAAGATCGGCTTCGACGCCGACGGCCGCATCCAGGCCCTGGACGCCACCCTGACCGCGGACGGCGGCTGGAGCCTGGACCTGTCCGAGCCGGTGGTCGCCCGCGCGCTGTGCCACATCGACAACACCTACTGGATTCCCAACGCCCGCGTCGCCGGTCGCATCGCCAAGACCAACAAGGTCTCCAACACCGCCTTCCGCGGCTTCGGCGGACCGCAGGGCATGCTGGTGATCGAGGACATCCTGGGCCGGTGCGCGCCGCTGCTCGGCCTGGACCCGATGGAGTTGCGGGAGCGCAACTTCTACCAGCCGGGGCAGGGTCAGACGACGCCGTACGGACAGCCGGTCACGCAGGCCGAACGGATCTCCACCATCTGGCAGCAGGTGCAGGCGGACGGCGGCATCGCCGATCGCAAGCGCGAGATCGCGGCCTTCAACGCCGCGCACCCGAACACCAAGCGGGCGCTGGCGATCACCGGAATCAAGTTCGGCATCTCGTTCAACCTCACCGCCTTCAACCAGGGCGGCGCGCTGGTGCTGATCTACAAGGACGGCTCGGTCCTGATCACCCACGGCGGCACCGAGATGGGGCAGGGCCTGCACACCAAGATGCTGCAGGTGGCCGCGACCACACTGGGCATCCCGCTGCACAAGGTGCGGCTTGCCCCGACGCGTACGGACAAGGTGCCCAACACCTCTGCCACCGCGGCCAGTTCCGGAGCGGACCTCAACGGTGGAGCGGTGAAGAACGCCTGCGAGCAGCTGCGCGTACGGCTGCTGCAGGTGGCCGCCTCCCAGCTGGGTGCGAACGCATCGGACGTGCGCATCGTCGAGGGCGTCGCGCGTGTCCTCGGCAGTGACAAGGAGCTGACCTGGGACGACCTGGTGCGCACCGCGTACTTCCAGCGGGTCCAGCTGTCGGCGGCCGGTTACTACCGGACCGAGGGTCTGCACTGGGACGCGAAGACGTTCCGGGGCTCGCCGTTCAAGTACTTCTCCTACGGCGCCGCCGCGACCGAGGTGGAAGTGGACGGCTTCACCGGCAAGTACCGCATCCGGCGGGTGGACATCGTGCACGACGTCGGCGACAGCCTCTCCCCGATGATCGACATCGGGCAGGTCGAGGGCGGCTTCGTTCAGGGCGCGGGCTGGCTGACGCTCGAGGACATGCGCTGGGACACCGGTGACGGGCCGAACCGCGGCCGGCTGCTGACCCAGGCCGCGAGCACGTACAAGCTGCCGAGCTTCTCGGAGATGCCCGAGGAGTTCCACGTCAGGCTGCTGGAGAACGCCACCGAGGAGGGCGCGGTCTTCGGGTCCAAGGCGGTGGGTGAGCCTCCGCTGATGCTGGCGTTCTCGGTGCGCGAGGCGCTGCGGCAGGCCGCCGCGGCGTTCGGACCCGCCGGGGTCAGCGTGGAACTCGGCGCCCCCGCGACACCGGAAGCGGTGTACTGGGCGATCGAAGCGGCCCGCCGAGGTGACGTGAAGCCCGATGGCAGCGAGATCCTCACCGGCACGACCGCTTTGAGCAATGCCTGACATGACGTGGGTGGCCGCGGTCGCGCGGTTGCGGGCCCGCCGGGAAACCGGCGTGCTCGTGACCGTCGCGACCGTGCGCGGCCACGCGCCCCGCAAGGCCGGTGCCAAACTCGTTGTGGGCCAGACCGAAACGTGGGGTTCGATAGGCGGCGGCAACATCGAGGCCGTCGCCATCGACCGGGCCCGCGAGCTGATCGGCGCGCCCGATCCGGAAGCGGAGCTGATGGAGTTCGCCCTCAACGACAAGGTCACCGGCCGGCACGGCGTGCAGTGCTGCGGCGGAGCCGTCAGCGTACTTCTCGAACCGCTTCCGGTGGTCGAAGCGGTGGCCATCTTCGGCGTCGGGCACGTGGGGCTGGAGCTGGCGCGCATCCTGGCCCGCCACAACCTCGATCTGCACCTGATCGACACCCGCCCCGACATGCTCGCCGACGAACGGCTCGGTGTGCTCGCGGATGCGGTGGCGCAGATCCACGTGCACCACACGCTCCTGCTTCCGGAGGAGGTGCTCGCGGAGCTGCCGCCCGGCACCCACGTCCTGATCATGACCCACGATCACGCCGAGGACGCGGCCCTGTGCGACGCCGCCCTGCGCACCGTCGGTCTCGGCTCGGTCGGATTGATCGGCTCGTCCGCCAAATGGGCGCGGTTCCGGCAACGCCTGGCCGCCGAGGGCGGCCACGACGCCGCCACCATCGACCGGATCAAGACCCCGATCGGCCTGACCGAGATCACTGGCAAGGAACCCGCCACGATCGCGGTGAGCGTCGCGGCAGACCTGCTCCGGACCTTCGAGCAGGCCCGCCACGGGGCAGTGCCGAGCGCGGCTGCCGCGGTGCCGCACGCTCCAGCAGCCAGTAGCGCGTGAGAGGCACGGGCCGGGCACGGTCGCCTCGCCACTCCGTCGGAACGATCTCCGCAGGAGCGTCGGCCTCTGCGGAACGGACCTGAAGGGGTCCGAAAGGGGCCGGTCTCCGCGAACGGGGTCCGCCTCAACCCTCGTTGGTCATCCGTGCGCACTCGGTCACCACACGGGCGAGGCTCGCTTCGCTCCGGAAGAGTTGCCGCTGAACACGGGCGCCGTTCCCGCGTTCGTGGAGGTGTGCGATTCCCTCGCGGACCCGCTCGTCGTCGCCGTGGTCCACCAATGCCTGGCGCACGTGCTGGTACAGGGCGTCGACGGCGTGGGCGGGGGAGGTCTCCCGCATCGTCTCGGGGTGCAGCAGGGGGCCGTCCAGTCCCGAGCGGCCGGCGCGCCAGGACGCGAGTCGCAACAGGCTCGTGCCGATCCTGGCCGGTGGCTCGCCGTCCCGCCAGGCGCGGGCGGCGGTCTCCACGAGGCCGCGGATGAGGGCGGCCAGCAGGACGGGGGTCGTCGCGTGCAGGCATACGTCGGCGACCCTCACCTCCACGGTGGGATACGTGGCCGACAGGCGCGCGTCGAAGTAGATCATGCCCTCGTCCCGCAGCACCCCGGTCCCGATCATGGTGCGGACCTGTTCGTGGTAGTGGTCGGCAGAGCCGAAGACATCCACCGGCCCCGCCGACGGCCACCGGTTCCACACCCTGCTGCGGTAGCTGCCGTAACCGCTGTCCTCGCCCTGCCAGTACGGCGAATTCGCGCTCATCGCCGTCAGCACGGCCAGCCAGGGACGGATCCGGTCCAGGACGGCGACGCCTTCCTCGTCGGAAGCCACCGATACGTGGACGTGCGTGCCGCATGTCAGCTGCTCCTGGGCCGTCAGCCCGAACTGCTCCCCCAGCCACTGGTACCGCTTGCCCACGTTCAGCGAGGGCTTCACCGGGAGCGGCGAGGTCGCGACGGCCGCCACCACCGCGCCGGCGTTCGCCGCGTGGCGGCCCGCCTCGCCGCGGATCCGGGTGATCTCCTCCTGGAGTTCGCCCATCTCGGTCACCGGCTTGGTGGCGAACTCCAACTGCTCCTTCTGCAGCTCCTTTTCGAACTCGTGGGACTTCCCGCCCCTGCGGTCCGGTTCCTGCCACCCCCGGCGATCCGCGGCTGCCAGAACCGTCCCCGAGACGGCGAGGGGCGCTCCGCTGCGCGCGTCCACCAACAGCAGTTCTTCTTCCACACCTACGCTGCGCATGTCGCCACCCGAGATCGACCCGTCACGTCCACCTGCGCCTGCCCTCCCTGGCCTCGGCTATGCGGAGCGCCGGTCCCGCACGCCGCGCCGGTGCCCAGACGCCTCCGGGAGGTCAGAGTGCGGGCGGGAACCTGTCCCAGGCACGGTGCGCGGCCAGGGCTGCGGCGGCCGCCTCCACGGCCCCCGTAGCGCTGTCGCCGACGATGACACCGGGCACGTCCGTTCCGATGCCCGCCGCTTCGAGGACCGCCGAGGCCTCGTTCCATCCGCCGACGGCTTTGCCGTGGCGGTAGGCCTCGGTGAGCAGCAGCAGTACTCGGGGGTCGGGCCCCTGCGGTGCAGGAGCTCCGGCTTTGGCGTCGCGAGCCCCGTAAGCGTCGGAGCCGGGACCCGGTGCGCCGGCGAACAGGAGCGCGTCGAATTCGACGGAGCGGGCGGTGGCGAACGTCCGCTGGACGGCGATGGGATCGCCGCCTGCGTCGAGCGTGCCACCGGCCGGGGCGATGACGAGCGGCACCATGCCGCGGTCGAGGACGGCCTGCCGGGCGGCGCGAACGCCCGCCAGGTCGGCGGCATCGTCGGCGACGATCCCGACCACCCGGCCGTCCGTCGGCCACGTCCCGCCCAGCTGGGACAGGGCGGGGCTGGGGTCGACCGCGACGAGTGACTCCTTGGCGGCCGGAGCCGGCAAGCCCAGGCCCGCCGCGACGTGTTCGCACAGCTGCGGATCGATGTTCGCCAGCACGTTGAGGGTGCGCTCCTTGACCGCCTGCTCGAAGCACTTGTTCAGCTCGAAGGTGTAGGCGGCGATGATGTGCTCGCGCTCCGGCGGGCTCATGCTGAGCCAGAAGAGCCGGGGCTGGCTGAAGTGGTCCGAGAAGGAGGCGGGTGCCTCGCGGACCTTGCTCGCCTCGGGCACCTTCACGGGTGTCTCGATGTACGCGCCCATGTCGGCGCCGGCGAGGAAGGGGCAGCCGCCGTCGAGGCTGTTGGGCCGGTACGGAGCCACGCCCGTGTGGACGGCGGTCTGGTGCATGCCGTCGCGGAGCATGTCGTTGACGGGCGCCTGCGGCCGGTTGATCGGGATCTGCCCGAAGTTCGGGCCGCCGAGGCGGCTGATCTGGGTGTCGAGGTAGGAGAACAACCGGCCGGCGAGCAGCGGATCGTCAGTGACGTCGATCCCGGGAACCAGGTGGCCGGGGTGGAAGGCGACCTGTTCGGTCTCGGCGAAGTAGTTCTTCGTGTTGGCGTTCAGGGTCATCAGGCCGATGGGCTGCACGGGGGCGAGCTCCTCGGGGACGATCTTGGTGGGATCGAGGAGGTCGATTCCCTCGAACGTCTGCTCCGGAGTGTCGGGGAAGACCTGGATGCCCAGCTCCCACTGCGGGAAGGCGCCCGATTCGATGGCGTCGAAGAGGTCCCGTCGGTGGAAGTCCGGGTCCATGCCGTTGATCAGCTGGGCCTCCTCCCAGACCAGGGAGTGCACGCCGAGCTTCGGCTTCCAGTGGAACTTGACCAGCGCGGTGTCCCCGGCGGTGTTGACGAGGCGGAAGGTGTGGACGCCGAAGCCCTCCATCATCCGGAAGGAGCGGGGAATCCCGCGGTCGGACATGTTCCACAAGGTGTGGTGGGTGGCTTCGGTGTGCAGGGACACGAAGTCCCAGAAGGTGTCGTGGGCGCTCTGGGCCTGCGGGATCTCGCGGTCGGGGTGCGGCTTGCCCGCGTGGATGATGTCGGGGAACTTGATCGCGTCCTGGATGAAGAACACCGGGATGTTGTTCCCGACCAGGTCGAAGGTGCCCTCGTCGGTGTAGAACTTGGTCGCGAACCCGCGGGTGTCGCGCACCGTGTCCGCCGAGCCCCGGGAGCCGAGCACGGTGGAGAAGCGGACGAACACGGGGGTCTCCACGTCCTTCGCCAAGAAGGCGGCTTTGGACACCTCCCCTGCGGTCCCGTACCCCTGGAAGACGCCGTGTGCCGCGGCGCCACGGGCGTGCACCACCCGCTCCGGAATCCGCTCGTGGTCGAAGTGCATGATCTTCTCGCGCAGATGGTGGTCCTGAATCAGGACCGGTCCCCGCGCTCCGGCCTTCAGGGAATGGTCGCTGTCGTACAGCCGTGCCCCCTGGGCCGTCGTCAGGTACGCGCCGCTCTGCGCCGTACGTGCCTGCTCCGCCCCGGTGGGCTGCCCGGTGGGGCTCACGGTCTCCGGGCCGGTCTGGTCCGGCTTCGGAGGAAGCGGCTGCGCCGGCTGCGTGGGCTCGGCCACGGACGGGGACACCGGCCCGGGCTTCCCCGGCAGGCCGCCGTCTCCCGTCTCCGGAGTCGCGTCGGAGTGCTCAGTGGTCATCGTTTCTCCCAAGGGACGGTTTGCTGGGCGCCTCAGCCATGACCGGGAAGCCACCTGGGCCAAACGGAGTCCGGGTGGTCCTCACCCTCATCGGCAGGGGTTCGCGGCATCTGCCCGATGCCGTCGAGCTGCTGCCTGGAGCTGCGGCTGCGGTTCGCCTACCCGCTGTCCCGGAATGAACCCTTTCTCCTTGCACGTCGGCGCGAAACGCGGCGTTCGCCCGGCTCCGGCGGTGACGGGCCGGGCCGGCGGGTTGGCGGGCTGGCGGGCTGGCGGGCTGGCGTACCCCCGCCGGACATCACCGGTCCTCGCGGAGCACCCTGATGCTCGTGACCTGGGTGTCGACCGCGTCGGGTACGACCATGCCCGCCTCGACTCCGGAACGGAGGTAGCGCAGGACGTCACGGTTGAGCCGTTCGCCGGGCAGCACGGCCGGGATGCCCGGAGGGTAGGGGGTCAGCATCTCGGCGGCGATCCGTCCCTCCGCCTCGGCCCAGGGCACCTGTTCCGTCGGCCCGAAGAAGGCGTCGCGGGGCAGCGCCGCCTGCTCCAGCCGCAGCCCGGACGGCGACGGGACGTGGACGGGCTGTCCCGTACGGAGTTCCGGCGCGTGAGCGGCCAGGTCGGTGAGGGCCGTGAGGAGGACGCCGGCCGTCTCGGCGTCGTCGGCGTGGGTGAGCTGGGCACTGATGCGGCGGTGGTCCGCGAGGTGGAGGTTGATCCGGTGGTTGCTGCGCAGCCAGTCAGCGGCCCGGTAGCCGGTGACCCCCCACGCGCTGATGTCGATGATGACCTGGAGGGGGTCCATGTCCGCCGCCCTGCCGGGCGCGCAGAAGTCCTCGCGGCCGTGCACCCGCATGCCGTCGATCCGGGAGATCCGGCTGCGGACCTGCCCGGCGAGGGCGAGCGCGTCGTCGTAGAGGGCCTTTCCGTGTTCGACCATGTGCCGGCGCCAGCCGTCCAGTGCCGCGTACACGAGCACAGAGGGGCTGGTGGTGCCCAGCAGGTCCTCGCGGCTCTTGAGCACCCCCGGCTCCACCAGGTCGCCCTGGAGGTGGAAGACCGAACCCTGTTCCAGGCCCGAGCCCATCTTGTGCACGGAGGTGACGCACACGTCGGCCCCGGCGTCCATGGCCCAGGTGGGCAGGTCGGGGTGGAAGGGCAGGTGGGCGCCCCACGCCTCGTCGACGATGAGGGGTTTGCCCCGCGTGTGGCAGACCTCGGCGATGGCGGCCAGGTCCGAGCAGGTTCCGTAAGGGGTCGGCGTGGTCACCAGCGCGCCCCGGGCGTCGGGATGCTTGGCAAAGGCCGCCTCGAAGGTGTCGGCGGACGGCGGGTGGGCCAGGTGGCGTCCGGCGTCCCACTGGGGGTCCACCCACACGGGTCGGATGCCCGAGAGGATGAGGCCCGAGACGACGGATTTGTGGGCGTCCCGCCCGACGAGCAGCTTTTCGTGCGGCCCGGCGACGGACAGCATGGCTGACTTCACCGAGAGCGAGCTCCCACAGGTGGAGAAGAAGGCGTGGTCGGCGCCGACGGCGTCGGCCATCAGTGCCTGGGCCTCCTCGATGACGCCCTGGGAGGACGTCCGGTCGTCCAGGCCGCTGGTGGCGAGCACGTCGGAACGGAACACCGCGTCGCCCAGCACGGCCCGCACCCGGGGGTCGGCACCGCGGCCCTGTTTGTGGCCCGGAGGGGTGAACGGGGTCTGGCCGGCTTGGTGGTACGCGGCCAACGCGTCGAGTACGGGAGTCTTCGACTGATCCATGCCTCGCCGCCTGCCCCACGGCGTCGGGCGAAAACGGCACGGAGCGCCGACGGGGCCGCCCCACGTGGCACGCCGTCGTCGCCGGGTCCGCGGAACGGGCGTCCGGGTGGCCGGGATCCGCAACGGCCGGTACGGACGCTGCCGGCCGGAGTGACTCGGAGGGACGTGCGCCCCGCATGTGCAAAGCACGGGATAGCGGGTAGGCGCTCGCCATGATCGCCTCCGTTTCCCTCGCAGCCTCCGGTTTCCCGTCCCTCTTCCTGATCGTGGTCGGCCTGGTCGTCGTCGCGCTGCTGATCGGCGCCTTCTGGTACGGCACCCGGCGTGCCGCGACCCGCAAGGATCCCGGCGCGCGACCGTCGGACCAGAGTCCACCCTCACGCGCCCGGCAGGAGTCCTGGCGAACGCCGGACGATTCCGGAACCGACCCCGACGCCCAGGGGCGTCCTTGACCCCCGCCGCCGACCGAGCCTGGCCGAGCAGGAGGTACACAGTGCCGAACACCGCTTTGACGTACGCCGACCTCACACCGCGGCTGATCACGCTTCCGGGCGTGTACCGCCCGCAGGACGACACCCGGCTGCTGGCCGACGCCCTCGCACGCGAGCCCCTGCGCACGGACGCGGAGGTGGTGGAGATCGGGACGGGCACCGGCGCCCTCGCGCTGCACGCGGCGGCCAGGGGCGCCAAGGTCACCGCGGTCGACGTCGCGTGGCCCGCCGTACTGGCCGCCCGTCTGAACGGATGGCGTCACCGCCTTCCCCTGCGCGTCCTGCACGGCGACTTCGCCACCCAGACCCGAGGGCTCCGCTTCGACCTGGTCCTGGCCAACCCGCCGTACGTCCCCTGCCCCGACGTCCGGCTGCCCACCCGCGGGGCCCAGCGGGCCTGGGACGCCGGTACCGACGGGCGGGCCGTCATCGACCGGATCTGCGCTGCCGCCCCGACTCTGCTGCGCCCCGGAGGAGTCCTCCTGATGGTCCACTCGGCGATGTGCGGCGCGCAGGAAACCCTTGGGCTCTTGGCCCGGCAGGGACTGTCCGCGCAGGTCACGGCATGGGCTTCGGTGCCGTGGGGGCCCGTACTGCGTTCCCGCAGGGACTGGCTGCAGAAGCAGGGCCTGGCGGAAGACGGTGACGAGCGGGAAGAGCTGGTGATCATCCGTGGCCAGTACCTCTGATCGGGTTCGCCAGGCGACCGCCGGGGAGTGCCGTGCGGCCCGGCGGGTGTCCGTGGACCGCTCCGGGCCGGTCATGGTGGAGGGCCCGGTCGAGATCGTCCTCGACGACGGGACGATCGCCAGGTCGGACCGGTTCATGGTCGCCGTGTGCACCTGCCGGCGCAGCCGTACCTACCCCTGGTGCGACACCAGCCACCGCCCTCGCGAACGCGCGACCCCGTCACCCGAGGACAGGAACGAGCGATGACCCCGCCCGCCCACACCCCCACCCCCACGGTCCCGACCCACACGGCCGAGCCCGCGCTGGTTCAGGGACGCGGGATCTTGTCCCGCGCCGTGGTGGACGCCCTGCGCAGCGGCCGGGCTCCCGCGCGTGCCACCACTGCGGAGGTCCTGAAGGCCGACCCGTGGGGTGAGGACCTGCAACTCGCCCTCTACCTGCTGTACGAACTGCACTACCGCGGCTTCGCGGACGTCGACGACTCCCTCGAATGGAATCCGGAACTCCTCCGGCTGCGCCGGTCCCTGGAGGACCGCTTCCTCCACGCCCTGCGAACGGCCACGGCCGGCGCGCCCGACACCGTGGCGGAAGCGTTCGGGCCGCTGCTCGTCGAGCCCGTGGACCTGAGCGGCAGCCTCAGCCACCACCTGGAGACCGAGGGCGAGCTGTGGCAGTTGCGCGAGTACGCGGCGCTGCGCTCCCTCTACCACCTGAAGGAGGCCGACCCGCACGCCTGGGTGATCCCCCGGCTGACCGGCCGGGCGAAGGCCGCGATGGTCGCCATCGAGTACGACGAGTTCGGCGCCGGCCATCCCGAGCGGATCCACGCCCGGCTCTTCGCCGACCTCATGGTCGACCTGGGCCTGGACGTCACCTACGGCCATTACCTGGACCGGGCCCCGGCACCCTTGCTCGCCACCGTCAACCTGATGTCCCTCCTGGGCCTCCACCGGGCCTTGCGCGGGGCCTTGGTCGGCCATTTCGCGTGCGTGGAGGTCACCTCGTCGCCCGGCTCGCGGCGCCTCGCCAAGGCTATGCGCAGGTGCGGCGCCGGCCCGGCGGCCGAGTACTTCTACGCCGAGCACGTGGAAGCCGACGCCGTCCACGAGCAGGTCGTGCGCCACGAGGTCATCGGCGGCCTGCTCGCCGACGAGCCCGGCCTGGAGCCGGACGTCGCGTTCGGCTGCGCGGCGACCATCCTGCTGGAGGACCGTCTCGCCGCACACATCCGCGCCGCATGGGACCAGGGCAGGTCGGCCCTGCGCACACCACCGGCAGACGGACATACAGACCTGCCCGGTCAGTGACCCCGGTCAGTGACGTCGGAGCGCTGCCGACGCGAGCGAGCACGGACAGCCACCCGCGGAACAACCCGGCCGCCGGCCATAGCCTGGCCGGCGGCGGCGCGGAAGCAAGTCATGAGGCCGGGCTCGCGTTGAGATGGCGCTCCAGCCAGTCCGCGGCGGCACGCCGGTAGGTGCGGCGGTTGTCGGCGCGCAGGAAGTCATGGCCTTCGTCGCGCAGCGTCAGCAGCTCCGCCGGCACCCCCCGGTCACGGGCCCCGCGGACGAACTGCTCCGACTCCGTCGGCGGCACGTTGGTGTCGTGCTCGCCGTGGATCGCCAGCACTGAGGCACGCAGCTGGTCGACGCGGCTCATCGGGGACAGGGCGCGCAGCAGCTCGCGGTCGTGTTCGGGATGCCCGTACTTGGCGGCGGCGGACTGCGCGATCCAGGGTTCCGTCCCGGCGAAGAACGTGGCGAAATCCGACATCCCGCAGACGGCCACGCCGGTGCGGAAGAGTTCCGGATGCCAGACCAGCGAGGCCATGGTGAGGTAGCCGCCGTACGAGCGGCCCATCACTCCGAGCCGCAGGGGGTCGGCGTACCCGAGCGACACCACGTGTGCGGCGCAGTCCGCGACGTCGTCGATCGCGGCGAAGCGTCCGGTTCCGAGGTCGGCGTCCACGAAGGACCGGCCCCACCCTGACGAGCCGCGGACGTCGGGGGCGAAGACGTCCAGGCCACGGCCGAGCAGCTCGTGGTACAGCGGGCTGAACACCGGCCGTTCCTGTTCCTCCGGACCGCCGTGGAGGTGGATCACGCACGGGGCCGGCCGGCCCGGATCGTGGTCCGGCGCCCGGTAGTACCAGCCTCCCAGCATCAGCCCGTCCCGGGCGTGGCAGCGCAGGGGTACCGGGCGTACGGGGGGCCGGCCGGGTGGGGCGGCGTCCTCGTCGCGCGCCGACCAGCCGGCGCGCACGGGGGCGAAGCCGCCGTCCAGTTCCCAGATGCCGGGCCTCCGTCGGGAACCCGACAGGGCGGCGAACAGTCCGCCCCGCCCCACCGGCGCCATGCGGGTCACCACCTCGTGGGGCAGGTCGGGGCGGTGGTGCGGCCCGATGTCGCCGTCCGCGTCCGTGGTGGGCAGGCCGACGCTCTCCAGCTCGCTGGCGCCGTGGACGTTCCAGGCGAGGAGCGCCCACCGGCCGTGGTCGGGGAGGGCCAGCAGGTCGAGGGCGGACCCCTCCCGCTCGGCGGTGACGGACACGTCCCGGGCCGCCCCGTCCTCGTCCAGCCGCACCCTCATGAGGGCCGCGAACTCCCGTCCGGAGTCGCTGCGCAGCCACAGGGTGCGCCCGTCGGCGGAGAACCGGCCGATCCACGGGTCTCCGTCGGCGACGCGCAGCGAGAAAGCGGTGCGGCCCGACGACGTATCGAGCACGAGGGCCTCCCGGTGGCCGCGCGGGCCGCGGCGGACCAGCGCGAAGCGGCCCTCCGCGCTCACATCGCACACGCGCAGGGAGGCGGCGCCCGGCTCGCTGAACAGGAGCACCGGGGCGCTCGTACCGTCCGGGTCGACCAGGTAGGCGGCCAGTCCGGTGCCCGAGCCCGCGTCCGGGGGCCGTCCGGTGCTCGGGTCGGGGCCCGCCGCGCCCGGGGACGTCGGTGTGGACTTCCCCCGGGCGGGACGGGGCGCGACCCCGCCGCCGAGGAGGGTCGCCGGGCCGCCGCGTTCGGTCCATGCCGGCTCACGGCCACCCGCCCCGGCGGCGTCCTGCGGCAGGTGCCCGGACCCGCTGTGCTCCGAGCCCGCCGCGGACGGCTGGGCGACCGTGACGGCCAGGGCGGCACCGTCGCGGGTCCAGCATCCGAGGTGGGCCGAGGCGCCCTGCTCGGCGCCCCCCAGTACCCGGCGACCGGTGCCGTCCGGGCGCACCGCCAGGACCCTGGAGTGCTCGCTGCCGCCCGGCGCCGAGGTGTACGCGATCCACCGCCCGTCGGGGGACCAGGACACTTCCGTCACCGGGTCGGGACTGGCGTCGAGGACATGGGCCTCGGCGCTCCCGGCGGGCCCGCTCCACAGCTGCGGGACGCCCGCCCGGTCACAGATGAAGGCCACGTGCTCGCCCGTGGGGTCGGCCGAGGGGTACCAGCACCCGTGGGCGGTGAGCAGGGTCGGCGGATCGGCATGGTGGTCGTCCAGCACCTGGACGGGCGCGGGAGCCGGTGCAGGGGCCGGTACGGGTCCGCCGGACGGCGGAGCCTGCGCCACGCCGCCGGACGGGAGGGGTCCGTACGGAACGCCGTCCGGTTGCAGAAGGGCCTTGCCGTCCGGTCCGTCCCGGCGGGCGTGATCGGCCGGGTGTGCCGTGGGCTTGGTGCGATCCAGGGGCATGGCCGCCTCTCCAGGGCTTCCGCTTCCAGGGGCTGTCGCCGATCAGTGGATGCCGTGCATCAGTGGATGCCGTGCACCTGCAACCAGATCTCCAGCGAAGCCACCTGCCACAGGGTGTTGGCCCCGCGTTTGGCGCGGTGACGGTCGGGTGCTGCCAGCAGCTCGGCCACGTGCCGCTGGTCGAAGATCCCGCGCCGGCGGGCTTCCGGGGCGGTGAGGGCCTCCCGTACGCGCGTCAGCACGGGCTCGGCCATGTTCCGGACCGCCGGCACCGGGAAGTAGCCCTTGGGCCGGTCCACGATTTCCGGGGGCAGGACCTTGCGTCCGATGTCCTTGAGCACGGCTTTGCCGCCCTGCGCGAGCTTGAGCTCCGGCGGGCAGGCGGCGGCCAGTTCGACCAGCTCGTGGTCCAGGAACGGCACCCTGGCCTCCAGGCCCCAGGCCATCGTCATGTTGTCGACCCGCTTGACCGGATCGTCGGGCATGAGCGCGTGGACGTCCATCCGGAGGGCCGCGTCCAGGGCGGTCTCGGCGCCGGGGGCCGCCATGTGGGCACGGACGAAGTCCATCGAGGCGTCACGGGCCGCGGCGGCGTCGGGGTGCAGCATGGCGGTGAGATCGTCGTGCGTCCGGTCGACGTACGCGGCGGCGTACGCGTCGGCCGCTCCCTCCCGGGCGGCCGCGGCGATCGGCGGGTACCAGTGGTAGCCGGCGAACACCTCGTCCGCCCCCTGGCCGCAGAGCACCACCTTGACGTCCTTGACGACCTGCTCGGACAGCATGTGGAACGCCACGGCGTCGTGGCTGATCATCGGCTCGCTCATGGCGCCGATCGCGGCCTCCAACGCGGCCGGCAGCCGGTCGGACGGGATCATGAAGGAGTGGTGGTCGGTCGAGAACTGGCGGGCGACCAGGTCCGAGTACCGGAATTCGTCGCCGTCCTCTCCGTTCTCCGATTCGAAGCCCATAGCGAAGGTCGCGAGGTTCTCCCGCCCCTCCTCGGCCAGCAGGGCCACGATCAGGCTGGAGTCCAGTCCTCCCGACAGGAGCACGCCCAAGGGGACGTCCGCGACCGTGCGCCGCCGTACCGCCGTTCGCAGCGCGTCGCGCACCGCTTCCCGCCACAGTGCCGGGTCCTCGCCGAGCTCGGGACGGCGGGTGTACGACGGCTGCCAGTAGCAGTGGTCCTGGTGGGATCCGTCCCGCTCCACGACACGGACGGTGGCGGGCGGGATCTTGCGCACGCCCGCCAGTACGGTCCGGGGCGCCGGCACGGTGCCGTGCCAGCTCAGGTAGTGGTGGAGCGCCACCGGGTCGAGGGAGGTGTCCACTCCCCCACCCGCCAGCAGGGCCGGCAAGGAGGAGGCGAAGCGGAGACGGTCGCTGTCCTGGGTCACGTACAAGGGCTTGATGCCCAGCCGGTCACGCCCCAGCACGACGCGGCCCGTGCCGTGCTCCACCACTGCGAAGGCGAACATGCCGACGAGGAACTCGACGCACTGCCGGCCCCACTGGGCGTAAGCCTTGACGAGTACCTCGGTGTCGGACTCGGAGACGAAGCGGTGTCCCATGCCTTCGAGCCGGCCGCGCAGCTCGCGGTAGTTGTAGACACAGCCGTTGAAGACCGCCGTCAGGCCCAGCCCCGCGTCGGTCATGGGCTGGGCACCGCGCTCCGACAGGTCGATGATCTTCAACCGCCGGTGCCCCAGCGCGACCGCCCCCAGCGACCACGACCCTCGGCCGTCAGGCCCGCGCTGCGCCAGTGAATCCGTCATGCGCTCCACGGCGGCGAGATCGGGGCGGCCGCCGTCCAAGCGCACCTCACCGCTCAGGCCGCACACGGGGCACCTCCCGATCTGCCGCCGCGCCGAAGCCGCCGTCCTTCGACGACCCTCACCTCAGAGGGCCCCGCCACGTACACCATGATTCTTCGCTCCTGTACCCCCGTCCGCCCGCGCCGTGCGGCCCGGCCGGACGGGCGATCGACTTGTGGAGCGCCTGCCCGCCCGCCTGCCCCTTAAGCCCTGGACCTGCGGTACCACGGGCAGAGCAGGACAGGCACCCCGTCCGACGGGGGCCTCGGCCCCGTCGGCGCCGCGGGCCTGCCGTCGGGGGCCGAGGCTCCCGGACCGTCCGATCAGCCTTGCGGCCCCCCATCCTGGGGCCGTCGCCGACGGAGGGGCGGCTGAACGCGGCCGGGAAGGCGTCCGTCTTCACCCGTGCGGCAGCCCGGGGGATCACGCATGCGCGAAGCCCCTCCGCCCCGGCCCGCCTCGGCCGCCCGCCTCATGAGCGCTCGGCGGCGGTTGCCGCGCCGGGCGTGTCCGCTTCCCCTCCCGCCGCGTCGGAAGCCGCGGCGGACGGCCGAGGGCGGACACGGACAGGCACGGGGGCCTTCTCCAGCAGGGCCACCATCCGGCGGGTCACTGCGATGAACTCGGGCCAAGGGGTATTCGTGCCGGACTCGGGCCCGGGGGTGTTCGTACCGGACGCCTGGTCGCCGGGCGGCCGGGGCGTGCCACGTCCGCGTGGCCGCCGCGATGTGGACTGGGTCATACCGTTCTCCGGGTTCGGCAGGCCGCGAGCGAAGGCCGCGCACGGTCCCTGCGGGAGGCCGTCTTCCCCCCTGCCCCCCGGGCTACTCCTGATCAGTGATCCCGCACCGGGAACGGTGACCGGCTTTCTCGGCCGGGACGCCGTTCGGCATGGTGGTGCCCCCGGTGGGGCAGACGCCTCACGGCGCATCTTCGAACGATCGCTGCGAAGCGCCGCTGCGCCGCCCCCGTCGCCGGAGAGTCCACGCCCGGCCGGCCAGCTGCTGCGAGGAGGCAGACATGTCGCCCCAGAAGGGCGATCGGGTGGCCGGCCCGACTCAGATGGGCGGCTCGAATTCCAGGGCTTCGGCCACTCCGTCTTCTCGATCCCGCACGCCGCCCTCGTGCGCGGCGATCACGACGTAACGCCAGGAACGGCCGTCCGGCGGCGCGTCCGCGTAGAGCACGACCCCCTCGCCTCGGGCCGGGTCGAAGGCGAGGCGGTGTTCCCGCAGCCGGTCGAGGGCTTCCTCGAAGCCGAAGGGCCTTCGGGTCCACCCCTTCGACATCGACCATGCCGGATCTGCGACCGCCGACGCCGCTGTCAGCCGGGTGACCATCGCCTGGGGCGTCGTGGTGGCCGTACGGCGGACGTTGCTCTCACTCGCGTACGCCACGCCGTCGGCGGCGACCAGGGCGTCCACCCCGAACGGGCCGAGGTAACCCCGGTCGGACAGGTGGCGGCCCAGCCGCATCCCCCACTCCTCCAGCTCGGCGGCCACGTGCGCGCAGGACGGCGGGAGGGGGGAGACGTATCCCGTGAAGGAGCCCCGCACCGTGCGCATGGCACCGCTGAACAGGGCGCGCGTTCCGGCGACGGTGTTCTCCAGCTGGATGCTGACCGATGCGGCCACGTCCACGCACTCCTCCACCACCCACGTGCCCCGGGGGCCGCCGACCTCGTCCAGCCTCAGCTCCGCTCCGTTGATGTCGCCGCGTGCGAGGAAGCGCAGGCCATGACCCCCCGCGGAGCGGTCCGGTTTGACCACCACCCGCTCGTACCGCTGGAGCAGCTCGCGCACGGCCCCTTCCACCCCCGGGCGCCGGCAGACCCGTCCCTCCGGCAGCCTCATGCCCACCCGCTCCGCCGCCGCGCGGAAGCCGGCCTTCGTGTTCAGCAGCATGGTCGTGCGCAGGGCGGCCGCGGCGTCCTCGATCGTCGGATAGGGGTGCACGGTGAGCCCCAGTTCCCTCGCGAACGCGATCGCGGACGCGTCGAGCGCTGTGGGCAGCAGGGCCGCACCCGGTCCGCCGGCGAGCGCCCGCACCTGCTCGACGAGCCCGGCCTGGCGCACCGCCTGCGCGAGGGGGACGACTCCGGCGGGCGGCACCTCGATGACCGCCGCCTGCTCGCCGGGTACCCCCGTCAGGTCGCCCACGTAGCGGAGGAACTCCCGGCTCAGGGGTTCAGGGGTCACCAGCACGTCCCCCGGGCGGAGCAGCCAGGCCTTCCGCGGCGCCTGCTGCGCCCACTGCGCCAGTACCTGCCCCTGGTCGAGATCCAGCGCCAGATCGGACAGGAAGTTGGCGAAAATGATCAGTCGACCTGCCTCGTGCACGGCGGTTCCTCTCGAGTTGCTGTTCCCGGAGTCGCGAAGTCCGACCTGCGGCCGCCCCATCAGGCACCGAGCGAGCAGGCCAGCGCCCGCAGGACGCAACATGCGAAGGCGTGACCGCGATGTTTGAATGAGTCTGAGTGACGTCTGGCGCCCACGTCCGCGCCGCGCCGGGCGGTAACCGCGAACGGCAACCGCGGCGGAGCGTCGCTCTCCTCCCTTACGCCCGACTGGAGACGCCATGAGCAGCGAAGTCGAGGAAAGTACCGGTTCCGGGGCTGTCGAGGACATGGGCCCCGTCGACTACCTGGTGATCGAGTTTCCCGGCAACCGGATGACGGGCGAGGGACTGCCTCTGCTCGTGGATCTCGTCGACCGGGGCATCATCCGCATTCTCGACCTCGTGTTCGTCCGCAAGGAAACGGACGGCTCCGTGAGGTCGGTCGAGCTCCGGGACTTCGGCGACGAGGTCGATCTGTCGGTGTTCGACGGGGCTTCCTCCGGCCTGCTGGACCAGGAGGACATCGACGACGCAGGAGTCGCGCTGGAACCGGGAAGCTCGGCCGGGATCATCGTGTACGAGAACACGTGGGCGGCGCCCCTGGCTCGCGCCCTGCGGCGCGGCGGCGGGCAGTTGGTGGCGGCGGGACGGATTCCGGTCCAGGCGCTGCTGGCATCGCTCGACGCCATGGGTGACCCGCCCGCGGAGGGGTGAGACGGCGCCGGATCAGACTGCCCCCACACCAACCCTGACGGGACGCCACACGCGCACCTGTCCGCACAGCCTGGAGATGAGCACCATGCCCGGACTACTGCGCGGCATCGCCCGCACTGCCGTCGTCGCCGGCACCGCCACCGCGGTGTCCAATCGGGTGTCCCGGCGCCAGGCCGGCCGCTGGGCGCAGCAAGATGCCGGAGTGCAGCAGGGATACGAGCAGCCGCAGCAGGCCCCTCCCCCTCCCCCCACGCCTCCGCAGGCCGCCGCCCCGGAAGACCCCATGAGCACCAAGATCGAGCAGCTCAAGGAACTGGGCGACCTGCGGGCCCAGGGCGTGCTGACCGACGAGGAATTCGCCGCCCAGAAGAGCCGGATCCTCAGCTGAACCGCCTGTTTCGCCGGACAGCCGAGGGCGATCGGGGGTGCGGGGCGCGCAGCGGGTCCGCGGCCGTCCGGGGCGCTCCGTCCGAAATCACCCGCGGTCTGCATCCCGCGAAATCCGTCGCGTCACGTTCGCCCCGTCGCCTATAACCGCACAGCTGCGAACGAAACCCCCGGCCTGCCGACGAAGACATCACATTCAAGTGGCAAATATGAGACAGGACAAAGACGTTATCCGCTCGTTATGCAGTCACAGGTGGGGTGGAAATGTCAGCATTTTCCGTAGAGATGCGGGCACATCATCAGCGCTTCGCGACCCCGGGAAGGCATTTGCACCTATCACGGATCGCGCCAGCTCCGTAACCCCTTGGGGCCATGCAATTTGCTCCATCCCTGGGTAACTTCGGCCCGCATGACTGCTCATGCAGAACTCGCCCATTACAGGAAGACCCTGCCGTCCACTCCGGCCAACTCGGCGACGCACATCGACCGCCCCCGCCCAGGCGACGGCCCCGAGCTGTGGCGCCTCGCTCGCGACTCCAGGACGCTGGACCTCAACTCGGCCTACAGCTATCTCCTCTGGTGCCGCGACTTCGCCGGCACGTCCGCGGTGGCGCGCGACTCGTCCGGGCGTGCCGTCGGATTCGTCAGCGGATACCTGCGTCCCGACAGCCCCGGAACCCTGCTCGTCTGGCAGATCGCCGTCGACGAATCCGTCCGCGGTCTGGGAATCGCCGGGGCCCTGCTCGACGGCCTCTCCGCCCGTGTGGCGGCAGAACACGGATTGAGCTCCCTGGAGACCACCATCTCCCCCGGAAACCTCGCGTCGGAGCGACTGTTCGGCTCGTACGCCGCACGGCACGGCGCCACGCTCACGCGCGAAGCGTTGTTCGCCGCCGAGGACTTCCCGGACGGCGGGCACGCCCCGGAGGTCCTGCACCGCATCGGGCCGCTCCACTTCTGATCCCGGTTCCGTCCGGCACCCGCTGTCCGCGAGCCGCGCCGGCAGCCGTCCGGGCCACCGCCCCGAACACCCCGTACCGAACACGCCAGACCGAACACCCCCACGCTCATCGGAGAGTTGCCTTGACCATGACCGAGCCGGTCCTGTCCGTCTTCGAGACCCTGGAGTCCGAGGTGCGGAGCTACTGCCGCGCGTGGCCCGCCGTCTTCGAGCGCGCCACGGGAAGCCGGCTGTACGACGAACACGGCCGCGGCTACCTGGACTTCTTCGCGGGCGCCGGGTCCCTGAACTACGGCCACAACAACCCCGTCCTGAAGCGGGCCCTGCTCGACTACCTGGAGCGGGACGGCATCACGCACGGGCTCGACATGTCGACGACCGCCAAGAGGGCCTTCCTCGAGACCTTCCGTTCCCACGTCCTCGAACCCCGCGCACTGCCCTACAAAGTGATGTTCCCCGGTCCCACCGGGACCAACGCCGTCGAAGCGGCGCTCAAGCTGGCGCGGAAGGCCAAGGGCCGCGAGTCGGTCGTGTCCTTCACCAACGCCTTCCACGGCATGTCGCTCGGCTCCCTCGCCGTCACGGGCAACGCCTTCAAACGGGCCGGCGCCGGCATCCCCCTGGTCCACGGCACCCCGATGCCCTTCGACAACTACCTCGGCGGCAGGGTCCCCGACTTCCTCTGGTTCGAGCGCCTGCTGGAGGACCAGGGCTCCGGTCTCAACCACCCGGCGGCGGTCATCGTCGAGACGATCCAGGGCGAGGGCGGGATCAACGTGGCCCGCGCGGAATGGCTCCGCGCCCTCGCGGACCTGTGCCGGCGCCGCGACATGCTGCTGATCGTCGACGACATCCAGATGGGCTGCGGCCGGACCGGCGAGTTCTTCTCCTTCGAGGAGGCGGGCATCACCCCCGACATCGTCACGCTGTCCAAGTCCATCAGCGGCTACGGACTCCCCATGTCCCTGTGCCTGTTCAAGCCCGAGCTGGACCTCTGGGAGCCGGGCGAGCACAACGGCACCTTCCGCGGCAACAACCCGGCCTTCGTCACCGCGACCGCGGCCCTGGAGACGTACTGGAGCGACGGCGTCCTGCGCGAGCGGACCCTCGTCCAGGGCGGCCGCATCGAGAGCGCGCTGCGCGAGCTGTGTGCAGAACACACCCGGCTGGGCGCGACGTACCGGGGCCGTGGACTGGTCTGGGGCATCGAGTTCGCCCACAAGGAGCGTGCCGCGGAGGTGTGCCGCAGGGCCTTCGAGCACGGGCTCCTCGTCGAGACCTCGGGCCCCGAGGGCGAGGTCGTGAAGCTGCTCCCGCCGCTCACCGTCACCGGCGACGAACTCGACGAGGGCCTCGCCGTCCTCGCCCGCTCCGTCCGCGAAACCGCCTGACCGGCCCACACACACCACGAAGGGCACCACCATGATCGTCCGATCGTTCCGGGACATCGAGGGAACCGACCGCCACGTCAGGGCGGCATCCGGCACCTGGGAGAGCAAGCGCATCGTCCTGGCCAAGGAACGCGTCGGGTTCTCCCTGCACGAAACCGTCCTGTACGCCGGCACCGAGACGTCCATGTGGTACGCGAACCACGTGGAAGCCGTGGTCTGCACGGAGGGGGCCGCCGAACTCACGGACGAGGAGACGGGCCGGACCTACACGATCACGCCGGGAACCATGTACCTCCTCGACGGCCACGAGCGGCACACCCTGCGCGTGAAGCGGGACTTCCGCTGCCTGTGCGTCTTCAACCCGCCCGTGACCGGCCGGGAGGACCACGACGAGAACGGCGTGTACCCACTGCTCACCGAACCAGACCACAGCTGACGTACGGAATCGCACAGAGAGGAGAGGCAGGCACCACCATGACCCACGCATCCACACGCACTGTGAACGACCTGTATCCGACCCGGGGCTCCGAGGAGGTGCTCACCGGCCGCGTGGACCCCGTCGTCTGGTCCGAGCCCGGCACGCCGGGCCCGATGTGGGCCCACGAGCTGGAGACCTACGAGCGCGACGGCTTCCTGTCCGTCGACGAGCTCATCACGCCCGGCGAGGTGGACGTCTACCGGGCCGAGTTGGACCGGCTGCTCCGTGACCCCTCGACGCTGGCCGACGACCGGTCCATCGTGGAGCCGAAGTCCCGGGAAGTGCGCTCCGTCTTCGAGGTCCACCGGATCAGCGAGGTGTTCGCGGCCCTCGCCGCCGATCCGCGCGTCGTGGGGCGCGCGCGACAGATCCTGGGCTCCGAGGTGTACGTGCACCAGTCCCGGATCAACGTCAAGCCCGGTTTCGGCGCCAGCGGCTTCTACTGGCACTCCGACTTCGAGACCTGGCACGCCGAGGACGGCCTGCCGCACATGCGCACCGTGTCGGTGTCCATCGCCCTGACGCCGAACCACACCACCAACGGCGGCCTGATGATCATGCCCGGCTCCCACCGGAGCTTCCTGGGCTGTGCCGGCGCGACCCCGAAGGACAACTACAAGAAGTCCCTCCAGATGCAGGATGCCGGCACCCCGTCGGACGAAGCGCTGACCAAGTTCGCCTCGGCCTGCGGCATCGAGCTCTTCACCGGCAATGCGGGCTCGGCCACCTGGTTCGACTGCAACGCGATGCACGGCTCGGGTGACAACATCACGCCCTTCCCGCGCAGCAACGTGTTCCTCGTATTCAACAGCGTCGAGAACCGCCCGGCGAAGCCCTTCGCCGCCCCGGTGCGACGCCCCGCGTACATCGCCTCGCAGGACTTCACCCCCGTGCGCTGACGCGTCCGGCCGACCCGACCCGGCCCGGCCCGGCACCTGCCTGGCCGGGCCGGCCGGTCCCACGTACCCGGTCCTCCGGCCGGCTCGCGCCGGCGCCGGCAACCTTTGCGGATTTCTCGACGAGCACGGCAACCCTTTCGACCCCCGGCGGCAACCACACACCGATCGTCCCCTCTTCACGGAACGGAAACCGCCCATGAGTTCGACCCGCCGCACAGCCCGTCATCGCAGACCGCAAAGGGTCCTGGCCATCGGTGTGCCGCTGGCACTGGCCGCTTCCGGAGTCGTGGCGTACGGGTCCGCGTTCGGACTGGGTGAGAGGGCCGCAGCGGCGGAGCCCTCGGCCTGGGCAACAGCTGCCGCCGACGGGTTCGCCTCGGTCAACGCTCTCGGACAGAACGGTACGTACGGCGGTCGGGGTGGCAGGAGCGTCACCGTCAGGACGCTCGCCGACCTCGAGAAGTACGCCACTGCCCCGGAGCCGTACGTCATCGTCGTCGCCGGCACGATCGACATGGCCCCCGTAGGCAAGGAGATCAAGGTCGCTTCGGACAAGACGATCATCGGCTCCGGGACCCTGGGGCACATCGTCGGCGGCGGCTTCTTCCTCGGCCAGGGCGTTCACAACGTGATCATCCGGAACCTGACGATCAGGGACTCGTACCAGGGCGTGTGGAACGACAAGGAGCACGACTTCGACGCCATCCAGATGGACGGCGCCCACCATGTGTGGATCGACCACAACGACCTGCGGCACACCGCCGACGGACTGATCGACGTCCGCAAGGACAGCACGTACGTGACGGTGTCCTGGAACAGGCTGAGCAACGCCAACAAGGCCTTCGGCATCGGGTGGACCGACAACCTCGTCACCGACATCACGATCCATCACAACTGGATCCGCGAGACCGAGCAGCGCAACCCGTCCACGGACAACGCCGCCCACGCACACCTCTACAACAACTTCATGGAAGACACCCCTGGCACGGCCGTCAAGTCCTCCTACGGCAACTACGCACGCGGCAGGACGCGGATGCTGCTGGAGAACTCCTATTTCCAGGGCATGGGCAACCCCGTGATCAGGGACGCCACTGCCACCCTCGTCCAGCGCGGCAACGTCTTCTCCGGCACGAGCGGACGCAACGAGAGCGGCGGCGGTACGGCCTTCGACCCGAAGACGTACTACGGCTACACCCTGGACGCCGCCGGCAAGGTTCCGGCGCTGGTGAAGTCCGGAGCCGGCCCGAGGAGTTCCCTGGGTACGGCGGCCCAGGGCATCGCTGCCGCCACCAGGACCCTCACCGTCGCCAAGGACGGCACCGGCCAGTACAAGACCGTCCAGGCCGCGGTGGACGCCGTACCCGCCGGCAATCCCTCCCGCGTGGTCATCTCGGTCAAGCCGGGTACGTACCGTGAGACGGTGAACGTTCCGGCGAACAAGCCGCACGTCACCATCCAGGGTTCGGGCGCGAGCCGCAAGGACACGGTGATCGTGTACGGCAACGCGGCCGGCATGCAGAAGCCGGACGGTTCGGGCACGTACGGCACTCCGGGCAGCACCACGGTCGCCATCCGGTCGGACGACTCCCGGCTCGGCAACCTCACCGTCTCCAACGACTTCGACGAGGCCGCGAACCAGTCCCTGGACGGCCACCAGGCAGTCGCCCTGCTCACGACCGCGGACAAGATCGTGCTGGACGGCGTCATCGTCACCGGCGACCAGGACACCCTGGAGCTGGAAACTGCGGCGAAGGACGAGCCCGGCCGCGTCTACGTCACCAACTCCTACATCGTCGGCAACGTCGACTTCATCTTCGGCCGTGCCACCGCGGTGATCGACCAGTCGGTCATCACCCTCAAGAAGCGCTGGAACGGCACCTCGGCCGGTTACGTCACCGCCCCGAGCACCCCGGCGGGCCGCAACGGCATCCTCATCAACCGCTCCACGGTCAACGGTGACGTGGACGCGTCCTCCTTCCATCTCGGCCGGAACTGGCACCCCGGCGGCGACAAGACCGTCGACCCGCAGGCCACCGTACGCAACTCCACCCTCAGCGGCGCGATCAAGCGCACTCCCTGGACCGACATGGGCGGCTTCTCCTGGAAGGACGACCGCTTCGCCGAGTACATGAACGTCGGTCCGGGTGCCGGTCCGAAGAGCACCGACCGGCCGCACCTGACCGACCCCCAGGCCGCGTCCCAGGAGGTCTCGGACTGGCTGGGTGGCTGGACCCCGTAGCCCGGTGGGAGAAGGGGGCCCGGCAGACGCGTCATCGCGTGACTCCCGGGCCCCCTCAACGGCGGGCAGATGGCGGCCCCTCGACGCCCCGCACTGGGTCCTCGGCCGCCGGGACGCGCCCGTCCGACGCGGTGCCCGGCGTGACCCGAGGCCCCGTCAGCCCGTTGCGCCCGCCGCCGGGCGGAACGTTCCGGTGACGATGTGCTGCTGTCCCCTCGTCGTGGTGGCCGTCGCGGCGTAGGCATCGCCGGTCGCGGCTCGCGAGCCCGGGGCATGGTTGTACTGGACGGCGAAGACGTGCTGTCCCGGGGGCACGGTCCGGCCCGGCTTGAGGGTCCACCGGTAGATGAGGGCGCCGCCCTCGTCGATGGTGGTCAGCGTGAAATCGCCCTCGGGCAGGGTCCGCCAGGCGCCGGTGGACGCCACGCCGCCCGTCTGGGCGATGCGGACCTCCAGCGTGAGCGCATCCAGGGGCGCACCGGCCTGGAGGGTGATGTTGCTCTGGGACCAGTAGGCGTTGAGGTGGGGGTCGACGGAGCCGTCGGAGCGGAGCGGCCCGTCCTGTGTGCGGGGTGGTGCGGACGGGGGCGGCGGCGCTGCGGGGGCCGTGGCGGCTGCTCGTCCGGGGTTGTTCGTATGGACGGTGGTGGCGATCGTGTATCCGCCCGCCACGAGCGCTGCCGTCGAGGCAAGGGTGGCGAGCGTGACGCGGGGCCAGGACAGGGGCCGGTCCGCACGGCGGTCGGGCCCGGGGGTGCGGGACATGCCGTGCCGGACCCGCTCGAGCATCTGGTCCCTGTCGGGCGCGTGAGCCGCCGCCGCATCCCGGAGCCGGCGCTTCAGGTCCTCCATCAGTTCCTCGTTCCGGTCAGTTCTTCGGCGGCCTGCGCACCGAGGAGGCGCTGCAGTTCGGCCACGGCCTTGGAGGTCTGGCTCTTCACCGTACCGACGGATGTCCCGAGGGCGAGGGCGGTGTCCTTCTCCGACAGGTCCAGTGCGTGGCGCAGCACGACGCACGCGCGTTTGCGGAACGGCAGCCGCGCCAGCGCGCGGCGCACGTCCATGACCGCATCCACGTCGGGGTGCTGCGCGCGGCCCGGGAGGGCCGTCCAGAAGAGATGAATGCGGCGTCGTTCGCGGGTGAGAGAACGGATGCGGGCGCGGGCCATGTTGGTGACCACGCCGCGGGCGTAGGCCACCGGGTGGTCGGCGCGCTGGACGCGGTCCCAGCGGTGCCAGAGCGCCACGAAGGCGTCGGCGGCCAGGTCGTCGGCGGTGTCCGCCTCACCGGTCAGCAGGTGGGCCAGGCGCGCCAGTTCGGCGTGGTGACGTTCGAAGAAGTCGTGGAACTCCGCGGACGCGTCGTCGAGGGCCATTGCGGAGTCTCCGTGTGGTCTGTCCGTGCTCCTGCCCCAGTCAGTGCCGGTGTCCGTGCGCGCCGGTCGGGACGGGGGCGGCGAGCACACCAACCGTTCGGTCAGCTCATTCCTGGTGGGGCGGGGTGGTCGTTGCGTCTTCGGCGGCGCGCCGCAATGCCCGGGCGGGACAGGCGCGCCCGCCCGGGCATCGGGGCGGTGGATCACTTCAGGACGCCCGCGCCCGCACGGCGGACGAGGGACGTGGGCAGGCTCGCAGCAGAGGACTCCAGTCCCCTGGCGAGGGCGGGCTTCCACGCCGCCTCGGGCTTGATCTTCTTCTTGTTCGCGGCGTTGTGGGCGGCGACGAGGTCGGTGACCGAGCCGTTGACCATGTTCCCGCTGCCTGCGAAGGCGCCCGTGCCGTCACCCGACAGGAGTTGGGACGCCTTGCGGTCGGAGGAGAGCGTCCAATGGTTGTTCTGCGCCACGATCTGGGCGCCGGCACGCGCGTTCACGCTGTAACTGTGGGTGTATCCGTTGCGCGGGGTGGTGTCGAAGTGGTTGTTGTAGAGGTGGATCTGTCCGACCCGGGCGAGCGGTGCGCGCTGCACGATGCCTTGGAAGACGTTGTGGTGCAGCGTGACACGGAGTTTCGTGTCCTTGTCACTGCTGCCGATGAGCATGGTCTTGTCGTGGTCGGCGAACCGGTTGTACGAAACGGTGACCAGGTCCGAGGCGTTGGTGATGTCGAGGGCTCCGTCGTGGACCTGGTACTCGCGGTCGAAATGGCGCGGGTTCGAGGCGTCGAAGTGGGGGCTGTCGGTGAACGAGTTGTGGTCGGCCCACACGTGGGTCGCCCCCCGCAGGGTGACGGCATCGTACGCGGAGTTCCAGTTGCCCTCGGATCCGTCCGTGGGGTCCCACTGGGGGAAGCAGTCACGGGTGTCGGCGAAGGTCAGGTTGCGGATGATGACGTTGTCCGCCTTCTGCACCAGAAGACTGCCTCCGTTGATGCCCGCGTCGGTGCCGGGCACGCCGATGACGGTGGTGTTCGACGGCACGGTGATGCCCACCCGCTCGGCCTGCTTCGCCTGCGCCGCCGCCCGCGCGGACTCCTGCGCGCCGGACGGCACCTTGGACCGTCCCCAGACCGCGGGGTCGTAGGCCTTGAGGTAGGCGGCGAGCGTGTATCCCGTGCCCTTGGCGTAGTCGGCGCAGGTCAGCGGGCGGCCCTGGTCATCGGTGTTGGCGTCGATCCGGCCTTTCACCCGGATGATCCGCGGGGCGCCGGACGGGCCCGCGCGGAGCGCCTTGACCAGTTCTGCCCGCGTGGTGACGGTGACGTCGTGCTTGGCGTCGGCAGCCTGTCCGCCGGTGGTGCCGGAGCCGCTCGACGCCCAGCCGTCCTGGGCGGCCAGGGCGGCGTGCGCGAGATCGACGGCACCCGCGTCGGCACGCGTGGCGAACGGCAGGACGGCGAGACCCGCCGCGGTGACGAGTCCCGTGGTGACCAGGGCGAGACGGCGACGGGCGGGGAAGCGGCGATGAGAGGAAGGGGGCATCGGGTGGCGTTCCTTGTGCGGAGGGGAGCGGAGTACTGCTCTGTCGCCCTTCAGTTGCCGCCGCAGCCGCCGGAGTTGCCGGGGAACGGGAAGGAAGTCGTGCGATGTGCGTCACACGGCCGTGACCGGGACCCTCCTGCACGAACGAGGAACGCCTGGACGCCGGCGCAGTGCGTACGACCGATCGGGGAGCCGGGAGCGGCGGCGGGGCGGCCCGGGCCTGGCGCGCAGGGGCCCCGGAGAGGTCGTTGCGATGGGTTCGCAAAGGTGACCCCAGGGGGCTTGACGGCACAGTTGTGAGCGTTAACACTCGTCTCACGCCAGGCCGGAACAGCGCGGTCGGGCAGTGCACCCCAGCGGCCGGCGCCAGCCCCGCCGCCCGGGAAACCGCCGGGCCGCCCCGAGCCGGGCCCCTCATCGCGCCGCGTCCCGGCGCTCCACTGGAGGAAACGTGCGAAGAATTTCGACAGGCGTGGTCGTGACAGTGCTCGGCCTGACCCTGGCGGCCTGCGGGCAGAGCGCGAACGGCGTCGGGAGCGAGGCGGACGCGGGCGACGCCGTGGGGGGTCTGGTCGGGATCGCCATGCCGACGAAGTCCTCCGAGCGCTGGATCAATGACGGCGCCAACATGGTCAAGCAGTTCCAGGCCAAGGGCTACAAGACGGATCTGCAGTTCGGCGACAACGTCGTCGAGAACCAGGTCGCCCAGGTCGAGAACATGATCACCAAGGGGGCCAAGCTCCTGGTGATCGCTCCGATCGACGGCTCGTCGCTCAGCGACGTACTGCAGAAGGCCGCCGACGCGAAGATCCGGGTCATCTCCTACGACCGCCTGATCCGCGGCACCGGGAACGTCGACTACTACGCGACCTTCGACAACTACAAGGTCGGCGTCCTGCAGGCCACGTACATCGCCGACCGGCTCGGTCTCCAGGCCGGCAAGGGCCCCTTCAACATCGAGCTCTTCGCCGGATCACCGGACGACAACAACGCCGCGTTCTTCTACCAGGGCGCCATGAGCGTCCTGCGGCCCCACCTCGATGCCAAGAAGCTCGTGGTCAAGAGCGGCCAGACCGAATTCACCCAGGCAGCCACCCTGCGCTGGGACGGCGGCGTCGCCCAGTCCCGGATGGACAACCTGCTCAGCAAGGCCTACACGTCCGCCACCGTCGACGCGGTGCTCTCGCCCTACGACGGCATCTCGATCGGCGTCGTCTCGTCCCTCAAGGGAGTCGGCTACGGCGGCGCGGGCAAGCCGCTGCCCATCGTCACCGGCCAGGACGCCGAACTCGCCTCCGTGAAGTCCATCATCGCCGGCGAACAGACCCAGACCGTGTACAAGGACACCCGCGAACTCGCCAAGGTGGCCGTGCAGATGGGTGACGCACTGCTCACCGGCCACCAGCCCGAGGTCAACGACACCAAGCAGTACGACAACGGCGTGAAGGTCGTGCCCTCCTACCTGTTGCAGCCGGTCAGCGTCGACAAGGAGAACTACCAGAAGGTGCTCGTCGACTCCGGGCAGTACACCGCTGACCAGCTGAAGTAGTCGCCACCAGGCCCACCCACCGGGGCCGAAGAGCCGGTGATGCGGCGCCGCCCCGACCGGCCCGCCGCATCACCCCAGTCGAACGGACTCACCACCATGGCCGGACCCGTCCTCGAGATGCGTTCGATCAGCAAGTCCTTCCCCGGCGTCAAGGCGCTGTCGGACGTCAACCTGACCGTCGCCGCCGGCGAGGTCCACGCCGTCTGCGGCGAGAACGGGGCAGGCAAGTCCACCCTGATGAAGGTGCTTAGCGGCGTGCACCCACACGGTTCCTACGAAGGCGAGATCCGGTTCCTGGGCGAACCGTGCGCCTTCGGCGACATCCGGGCCAGCGAGCGCCGCGGCATCGTGATCATCCATCAGGAACTGGCGCTCATCCCCTACTTGTCCATCGCCGAAAACATCTTCCTCGGCAACGAGCACGCCTCGCACGGCTTCATCAGCTGGCACCGGACGCTCACCCACGCCCGGGCCCTGCTCGAACGCGTAGGCTTGCCGGACAACCCGCAGACCCGCGTCGCGGACATCGGCGTGGGCAAGCAGCAGCTCGTCGAGATCGCCAAGGCGCTCGCGAAGGAGGTCAAGCTGCTGATCCTGGACGAACCCACGGCCGCGCTCAACGACGAGGACAGCCGCAAGCTGCTCGACCTCATCCTCGAGCTCAAAGCCCAGGGCATCGCCTGCATCGTCATCTCGCACAAGCTGAACGAGATCGCGCACGTCGCCGACGCCGTGACCATCCTGCGCGACGGCCGGACCATAGAGACCATCTCGGTCGAAGCCGAGGGGATCTCCGAGGAGCGCATCATCCGCGGGATGGTCGGCCGCGACCTGGAGCACCGCTATCCCGAGCGCACCCCGGACATCGGCGAGGTCGCGCTGACCGTCGAGGACTGGACCGTCCTGCACCCGATCGACGTGCACCGCAAGGTGGTCGACGGAGCGTCGATCACGGTACGGCGCGGTGAGATCGTCGGCATGGCGGGCCTGATGGGCGCAGGCCGGACCGAGCTCGCGATGAGCGTCTTCGGGCGCTCCTACGGACGCCACACCAGCGGCCGGGTCCTGCTCGACGGCAAGGAGATCCGTACGCGCACGGTCCCCGAGGCGATCTCCCACGGCCTCGCCTACGTGACCGAGGACCGCAAGCACCTCGGGCTCAACCTCTCGGAGGACATCCGCCGCAACATATCGCTGAGCGCGCTCGGCAAGGTCTCCCGCGGGGGCTGGGTGAACCAGCACGAAGAGACCCGCGTCGCGGAGAGGTACCGCCGCACCATGAACATCAAGGCTCCCTCGGTGTTCGCGGAGACCGGCAAGCTCAGCGGCGGAAACCAGCAGAAGGTCGTCCTCAGCAAGTGGATCTTCTCAGAGCCGGAAGTGCTCATCCTCGACGAGCCCACCCGGGGCATCGACATCGGTGCGAAAGCCGAGATCTACGCGGTGATCGCCGAGCTCGCGGCCCAGGGCAAGGCCGTCCTGGTGATCTCTTCGGAACTGCCGGAGCTGCTCGGCCTGTGCGACCGCATTTACACCATGGCCGAGGGGCGCATCACCGGCGAGACGACTCGAGCGGACGCGACCCAGGAATCCCTCATGCGCCTGATGACCGTGGGCGCCGCAATCCAGAACGAGCAGGTGTGACGCATGACCCAGATCCAGAGCCCCGCCTTCGATGCCGCGGGTACCGCCCCCGGCGGGAACAAGGGCACCGGTGCGCCGGAAGGTCCGCGCGTCCTCCTCGTGCACCTCCTGCGCGGCAACATCCGGCAGTACGGCATGCTGGTCGCCCTGGCGCTGATCATCGTGCTGTTCCAGATCTGGACCGACGGAACACTGCTCAAACCGCTCAACGTCACCAACCTGATCCAGCAGAACGGCTACATCCTCATCCTGGCCATCGGGATGATGATCGTCATCATCGCCGGCCACATCGACCTGTCGGTGGGGTCCCTGGCGGCCTTCGTCGGCGCCGCGGCCGCGGTGATGATGGTGCACCACGACATCCCCTGGCCAGTGGCCGCCGGCGCCGCGCTCCTCATCGGGGCCGCGGCAGGAGCATGGCAGGGCTTCTGGATCGCCTACGTGGGCATCCCGTCGTTCATCGTGACCCTCGCGGGGATGCTGCTCTTCCGGGGCGGGACGCAGATCCTGCTCCAGGGCCAGTCGGTGGCCCCCTTCCCCCAGGGTTTCCGCCAGATCAGCAGCGGCTTCCTGCCGGAGGCCGGCCCGCACACGAACTACCACAACCTCACCCTGCTGCTCGGGCTCGGCGTGCTCGCGGTGGCCGTCGTACAGGAGGTGCGAGGCCGCCGCCAGGCCGCCGCCTACGGACTGCGACTGTTGCCGATGGGCTTCTTCCTCGTCAAGCTGGCGGCGATCGCCACCGCGGTGACCGTCTTCACCCTGCTGCTCGCCAGCTACCACGGCTTCCCGATCGTGCTGCTCATCCTCGGCGTGCTCTTGGTCGCCTTCGGCTACGTGATGCGCAACTCCGTCCTGGGCCGTCACACGTACGCCATCGGCGGCAACGAGCCCGCCGCCAGGCTGTCCGGCGTCAAGAGCAAGCGGATCGTCTTCCTCGCCTTCGTCAACATGGGCGTCCTGGCAGCGCTGGCCGGGCTGGTCTTCGCGGCCCGCCTCAACGCGGGTACGCCACAAGCGGGCATCAATTTCGAGCTGGAGGCGATCGCGGCGGCCTTCATCGGCGGCGCTTCGGCGTCCGGCGGTGTCGGCACGGTACTCGGCGCGATCATCGGTGGTCTCGTGTTGGGCGTACTGAACAACGGAATGTCGCTCGTCGGTATAGGCACGGACTACCAGCAGGTCATCAAGGGCCTCGTGCTGCTGGCGGCGGTCGGCTTCGACGTGTGGAACAAGCGCAAGGCCGGCTCCTGAGGGACGCGCGCGACGACGGACGGAAACCAACGCCTCGGCCGCCGCGCCCACGCTGCGTGCAAGGTGTTCAATGAGAGCAGGGGTGTCGTCGATCCCTGTCGGAGTGAGAACCAGTGAGCGACCGCCCCGGAGAGCCCGTCACATCAGGTGACTTCCCCACGGCCGTACTGGTACTCGACGCCGCCGGCAGGGTCCTGACCGGCACACGTGCGGCGGCGGCGCTCCTGGGCGCTCCTCAGGTCGGCGGTCGCCAAACCGATCAGCTCGGCGCGGACGCGCTCTTCGAGGATGCTGACCTGTGGGCCCGGCTCATCGCCGGAGCTGTCGGAGGTGCCCGGCGCAGCGCACGCGCGCGACTGCGGCGGGCGGACGCCGGGCACCTGGATGCCGACGTCGACATCATCACCCTGATGGAGGGCTCGTCGGCGCGGTTCCTGCTGCGCCTGCGGCCCGCGGATCCGGCCGACTCCGTACCGGTCGCCGTCGCCGGAGACGTCCGCCGGTCGCCCCCCGCGCCCCCCGCGGACCAGCGCTCCGCTGAACGGCAGGCGCTGCTCAACACGGCCGCGGCGGAGATCGGCAGCTCCCTCGACATGGTGCGCGACGCCGAGCAGCTGACGGACGTGCTCATCCCCGCTTTCGCCGACCTCGCGGTCGTCGACCTCACCGAACCCGTACTGGACGGCGAGGAGCCGGGAGAGCTGGTCGCCGGAGCGCCGATGCGTCGCGTCGCCGTGCGGGCCGCTGACGGGCGGTGGCCGACCGAGAGCCACCACGTGGGCGACACCATCCGTCTCGGAAACGTCGAGAGCGCCCACCTGCGCGGGGGCTCGGCGTTCTTCCTCCCCGACCTGACCGAGCTGCGCGCGGTGCTCGCCGGAGAGGAGGAGCGCGTACGGCTGCTCCTCCCGCCCCGGGCCGCCTCCCTCATGCTGGTCCCGTTGAGAGCACGCGGTGCGGTGCTCGGCGCCCTGGTCCTGTGGCGTACCGCGGAGCGCCGCACCTTCGACCAGGAGGACGCGGTCCTCGCGGAGGAGATCGGTTCCAGGGCCTCGCTCAGCATGGACAATGCCCGCCGGTACACCCGTGAGCGCCGTACCTCGGAAGCCCTGCAGCGCAGTCTCCTGCCCAGGCCGGTCATGGACGTCACCGGCGCCGAGACCTCCGGCGTCCACGTGGCCGGCGCCACGACCGCGGCCGTCGGCAGCAGCTGGTTCGACGTCATCCAACTCCCCTCCACGCGACTCGCGTTCGTCATGGGCACGGTCGAAGGGCGCGGCCTCGACGCCACGGCCGCCATGGGACGGCTGCGGTCGGCGGTGCAGACCCTGGCCGATCTCGATCTCAGTCCGGACGAACTGCTGGCCCACCTGGACGACCTCGTCGTGCGCTTCATCGAGGACGACGACCGCCAGGATCCGGCTACGGGCGCGCCCAGCGCGCTGACCGGTGCCACGTGCCTCTACGCCACTTACGATCCGGTGTCCCGCACCTGCGCGCTCGCAGGTGCCGGCCACGCTCCGCCCGTGCTGGCCGCCCGGGGAGGCGCCGGGAGCGGCACGGTGACCTACCGGCCGGGTCCCGTCCTGGGCACGGGCGGGCAGCCGTTCGAACGGGTGGAACTGCGCCTGGGCCCCGGCGACGTGCTCGTCTTCTGCGGTGGCGCGCTCGCCAAGGGCACCGACCGCTCCGAGCGGCAGCGGGAGGTGATCGGGGCGGGGGCCCGGAAGGGCGCCGACAGCGGGCTGCCGGTCACCCAGATCGGGCGCGGCCTCCTGGGTGACCTGGCCGGCGAGCCGACACAGGACGACCTCGCACTGCTCGTGGTGCGGGTCAGGGAGGTGCCCGGGGACGCCACCGCCGCGTGGGAGCTGGCTGCCGACCCCTCCCTCGTGGGACGGGCCCGCACGCTCGTTGCGGACCAGCTGACCGCGTGGGGACTGGAGGATCTCGTCTTCACCACGGAGCTGATCGTCAGCGAGCTGGTCACGAACTCCATCCGGTACGCGGGCGGCCCGGTCGGCCTACGGCTGATCAAGGACCAGGTGCTGATCTGCGAGGTCTCCGACCCGAGCCAGACGCAGCCTCATCTGCGCCGGGCGCAGCTCACCGACGAGGGCGGCCGCGGCCTGTTCCTCGTCGCGCAGCTCACCCACCGCTGGGGCAGCCGGTACACGGCGGCCGGGAAGACCATCTGGACGGAACAGCCGCTGGACGGTGGCGGTTGACGGCGCGCCTCCGGACGGGGTGGGCGCGGGCCGTACTGCGGCTACTCCACGCGGAAGGTGGCGTCGGCCCTGGCTTCGGTGGTGGCCGCCTGCTCCACGGCCAGCGGGTTGGTGTAGGCGGCCGGAGCATGCTGGCCCGCCAGGGCGGGGGCGGGGGCGGGGGGCGGCAGTACGGCGTAACGCGGTGCGGCGCGAGCGGAAGTGGATCACGTGTGTCCCTTCTGAACGGCGGGCGCGGTGGTGGCAGGCGTCAGAATCCCTGCGCCAGCCGGTGGTAGGCCTGGTTCCAGCGCATCTCCTGCGTGAACCGGCGGATGCCGGTGTCCCCGTCGATGACCAATAGCTCCGTGCCGAGCATGTCGGCGAGGTCTCCCAGTTCCTCGGTTCCCACGGCGCTCGACAGCACGGTGTGGTGCGGGGCCCCGGCGACTCGGCTCCACCGTTGGTTGGCGGCCGTGTGGCACGTCCAGATCTGGATGTAGACGCCGTTTGCCGTGGAGTTGCTGGGTACGTCCAGGCACTTGTTCGCGCCGAGGGCTGTGATGCTTCCGTCGGTGTTGAAACGCCACGTCTGATTGGTCTGGCCGTTGCAGTCCCAAATGAGCACGCTGGTGCCGTCGGCGGTGCCGTTGTGGTTCACGTCGAGGCATTTGTTTCCGTAGACCCGCAGTTCACCGGCTGCCGTGGAGGTCCACTGCTGGTTGCTCTGACCGTGGCAGTCCCAGATGTCCACCCGGGTTCCGTTCGTTGGGGAGGCTCCGGCGACATCGAGGCATCTTCCCGACCCCACGCCCTGGATCGTGGACACGGGGTTGGGCATTGCGCCACTGACCCGGAACACCACGGTGCCGTGGGCCGGCACGCTCGCCGAGATGGCTCCGGTGGTCGAGGTGACGGCGTTCGTCCAGCTCTCCCGCAGGCTGAAGGAGTTTCCGGACATGCCGATCGCCGAGGCGGTGGTGCTGATCGTCGTCGCGCTGCCGCCCTGGTTGAACAGCGCGACCGCGACGTCGCCGTTGCTCAGCCGTTTGGCCAGGATGCGGCGGGTGCCGTCGTTGCTGACCTGGGTGGCCTGGAGGCCGAGCGGGTCCTGGTTGAGGGCGACCAGGTTCTGGTTCTTCATGATCGTGGCGGTCGTGGCGTCCATGTTCCGCATGTCGTTGCCCGCGATCAGTGGAGCGGCCATCATCGCCCAGAGGGCGAAGTGGCTGCGCATCTCGGTGTCCGTCATGCCGCCCCGGCCGACCACCATCATGTCGGGGTCGTTGAACTGCCCCGGCTTGGCGTAGCCCGACAGCGGCGCGTTGACGTTGACGATGTTCTGGACGCCCATCGGATAGCCGTTGGTCTGACCTGAGTTCCAGACGTTGGTGATGTCCTCGGTCGTGCGCCAGATGTTGGCGACGTCGCCCCAGTTGCGCTGCGGGCCGGTCTTCTCGTGGATGCTGTTGGAGTTGATGCTGTAGAGGATCGGCCGGCCGGTGGCCGCCAGGGCGTCGCGCATCTTCGCGAAGGTGCGGACCTGGTCGTCGATGGTGCCGGTGGGGGAACACCAGTCGTACTTGAGATAGTCGACGCCCCAGGCGGCGAACTGCCGGGCGTCCTGGACCTCGTGGTTGAGACTGCCGGTGGCGCCCGGATAGGACCCGAAGTACTGGGCGCAGGTCCGGTCCAGGGGTGCTTGGTAGAGGCCGAACTTCAGGCCCCGGGTGTGCAGGTAGTCGCCGAGCGCCTTCATGCCGCTGGGGAATCTCGACGGATTGGCCTGCAGGTTGCCGGCGGAGTCGCGGGTCGGGTCGAACCAGCAGTCGTCGACGACGACGTACTGATATCCGAGGTCACGCATGCCGGAGCTGATCATCGAGTCGGCAGTCTGGCGGATCAGCGTCTCGTTGATGTTGCAGCCGAAGGTGTTCCAGGTGTTCCACCCCATCGGCGGGGTGCGGCCCACGCCGTTGTCGAGCGCTTGAGCTTGGGGGGCGGAGGTGAGCGTGGAGGCCACGGCCAGGGCCAGGGCCGCCATGGTCAGCAGCGTGCGGTTGCGTTTCCTGCGCATGAAGATCGCTCCTTGGTGAATCGAAGAACGGGTTCACGGGGTGGGCCGGCCACCCCGTGAACCCGGTGCTCAGGGTCGGCTCCTCATCGGAGCCGGAGCGGTGTCACGTTGTCAGCGCTGCCGTGTCAGTAGAGCCGGCCGGTAGGGCCATTGGCCGTAGTCACCACCGGAGTTGGGGTCGCGTCCCTGGTAGAGGAACTGCAGGTTGCAGGGATCGACGGTGAAGGTCTGATCGGCGCTGGTGCGGATCAGTTCGCCATGGCTGATGTCGTTGGTCCAGGTGGCGCCACTGTTGGCCTTGCCGGCGAAGGGGTCGCTCTCGGTCGCGGCCTGGGGTGTCCATGAGCCGTCCAGGCTGGTGGCCGTGAACGAGCGGAAGTAGCGCCCCTGCGAGCCGATCGCCTCGACGATCATGAGGTAGCGGTCCTGGCCCTGAAGCTTGTAGACCTGCGGGGCTTCGAACAGGTTGTTCGTCGTATCGCTCATGACCGTCGTGTACGCCGATCCGAAACTGCCCGGGAAGTTCCCGATCGGCATGCTGGCACGGTAGATCTTGCCGTTGTCACCGGCGAAGAACAGGTACATGTTCGTGCCGTCACCGATGAGCGTCTGGTCGATGGGTCCTGTTCCGGAGCCGGTGATGCTTCCGGAGAAGAGCACCTGCTGTGACGACCAGCCGTTGGGGTTGGAGGGGTCGCTGGACGTCCGGTAGGAGAAGGCGCTCCCACCTCCCCACTGGTAGGCGAGCACCCAGATGTTCTTCGGCGCGAAGTAGAAGAGCGTGGGCGCGACAACGGAGTTCGACATCGTGTTCTGGCTGGCCGAGGCCATCTCCGGCCAGTTGGTGAACAGGCCGAAGTTCATCGAACCCCAGCCCGTTCCCGGTCCCGCGCCGTGCGTCGTCGCATAGACGAGCTGCTTGCCGTTGTAGGGGGCGACGGTGAAGTCCTTGAGTGAGGCCCACCCGGCCTTGGGCTGCGCCAGCGCGCCCGTCGAGGTCCAGCGGTATGTCGACGGAAGACCGCACGGGCCGGGGTTGCCGGCACCGACCTTGACGAGCTGCCACTGCTGGTTGGTGCCGCCCCAGTCGTCGTACTGGACGATGTTCGCGTTGTCGGCGGTGGAGGCGCCCTGGACTTCGAGGGCCTTGTTGCTGTGGCGCGCGATGAACCTCACGTAGCCGTCCGAGCTGTCGGCCAGCCGCCACTGCTGGTTGGTACCGTTCACGTCGCTCCACTGGACGATCGAGGCGCCGTTGGCGGTGGACCGGCCGGAGACGTCCAGCACCTTGCCGGAGTGGCGGGACGTGATGCGGTAGTAACCGTCTCCGGAGTCGACGAACTGCCACAGCTGCTGGTTCTGGTCGTTCCTGGTCCACTGGGTGATGCGCGCACCGTCGTTGGTCGCCAGGTTGTAGACGTCCAGGGCCTTACCGCTGCTGCGGTTGACCAGCGCGTACGAGGCGTTGGGGTCGACGGTCGCCGCGGCGGCGGCGACGGCGGGCTGGGTACCGAGGAGAGCAGCCCCGAGCAGCAAGGACGAAAGGACCGCGAGTACGAGTCTCAGGACCCGTGACGGATGGCGAAACCACATCAGAAGAGCTCCTTTGGGGGGCGGGGGTGAGGTGACCCCGACGAACCGCCGAGCGGCCGCGTCAGGGGGTCTGGGACGGGATAGGTGTGAAGGCGGCCGCACATGCCGAAGCGTTGGTGCTCCGGGCACTCCAGGCGTGAGACTTCGCCGTGGTCCAGATGAGAGAGGTCTCCGGCTTTCAGCCGTTCCAGCTGACGGCCTGTCGTGACGGCTGCGGCCAGGGGGCCGTCCCGCCAGCGGATCCACCAGGCGTCCAGGAGCGCGCTCTTCAGGCGGTGGGCCGCGATGTGGAACTCCTGCAGCCCGCCTTCGCGCAAGGCCAGGAAACCCTCGAGTGCCAGGTCACGGCGGCGGCGCGCTGCCGCGGAATGGTCGCCGGTCAGGGCGGCCGCCTTCCGGTAGGCGTGGGGATCGGCCAGCACCGGAGCAGGGAAGGTGAAGACGGCGTCGCCCGCCTCGGGGAGTCCGCTGTTCTGCATGAGCACCACGAGGCGCAGGCCGCCGTCGTTGACGAGGCGGTGGATCGTGCCGGGGGTGAACCAGACGACGTCGCCGGGGAGCAGCGGGGTGTCGGCGAAGCCGGAGGTGGTGAGGGTCTGGACACTGCCCGCGCCGCCGGTGACGACATAGGCCTCGGAGCAGACGAGGTGCATGTGGGGCGTGCCGCCGCACAGCCCGTCGGCCGCCTCCCAGTCGTACACGGTCAACCCGGAGATCCCCACGCCGCCGGGGAGCAGGGTCACCACGGGTATTCCGCGATGTGGCGGGACAGTCGCCCGGGGGTCCATGCTCCGTCGGCCACGACGATCCGGTAGCGGCGCGCCAGGGTGTCACCCGGGGCCAGCGACAGTTCTTTGCCGAACGCCAGGGACGGGTTGACGGCGGGGATGGGCTCACTGCGGACGAACCAGCGGCAGGGGGCGTCGGGATCGTCCAGGAACAGGAGCGTGGAGGAGCGGTCGACCTCGTCGTGCGTCCCGGTGAAGGCCAGCCAGTCGCCCTGCTCGCCCATCGCGGGACCGATCACTTCGCCGCCGGTGAAGTCGCGCGGGCCGCGCCAGAACAGGCCGGAGTATCCGGCGAGCTTTCTGCCCTGCGTGCCGGGGCTGCCGAACATCAGCTCGGTGTCGCGGACGTTGGTCAGCGAGGTGGTGACGTCCAGGGTCCAGGAATCGGCCCCGACGTCGTGTGCGGTCAGCGTGCGGCGCTCGTCGATCCAGTGCTCCCCCGCCATCGTCTGCCAGGCCAGGGCTTCGGTGATCACGGCGCGGCCTTGGCCCGTTTCGGCGGAGACGGTGAGGCTGCGCATCGTGCCGAGGTTCGGCAGGTCCACGTAGCCCTGGCCGCGCAGGTAGGTGCCGCCACCCCAGAAGTTCTGCCCCGACACCCACGACGCCGTGATCTGGATGCCCTTGTGCCAGCGGTGGTCGTGCGGCCGGTACCCGGTGACCACGTCGCCGGCGAGCGTGCGTACGGGATGCATTCGCTGCCGAGGAGCTTCAGATAGGCGGTGTCGGTGAACTCGGGGTTGTCGGTGGCGGAGCCGAAGTACTTGTGGTGCTTCTTGGCCAGTTCGCCGAGCGTCCTGGGACGGGGCTCGGCGGCTGCGGGCGCGGCGGCGAGACCGGCCGCCAGGCAGACGGCGGCGGACAGAGCGGTGAGAATCCGGGACGTGGACCTGGGAATGGGCATGACGGACTACTCCTCCGGCTACGAGCGGTTCAGTCGAGGACGATCGTGGTCAGCGCGCGTGGGGCGAGCGTCGCCTTGAGGGTCGTGCCGTGCGTGGAGACGATGTCGGCCGGGGTAATCGAGCGGGTCTCGTCGGTGACGTAACCGTCGGGGCGGCGGTCGTGCCCGCCGCGGAGGGAGAACTCGGCGGAGCTTTCGGTGGTCGCGGTGTTGAGGATCTCGATCACGCGGCTGCCGTCGGTGTTACGGAAGGCCGTGATCTGCAGTGCCGGGCCGGCGTTCGTGACCGGCACGCGGACGGCGCCGGGGCGGATGAACCGGCTGAAGGCGGCCAGCGCCCAGTACCGCTTGGACACCCGGTAGCCGTCACCGGGGTTGGCGAGCTGGATGAGCCCCCGGGTCGCGCCGAGGGACGCGCCGGTCCAGTAGACGTAGGCATTGGCGTTTCCGACGGTCAAGGTGTTCTGGATGTCGGCCGCGACGGTGAGACCGTCGTAGCCGCTGCCGTCGTCCCAGTTCTCGTTCCAGGTGGCGCCGTCCGGCGACCATTCCGACATCCACACGCGCTTGTCGGTCGGCTGTGCCACCTCGGTCGGACCGCTGTAGCGGTGGCCGGTGATGGTCCGCACGGCCTTGCCGGCCGCGGGGTCCGCCTCGATGGCTTCGGTGTAGGCGACCTGTCGGTCCCAGCCCGCGGCGTCGCAGCAGACCACCCCGGTCTTCAGTCCGGACGCGCGGACGGTCGGCCCGAGCACCTTGAGGAAGTCGACGGCCTGCTGCGGGGTGAACCGCATCGAGGCGTAGGTCGCCGTCCAGTCGGGTTCGTTGGTGAACCCCAAGTCGGTGATCCCGATGCCTTCCTGCCGGTAGAACTTCGCGTACTGGACGAGGTAGTTCGCGTAGGCCTGACGCCATTCGGGCCGCAGCTCGCCGCCGTCGTTCTCGCTTCCGTTGGTCTTCATGAAGGCCGGGGCACTCCAGGCGTCGGCGAAGAACCGCGTGACGCCGTAATGCTTGGCCTCCTTGGCGAGCCAGACCTGGCCGCCGTCCCAGCCGTCCCATGCGTACTTCGGCGTGGCCTCAGGCCCGCCGGGATCGGCCGGCAGGATCGTGGGCATGTGGTCGTAGACCCTGTCGGTCGACGACCCGATGCCCAGGCGCAGGATCGAAAGGCCCGCGCCCTTGTCCCTGCTGAGCAGCAGGTCGAGCACCTCGCGCTGCTTGGCCGGGCTGAGGCCGCGTGCGCCGTGGAGCAGGTCGGCCCGCTGGAAGGCCATCGAGAAGCCGAATCCGTCTATGGGCTGGAGCTCGGCGCGGAAGTCGATGCCGGTGCGCGCGGGGGCGGCCACGGCCTGTGTTGTTAGCGCTAACAATATTGCTGTCAATGCGTTCAGGCGTTTCACGACGTCTCCTCGGGGGTGGAGGTCATGCGGGACGGTTCAGCCCTTGGTGGCGCCCGCTGCGAGTCCGCCGATCAACTGCCGTTCGGCGACGGCATAGAAGGCGAGGGCGGGGACCATCGCGAGCACGATGTAGGCGAGGACGAGCGCGTAGTCGGTCGAGTACTGACCCTGGAACTGCTGGACGCCGACCGGGATCGTCTGCCATTGAGGGTCGTTGAACACCAGCAGCGGCAGGAAGAAGTTGTTCCAGCTCGCGACGATCGCGAGCACCGAGACCGTGCCGAGCGCCGGACGTGCCATCGGCAGCAGGATCTTCCAGAAGAAACGGAACTTGCCGCAGCCGTCCATGACGGCCGCCTCCTCGACCTCTGCCGGGATGGTCCGGAAGAACCCGCGCAGAATGATGATCGTCATGGGGAGCCCGAAGGCCGCCTGCGGGAGAATCACTCCGAGCGGGTTGTCGAGCAGGTCGAAGTTGCGCAGCAGCAGGAACAGCGGCAGGACGGCCACCGCGAACGGGAACATCAGCCCGATCGTGAACAGCGTGTAGAACAGCTCCCTGCCCCGGAAGGCGTAACGGGCCAGTACGAACGCCCCCATCGCGGACGCCGCCACCGTGCAGCACGTCGTGCCGATCGCGATGCCCGCGCTGTTGGCGATCTGCCGCCAGAACATTCCGTCGCCGAGAATGCCGGCGTAGTTGCCGGTCTTCCAGTGCTCCGGCAGCCCGAACGGGTTGGTCGTCAGCTCGCCGGTGCTCTTGAACCCGGAGATCACCGCGTAGACCAGCGGCACGACGACGAACGCGCCGATCAGCCAGACCACGGCGTGCAGCGACAGGCCGCGTGCCGTTCTGCGTGCGTTCATCGGCCACCTCCCGAGGTGACGGCCCCGCTCAGGTCACGGCGCAGTACGTAGCGCTGGTAGAAGAGGGAGAAGACCAGACTGATCATGAACAGCACCACGCTGATCGCACTGGCGTAGCCGACCTGGTAGCGCTTGAACCCGAACTGGAACATCGAGATCGCCATCGTCTCGGAGGAGTGGTTGGGCCCGCCCGCGGTCATGACCCAGACGAGGTCGAAGAGCTGGATGGCACCGATGACCGAAAGGAAGACGCTGATCCGGATCGTCGGGCCGAGCAACGGCAGCGTCACGTGCCGGAAGCGCTGCCAGGCGCCGGCGCCGTCGATGGAGGCGGCCTCGAGGATCTCGCCCGGGATGCTTTGCAGCCCGGCGAGGAAGAGCATCATGTGGAACCCGAAGTACTTCCAGGTCATGACCACGAACAGGGTCGGCATGACCGTCGAGGGGTCCGCGAGCCATTTGCCCTGCAGCCCCTCCAGGCCGAGGGCGCCCGCGAGATGGTCTGCCATGCCGCCACCGGGAAGGAAGATCATCGTGAAGAGGACCGCCGTGACCACTTCGGACAGGATGTACGGCGCGAAGAACAGCATCCGGTAGACGGCCCGGCCGCGCAGCCTCTGGTTGAGCAGGACAGCGGTGAACAGCGCGAACGGCAACTGGACCGTGACCGACAGCGCGATCAGGTACAGCCCGCGCTCCAGATCGCCGAGGAAGACCTGGTCCCGGAAGAGGTTGGCGTAGTTCCCGAAGCCGACGAAGTCCTCCAGGGGGCCGACCCCGCCCCACTTGAAGAAGCCGGTGTAGACGGCGACCGCGATGGGGGCGAGGACGAAGACGAGGAAGAGGACCAGAGCCGGGACGAGGAACCAGGCGACCGACGCCCAGCTTCCCAGCCGGCGCGGGAGCGAGCGTGCCGGGGCGGGCGGGCGCACCGGCCCGGCGTCCTGCGTCCGCTCCTTGGTCAGGGTGGACACGGAGCTAGGCACCCTTCGCAGCCTCGGTGATCGACCGGGTGACCTGCTCGGGTGTCTTCTTGCCCGCGATGAGGTCGGCGACGCTGTCGTTGACCTCCTGGCCGACCGCCGGCGGGTAGGCCTGGTCGAGGAAGAGCTGGAAGCCCGTCGCCTTGACCAGGCTGTCGGCCACCACCTTCCTGTTGGGGTCGGTGAGCTGGCTCTCCGCGCCCTTGACCACCGGCAGGTAGCCGTTGGAGGCCAGTAGCTTGGACTCGTTCTCCAGAACGAAGAACTTCAGGAAGTCCAGCGCCTCCTTCGGCGCGCCCTTGCGCAGCGCGAAGCCACCGCCACCGCCGAACACGTCGGTGGCTTGACCGACCCCGCCGTCGACCGTCGGGAAGGGGAAGAAGCCCAGGTCCGCTCCGAGATCGGCGCCCGCGTCCTTCTGCACCGATGGCCCCCACTGCCCCATCAGCTCCATGGCGGCCTTGCCGTTGCCCATGGTCGCGGCCTGGCCTCCGGGTGTGGCGTAGCCGGCGCCGAGGAAGGCCGTCTGGAACGGCTGGAGGTCGACCAGCTCCTTGAGGTGGGTGCCTGCCTGGACGAAGCCCGCGCCGGTGAAGTCCTTGGTGGTCGCGGCCCGCTCCAGCGCGGGGAGGCCTGCGACGCGCATCGCGAGGTAGGCCCAGTAGTAGTGGCCGGGCCATTTCTCCTTGCCCGCGAGGGCGATCGGAGTGACGCCCGCCGCCTTGAGCTTCTTGACGTCTTCCAGGAGCTCGGCCCAGGTGGCCGGCGGAGCGGTGATCCCGGCATGGGCGAAGAGCTTCTTGTTGTACCAGAAGCCGACCATGCCGACGTCGTAGGGCACCCCGTAGGTCCGGCCCTCGAACTGATAGGCCTGCAGCGAGACGGGCGTGAGCTCGGAAGACCAGCCGAGCACGTCGGTGAGGTCCTCGACCAGCCCCGCGTCGACCTGCTGCTGCAGCACGCCGCCGCCCCAGGTCTGGAAGACGTCGGGGAGCTTGCCCGAAGAGGTGGTGGCGGTCAGCTTGGACTTGAAAGCCTCGTTCTCCAACGAGGTCGTGTTGATCGTGATGTTGGGGTGGGCGGCCGTGAACGCCGAGGAGATCTGCGGGAAGAGGGACTTTCCCGGTTCCGTCGTGGCGATGTTCCACCACGCGAAGGTCACCTTGCCGCCGGCCGTCGGCCTCGAGCCGGAGTCCCCGCCGCCACAGGCCGCGGTCAGCGAGACGGACAGAGCGGTCAGGCCCGAGAGCGCGAGAAAGCTTCGTCGGCTCGGGGGTGTGCTGGCCATGGGACCTCCGGGGTGGGGAATGCGGTTCGATTTCGAAACTGTTTCGCAACATCCTCGATTCGGTGCTGCCACAAACTAGGAACGCGCGGCCCCCCGGTCAAGCCTTCTTACTGAATTCCCCTATGCCTCATCGCACTTGGAGCTTGACAACCTGGTCGCGCCGACCGGAAACTCTTCGAAAGTTTGCGATACCTGTCGTCAGCCCAAGACGTTCGCGCAGAGGAGAGAAGTTGAGCGAGCAGCGTCCGACCCTGGCCCTCATCGCCGCGGAGGCAGGGGTCTCCCAGGCCACCGTGTCGAAAGTGGTCAACGGCCGCTCCGATGTAGCACCCTCGACACGCGAACGGATCGAGGGCCTGCTGCGCTCCCACAACTACCTCCACCCCGGTGGGCAGGCCAGGGCCCGCAGGTCAGGCCTGGTCGACCTGATCATCGGCGGTCTGGACAGCGCGTGGGCGGTGGAGATACTGCGCGGCGTCGAGGCCGAGTGCGCCCAGCGGAGCGTCGGCACCGTCGTGTCGCTCGTCCCGCCGGGCGAGGCCACGCCGTCGAGCTGGGCCGCGCTGCCGGTCCTGCACCACAGCGACGGCGTCATCCTCGTCACCGCCTCGGTCACCCAAGCCCAGCGTGCCCAGGTCGAACAGGCCGGGGTGGCGCTGGTGGTCATCGACCCGATCGACCTGCCGGGCAACGGTGTGCCGAGCATCGGCGCGACCAACTGGGCGGGCGGCCTCGCCGCCACGGAGCACCTGCTGGAGCTGGGGCACCGCCGGATCGCCGCGATCGGCGGGCGCAAGGAGATGCTCTGCAGTCAGGCCCGCATCGACGGGTACCGCGCCGCGCTGGAGCGGGCCGGGATCGAGGTCGACCGCGACCTGATCCGGTTCGGCGACTTCCAGCACGAGGACGGGTTCCAGCGCGCCCGGGAACTGCTCGCCCTCCCCGAGCCGCCGACCGCCGTCTTCGCCGGTAGCGACCAGCAGGCGATGGGCGTCTACGAAGCCGCCCGGCAGGGCGGGCGGAGCATCCCCCAGGACCTCAGCGTGGTCGGCTTCGACGACCTGCCGATGTGCGAGTGGCTGTCACCGCCGCTGACGACGGTGCGCCAGCCGCTGGAGGAGATGGGCCGGCTCGCCGCCCGCACACTTTTCCAGCTCCTGGACGGACAGCCCCTGGTCAGCCCCCGGATGGAGCTCTCGACCGAGCTCAAGGTCCGGCTCTCCACCGCCCCGCCCCGTCTCTAGGAGAACTCCTTGACCGAGCCCTGGCGTGACCCCCTCATACCCGCGTCCGTACGAGTCGCCGATCTGCTGAAACGGATGACGCTGGAAGAGAAGGCGGGTCAGCTCACCGGCTTCTGGGCGCTGCCCTCGAATCCGGGCACACCGGTCGCGCCGATGGAGGACGATTCCGGCGAGACCGCGCCCGGCCTCGACGACATCGTCGCCCACGGGCTCGGCCAGCTCACCCGGGTGTACGGCACCGCGCCGATCACCGCGGAGGCCGGGATGGAGCGGCTCGCCTCGCTCCAGCGGCAGGTGACCGGATCCGGCCGGTTCGGGATCCCGGCGGTCGCTCACGAGGAGTGCCTGACCGGGTTCATGACGTTCGGGGCAACGGTCTTCCCCGGGCCGCTGGCCTGGGGAGCATCCTTCGATCCCGGACTCGTGCGCCAGATGGCCGCCGCCATCGGCGCGGGGATGCGGCGGGTCGGCGTACACCAAGGGCTGGCTCCGGTGCTCGACGTGGTCCGCGACTACCGGTGGGGCAGGACCGAGGAGTGCATCGGCGAGGACCCCTATCTCGTCGGAGCGATCGGCACCGCCTACGTGCAGGGCTTGGAAGGCGCCGGGATCGTGGCGACGCTCAAGCACTTCGCCGGGTACTCGGCCTCGCGCGGCGGCCGGAACATGGCCCCCGTCTCCTCGGGGCCGCGCGAATTCGCCGACGTACTGGTCGAGCCCTTCGTACGGGCGCTGCGCGAGGGAGGGGCCCGGTCGGTGATGAACAGCTACACCGACGTGGACGGCGTCCCGGTGGCCGCCGACGAACGGGTGCTGACCGAGCTGCTCAGGGGTGAACTCGGCTTCAGCGGTGTGGTCGTCGCCGACTACTACGCCGTCTCCTTCCTGGAGACCCGGCACGGCGTCACCGGATCGCGGGGCGCGGCCGGCGCGCTGGCGCTGACCGCCGGAATCGACGTCGAGCTGCCCACGGCCCGCTGCTACGGCGAACCGCTGACCGAACTCGTCCGGTCGGCAGCCGTGCCCGAGGAGCTCATCGACCGGGCCGCGGAACGGGTCCTGCTGCAGAAAGCCGAACTCGGCCTGCTCGACCCCGACTGGGAACCCGTCAAGGCCGAGCAGGTCGACCTCGACCCGCCGGAGAACCGGGCACTGGCCGGGCTCCTTGCCGAACGGTCCACCGTGCTGCTCGCCAACGACGGCATCCTGCCGCTGCGGCCGTGCCGCGTGGCGATCAGCGGGCCGTACGCCGACGACCCCCAGTCCTTCCTCGGCTGCTACTCCTTCCCCAACCACGTCGCGCTGCCCGGCGACCTCGGACTGCACATCCCGACGCTCGGCGAGGCGCTCACCGCTGCCGGGTTCACGGTCACCGCGGACGATCCGGACGTGAACGTCACGGTGCTCGGGGACCGGGCCGGCATGTTCGGCCGGGGCACCTCCGGAGAAGGCTGCGACGCCGAGACCCTCGACCTGCCCGGCGACCAGGCCGCACTCGCCTCCGCCGTTCTGGACTCCGGGGTACCGACCGTCCTGGTCCTCGTCTCCGGACGGCCCTACGCGTTCGGAACGCTGGCCGAGCGCGCATCGGCCGTGGTGCAGGCCTTCTTCCCAGGCGAGGAGGGCGGGACGGCGCTGGCCCGGATCATCAGCGGGGCCGCGGAACCGTCCGGGCGGCTGCCCGTCTCCATCCCCCGCCAGGTCGGCGGCCAGCCCGGCACCTACCTGCACGCGAGGCTCGGCGGGCACACCGACTGGAGCTCGGTGGACCCGACCCCGCTGTTCCCCTTCGGACACGGGCTGAGCTGGACCAGCTTCGGCTGCTCGGAACTGTCGGTGGATCCCGTGGCCGCGACGGACGGGGCCGTCTCCGTCTCGGTCACCGTACGCAACGTCGGCGAGGTGGCGGGGACGGAGGTGGTGCAGCTGTACCTCTCGGACCCCGTGGCGTCCGTCGTCCGGCCGCAGCGGTGGCTCGCGGGATTCGGCAGGGTCGAGCTGCAGCCGGGCGCGGCCGCCCGGATCACCTTCTCCGTCCACGCCGACCGGACCTCGTTCACCGGGCTCGACCTGCGCAGAAGAGTGGAGCCCGGGGAGATCGGCGTGGCCGTCGGACGGTCCAGCGCCGATCTTCCGCTCCAGGGCTCCTTCACTCTGGAGGGCCCCGTACGCCACCCGGCGGCCGACCGGGTGCTGTCCGTGCCGGTCCAGATCGTCCCGGTTCCATGACCACGTCGTTCGATGATCCCGTCTTCGGTGATCCCGTGCTGCCCGGGTTCCGGCCCGACCCGTCCGTCTGCCGAGTGGGCGCGGACTACTACCTGGTGACGTCCAGCTTCGAATGGTTCCCGGGCCTTCCCGTGTTCCACAGCCGCGATCTCGTGAACTGGCGGCGCATCGGCTCCGCGCTCGACCGGGCTTCTCAGCTCGATCTCGACGGGTGCGAGCCCTCACGGGGGCTGTTCGCACCGACGATCCGGCACCATGACGGGGTCTTCCATCTCGTCTGCACGCTGATGGACGGCCCCGGCCATTTCGTCGTCACGGCGACCGACCCGGCGGGGCCGTGGTCGCAGCCGAACTGGCTGGACGGCGAGGGCTTCGACCCGTCGCTGTTCTTCGACGACGGGCCGGACGACGGGGATGCGCACGGGGACGGCAACGGGGACGGCAACGGCAACGGCAACGGCAACCGCAACGGCCGGGCCTGGTTCACCGCCGCACGAGTCGTGGACGAAGCCGCGGGCCACACCGAGATCTGGATGCGCGAATACCTTCCCCAGGAACGACGGCTGACGGGACCCGAGCACGTCCTGTGGTCGGGAAGCCACCCGGGCGCCCGCTGGTCGGAAGCCCCGCACCTCTACAAGACCGGCGGCAGCTATCTGCTCCTCACCGCCGAGGGCGGCACCGATGTGGACCACAGCGTGGTGGCCGCCCGCGCCGACCGCGTGACCGGCCCCTACGAGGGCGCCCCCGGCAACCCGGTGCTCCCACCCGCCGAGGGGCCGGTCACCTGCACCGGGCACGCCGACCTCGTGCAAACCCCGTACGGCGACTGGCGGGCCGTCCTCCTGGGCGTCCGCCCGGGCTCCGCCCTCGGCCGCGAGACCTTCCTCAGCCGGATCACCTGGGAAGAGGGCTGGCCGGTCTTCTCCCCCGTCGTCCACACCGACCTTCGCCGCCCCCTCCACGACGGCTTCGCCACCCTCTCCGCCGACTGGAGCACCCTGCGCACCCCACCCGCACGGTTCTGGGCCACCGGTGACGGGCTCCGACTCCAGCTCCGCCCCGACCGCCTCGGCGAACGCACCACCCCGTCCCTTCTGGCCCGCCCACAGGAACAGCCCGACTGCGACGTCTCCACCGAACTGCACTTCGCCCCCGCCGCACCGGACGAAGAGGCAGGCCTCGCCGTAGTCCTCGACGACGACGCCCATCTCCTCTTCCTTCGCACCGCGGAGGGACTCAGCCTCCGCCACGGGCCCGAGGTCCTGGCCGGCGTTCCCGTCCCCCCGGGCCCCGTTCGTCTGGGGGTCCGCATCCGCGGCTTCAGCCACACCTTCGCCCACGCGGCTCCGAACGGTGTCTGGGAGGATCTGGCCACCATCGAAGCCACCTTCCTCACCCCGCTGTTCACCAGTATCCAGCTGGGCCTCTACGCCACCTCCAACGGCCGCCCCTCCACCAGCCAAGCCCACTTCACGTGGTTCGACATCACGTACCCGGGCCGGCTGGAACCGCCTGGACACTAGGCCGTCGGCAGATCGGGGGCGGACTCGCGCACGGTCAGGCGGGTCGGGAGGATCAGCGGGGTGGGGCGGTGTCCTTCGATGGCACTGACCAGCATCCTGGCCATCTCCTGGCCCAGCGCCCGCACCGGCTGATGGACCGTGGTCAGCGGCGGGCTGGTGTGCCGGGCGCTCGCCAGGTCGTTGAAGCCGATCACCGCGACGTCCTCGGGCACCCGCAGCCCCCGTTCCCGCAAGGTGCGCAGAGCGCCGATGGCCATCGCGTCGGAGGCCGCGAACACCGCGTCGGGATCGGGGTGCGCCCGGAGCAGTCGCTCCATCGCTTCCGCGCCGCCGTCCTCGGTGAACTGCCCGGGCTCGACCCCGAGAAGCGGCAGGCCGGACAAGACCAGACCCTCGGTGAACCCCTGCTCCCGCGCGGCTGCGGCCCTGGCGTCCACCTGGCCGGTGATCATGACGGGCCGTCGGCGGCCCGTGCGCGCGAAGTGCTCGGCGGCCAGTCGGGCACCGCCCCGGTTGTCGGCGTCCACGTACCACGTGGGCTCGCCGGTGAGCGGGAGCCCGCCGAAGACGACGGGGAGATCGACCTCCTCTCCCAGGCGTCCCAGCGGATCGTCGCCCCGCAGCGCCATCAGCATGACGCCGTCGGCCCGGCGGGAGCGGAGCAACCGCTCGAACCTCTCCCGGCCGCGCGGGGTGTTGGCCAGCAGCAGGATCACTGCCGAGGCGAGCTCCGCGCCGGTCTCCCACACGCTTCCGACGAACACCCGCTTCTACGTCGACCCCGACGGCGACGCAGCCCACCAGGCCGTCACCGACCTCCTCCACCGGGACCTCGAGGGCGCCAAGTCCATGGCGAAGCTGGCCAGTTGGCCGGAAGCCGCCTGGTTCACCGACGGCACCCCGGAGCAGGTCGAGTCCCGGGTACGCGACCTGGTGCGCCGAGCCGAGCGAACCCGGACGGTTCCCGTCCTGGTGGCCTACAACATCCCGCTGCGCGACTGCTCCCAGTACTCCTCCGGCGGTGCGCAGTCGGACGCCGAGTACCAGGCCTGGATCAGCGCCTTCGCCCGGGGGCTCGGCCGGAACAAGGCCGTCGTCATCCTCGAACCGGACGGGCTGGCCAACCTCCCCTCCGACTGCGGTCCCGACAGCGACCCCACCGGCGCGATCACCACAGGACGCTTCGCCGACCTCAACCATGCGATCGACGCCCTGGAGCGGCAGCCGAACAGCGTCGTCTACCTGGACGCCGGCAACAGCCATTGGCGCAGCGTCGGCGACATCGCACAACGCCTCCTCCAGGCCGGCGTCACCCGCACCCAGGGCTTCTCGCTGAACGTCTCCAACTGGCCACCGACCTGTCCACCCACTACGGCACCTGGGTCTCCCAGTGTCTGTGGTTCGCCACCAAGGGCCCGGACTGGGCCAGGGGGCACGCCGACTGGTGCGCGAGCCAGTACTACTCACCCGCAGCACCGAACGACGGGCAGCCGGGAAACTCCGTGAACGTGGACGATCCGTCCACGTGGCACTGGACCGACCGCTGGTTCCAGCAGAACGTCGGTACCCCGCCCGCGCAGGAGCTCACCCACCTGGTCGTCGACACCAGCCGCAACGGCCGGGGCGCCTGGACCCCGCCCGCAGGCAAGTACAGCGGCGACCCTCAGACCTGGTGCAACGCTCCCGGGCGCGGCATCGGCGCCCGGCCGACCGCGAACACCAGCGTCCCGCTCGTCGACGCCTACCTGTGGATCAAGACCGTCGGCCAGTCCGACGGCCAGTGCAACCGCGGCATCCCGGGCGGCACCATCGACCCGGAGTACGGCATCGTCGATCCCGCGGCCGGCGCGTGGTGGCCGGAGCAGGCCAAGTCCCTCGTCCGGAACGCAAACCCCGCACTGGGGTTCAACACGGTCGGGCACTGACCGAGGCCGCCGTGACCAGGCTGCCATTCCCGGCGATGCCGACTGAAGGAAATGCTCGTTTACGGCTTTCCGCTACAGATCCCGCTTGAGTGGTCCCTCATCGAAATACTTTCGATGAGGGACCACTCAATGAAAAGGACTACCAAGCAAACACGAGACAGATTCCCGAAATGATTTCGAAACTCTTGACTTGTTTCGGCGGGGTTTCCAGACTGATGGTCGAGGCGGTGTGGCCCGTCCGTGTCCGGTTCCGGGCACCATCCTCGGATCATTACGCGCTCATGAGCGTCCCTTTCCCATGGACGCGGGCGTCGTTCACGCGGATTCACAATGCCGCGATTCAACCCTTCCGTGATTTATTTCTGGAGGCTCATTCATGGGCTCACAAGCCATTCCCCCATCCACCGTCCGCCGGAAAATAGGCGGCCTGTGTGCGGCCCTGGTCGTCGGCGTCCTCGGTACGGCCGCCGCGCTGGTGGCGCCGCCGGCCTCACACGCCGCCGAGAGCACGCTCGGCGGCGCGGCGGCGCAGAGCGGCCGGTACTTCGGAACCGCCATCGCCTCGGGCAGGCTGGGCGACTCGGCGTACACGACGATCGCCGGCCGCGAGTTCAACTCGGTGACGCCCGAGAACGAGATGAAGATCGACGCCACCGAACCCCAGCAGGGCCAGTTCAACTTCGCCGCCGGTGACCGCGTCTACAACTGGGCGGTGCAGAACGGCAAGCAGGTGCGCGGCCACACCCTGGCCTGGCACTCCCAGCAGCCCGGCTGGATGCAGAACCTCAGCGGCAGCACGCTGCGGCAGGCGATGACCAACCACATCAACGGCGTGATGGCCCACTACAAGGGCAAGATCGTCCAGTGGGACGTCGTGAACGAGGCCTTCGAGGACGGTACTTCGGGAGCCCGGCGCAACTCCAACCTGCAGCGCACCGGCAACGACTGGATCGAGGCCGCCTTCCGCACCGCGCGCGCCGCCGACCCGGCCGCCAAGCTCTGCTACAACGACTACAACGTCGAGAACTGGACCTGGGCCAAGACCCAGGCCATGTACGCCATGGTCCGGGACTTCAAGCAGCGCGGCGTGCCGATCGACTGCGTCGGCTTCCAGTCGCACTTCAACAGCGACAGCCCCTACAACAGCAACTTCCGCACCACCCTGCAGAGTTTTGCAGCCCTCGGCGTCGACGTTGCCGTCACCGAACTCGACATCCAGGGCGCCTCGGGCACGACCTACGCCAACGTGACCAAAGACTGCCTGGCCGTCCCGCGCTGCCTCGGCATCACCGTCTGGGGCGTGCGCGACACCGACTCCTGGCGATCGGAGCAAACGCCGCTGCTGTTCGACGGCAACGGCAACAAGAAGCCCGCCTACACCTCCGTGCTCAACGCACTCAACGCCGGTTCCTCCACCCCCACTCCGACCCCCACGCCCGGGTCCGGGCAGATCAAGGGCGTCGGTTCAGGACGCTGCCTGGACGTGCCCGGTGCCGGCACCACCGACGGCACCCAGGTCAACCTGTGGGACTGCAACAACCGCACCAACCAGCAGTGGTCGTACACCGCCGCAGGCGAGCTCAGGGTCTACGGCGACAAGTGCCTGGACGCCGCCGGCACCGGCAACGGCACCAAGGTCCAGATCTACAGCTGCTGGGGTGGCGACAACCAGAAGTGGCGCCTCAACTCCGACGGATCCATCGTCGGAGTCCAGTCCGGCCTCTGTCTCGACGCCACCGGCAACAACACCGCCAACGGCACCCTGATCCAGCTCTACTCCTGCTCGGGCGGCAGCAACCAGCGCTGGACCCGTACCTGACGACCTGCCATGGAGTGGAGCCAGGACGATCCTGGCTCCACTCCGTCGTCCATCGCCGGGTGGGCGGGGCGTGACGATCGTTCAGGAGCAGAGTGCACCGTTGAGCGTGTAGCGCGCCGGCATCGCGTTGGTACCCGAATACGTCGCCTGGAAGCCGAAGCTCACGCTGCCGCCGGGTGCCAGTGTTCCGTTCCATCCGGTGTCCCGGGCGGTGACCGCGCTGCCCGACTGGCTCACCGTGGCGTTCCAGGCGTTGGTGATCCGCTGGTCACCTGCGAAGCTCCAGCCGATGGTCCACCCGGATACCGCCGAGGTTCCGGTGTTCTTCACCGTCACCGTCGCCGTGAAGCCGTTGCCCCAGGCGTTGTCGATCCGGTACGCCACCGCGCAGGAGGCCGCCGAAGCGTCGTCGTCCGCCTCCGTCGCCGTGAACGTCGCCGACTGCACGCCAGGACCACCGACAGCGAACGTCGCGCTGCCCGACGACGCGTCGGGGTCCTGCGCGGCGAGGACCGAAACCCGCTGCGCCGTCGCCCAGTCGGCCGGGGTGAACACCAAGGTCGCGGCTGCCGACAGATCCTCGTCGCCCGAGTTCCGGGCCACCGTCACCGTCACGTTCTGCGCGGGCGCGGCCGAGAGCCGCACGCCCACCGGCGCCGAGCCGCCCTCCGGGACCGTCACGGCCGCCGGTGCGACCTGGACCACGGGCACCACCGGAGCGCTGCGCCGCTCAGCCGCGAAGGCCGCCAGCCAGGCCAGCGAGGCGTTCCAGTTGATGGCCACCTCGTTGGTGGAGTACGAGCCGATGTCGTCCACGTAGCACGCCGCCGGTGCGCAGCCCGCGAGCTTCTCCTTGGCCACCGGGTCCTCCAGCCCCGCGTTCGGCCCGCCCGCGAAGGAACCGGCCGGCGGGTGCGGCAGCGAGGCGTCGTTCTGATGCGCCCAGAACCGGTGGTGCTGGTTCTCGGAGTAGCGGTCCCCGTACCCGGTGACGTAGGAGAGGTCGAGTGCGTTCCGGCCGAGCAGGTAGTCCAGGGACTCCAACGCTCCGGCCCGGTAGCGTTGTTGCCCGGTGAGCTCGTATGCGACGGCCAGCACCATCGCGTTGTTGGTGACGGAGCTGTTGGAGCCCCAGACGTACGCGGTGGCGGGAAGCGGCACCGCGTAGCCCTGTCCGGCCATGGTGGTCAGGTGGCCATCGGCGGCCGTGGTCAGCAGGCCGCGCAGCCGGGCCACGTCGTCGGCGGGCAGGGCCGCCCCGGGGACGGTGGCGAGGGTGATCCGGCCGAGCGTCGCGGTGCCGCCCCACCAGAACCCGTCGACGGGCTTGGTGTGGTGCGCAGAGGAGGTGACGGAGTCCCGGTACTGTGACTCGCCGGTGGTGGCCAGGAGTTCCGCCGCCGCCCAGTAGAACTCGTCGGAGACGTCTGCGTCCTCGTACGCACCACCGCCGGTGCTGTCGGTCGCGAGAGCAAGCACGTTCGGGTTGGCCTTGGCGGCCGTCCAGGCGCGGCGGGCCGCGTCCAGGCAGCGCGCGGCGAACGCGGCGTCGTACGGCGCGTACACCCGTGCACACTGCGCGGCCGAGGCCGCCAGGTTCAGCGTCGCGGCGGTCGACGGCTTGTGCAACTCACGCTGCTCGGCATCAAGTTCGGGCCGGGTCGGCAGAGCGGTCCACTTGGCGTCGTGCATCTTGTGGAAGGCCATCCCGGCCATCGACTTCCCGGCCGGAACCTGCATCCGCAGCAGGAACTCCAGCTCCCAGCGGGCCTCGTCCAGCACGTCGGGCGTCCCGTTGCCACGCTCCGGCACCCGCAGCGTCGCGTCTCCGAGCGCCGCGTCGCCGCCCGAACGGCTGGCGCGTTCGAAGGAGTTGACCATTTCCCAGACGGAAATGGCCCCGTTGACCACGTACTTGCCTTGATCGCCCGCGTCGTACCAGCCGCCGCGCACGTCCAGTTGGTAGTCGCACACCCCGGCCTGGCAGGGGACGCTGGTGTCGCCCTTGTTCGGGGCGACGCCCAGGTGCCCGGCGGGGCGGGCGTAGGCGCTGCCGCCCGCCAGGGCCGCGTCGATCGCGATACCGCTGCGTTGCTGGTAGAAGAACGACATGCTGTCGGCGCGCAGTCCGTCGTACAGCGATGCGGAGATGTCGAAGGGGTGGCTGGTCCGGCCGTCGACGACCAGGGTGAAGCCAGCCCCTGTGCCGGTGTGCGCACCGAAGTCCACCAGGTGCGTGGACTGGCCGGACGCCTGATCGGCCCCGCGCACCGCTGTGGCACCCGAGGCGACCACCGTGCCGGAGACGTCGCGCAGTTGCCAGGCGAGCGGGGCGGTCGCGGAGCTGGCCACGGTGGCCCGCTTGGGGCCGTCGGGCAGGTAGCCGAGCTGGTTGACCCGTACAGGCGTGTCGGCAGCGGCCGCCACGGTGGCGGCAGCCGCGACCGGAACGGTCAGGGCGGTCGTGGACAGGCCGCCGACGGCCAGCGCGAGGCCGGCGAGCGCAGCGGCCGCGCGACGTGGCACGCCGCGGGCGGAGGTGACAGGAGGCACGGTGAAGCCTTCCTCGGGGGGCTCGGAGTGGGAGCGCTCCCAATCAAGCCAGGCGCCTGACGAGGACGTCAAGTCACCTGCCTGGGACGCCGGTTGACAGTTCTTCATCCGAGAACAGGCCAACTACCACCACAGCGTCGGCGCACGTTGAACCGGTGGCGCGAAATCGCCGATCAGAGGCGGCGCCGGCCAGGCTGCCGGCTCCCGGGCAAAGTCGCGCCCCGGCACAGGGTCGACGCAAGCGATCCGTCCCGCGCCGCCGCAGCGGGTAACGGCGAGACGGTGCGCGGCTTCAGACGCTCGGGGTGTGCGGGACGTTGCCGTAGTAGGCGTCCGGTCCGTGCTTACGGGTGAAGTGCCGCTCCAGCAGATGCTTCGGCGGTTCGGAGGCTTCCCCGAGGCGGGACCCCAGCGCCAGCGTGTGCAGCGCCATCTCCGCCACGGCCTCGCAGACGATGGCGTTCTCCAGCGCCGCCTTCGCGGTGGCACCCCAGGTGAAGGGTCCGTGTCGTGAAACGAGTGCTCCGGGGACCTCGTCGGCCAGCCGGGGGTCCCCGTCGAGCCGGGCGACGATCACCTGTCCGGTGTTGTACTCGTAGTCCCGCGCGCACTGCTCGGCGGTGAGGTCCTCCGTCACGGGAACGGGCCCGTTGAAGGTGTCGGCGTGCGTCGTGCCGAGTACGGGGATCGGGCGGCGCGCCTGAGCGAAGGCGACGGCGTGCGTCGAGTGCGTGTGGGTGACGCCGCCGATGGAGGGGAAGGCCCGGTAGAGGCACCGATGGGTTTCGGTGTCGGTGGACGGCCTGAGGCGTCCCCCGACGACCCGCCCGTCCTCCAGCGCCACCACCACCAGGTCCTCCTCGGTGAGGTCGGCGTAGGAGACGCCGGACGGCTTGATGACGAAGACGCCCGCGTCTCGGTCCACTCCGCTGACGTTTCCCCAGGTGAGGGTGGCCAGACCGGCCTCCGGGATGCGCAGGTTGGCCGCGAGGACCTCACGACGGAGGTCCCCCAGGAAGGTCTCGCTCACTACGCTCTCACCATCTCTCCGGCATGCGCGGCGGGTTTCTCCGGGACCGCTGCCCGGCAGGCCCCCGCGGTCGCGCATGAGTGGACTGGACTGATCGGGGCCGCAGCACATCGCGGCTGGCCCACCTCGGCCGCCCCGATCAGATTGTGAGCGCTAACAAGCAGCAATCTCAAGAGGTACGAGGAGATTCCTGCCCACAGCATGCGATCAACGCTGCATAATGTGAACGCAAACATCACACCTGGTCGACAATCCTCCGGTCGGTCCGAGATGTGTGCGGGCCGCGGCTGGTTCGGTACCTTGAGGGAAGGCCGCTCGATGAGGAAAGGAAGAGAGTTGACCCAGCTCCCAGACGTCTCGCGAGCGCCCACGATGACGGACGTCGCGCGCGTCGCCGGCGTGTCCCATCAGACCGTTTCGCGGGTGCTCAGCGACCACCCGAACGTCAGCGCCAAGACCCGGGCCGCGGTGACTCAGGTCATCGAGCAGCTGGGGTACCGCCGCAATTCGGCGGCCAGGGCTCTGGCCACCCGCCGGACCCACACGCTGGGCGTCATCACGGTGAACACCACTCTGCACGGCCCCGCCAGCACCGTGGCGGGAGTGCAGGAGGCCGCTCGGGACCGGGGCTACCTGACGTCCGCCGTCACGCTTCGGACCGCCACGCAGACGGCTCTCGCCGAAGCCATGCAGCACCTCGCCGGATGGGGCGTGGAGGGCATCGTCGCCGTCACTCCGCAACGCGCCGCGGTGCGCGCCCTGGCGGCATTGGAGGCACCGTGCCCCGTGGTCACCGTGGAAGGCGGCCACACCCTCGACCTGCCGGGGGTGTCGCTGGACCAGAACCTCGGCGCCCGCATGATCACGGAGCACCTTCTCGCGTCGGGCCACGCCACGGTGTGGCACGTGGCGGGCCCCCCCGAGTGGCTCGAGAGCGAGGCCCGCACACAGGGGTGGGAAGACGCGCTGCGCGATGCCGGCGCCGAGGTGCCGCCCGTGCTGCGAGGCGACTGGAGTCCACTGTCGGGATACCAGGCCGGCCAGCAGCTGGCGGGGCGGGTCCTGGCATCACGAGGGCAGGGAGCCGGCCTCACCGCGGTGTTCGTCGCCAACGACCAGATGGCCCTCGGTGTCCTACGGGCCCTGCGGGAAGCGGGCCTGCGGACGCCCGAGGACGTGGCGGTCGCCGGCTTCGACGACATCCCCGAGGCGGAGTTCTTCCCGCCCCCGCTGACGACGATCCGCCAGGACTTCGCCTCGCTCGGCCGCGACAGCATCGGGCTGCTCCTGGACCACATCGAGGGCAGGACCGACGAGTCGACCCACCTGGTGGTGGCGCCCGAGCTCATCGTGCGCGCCAGCACGGCCCGCAGGATCGCTCCCCCCGGCGAATGACCCCCACGTGCCCGGCGGTTGACCCCTCTCGCAGGAGGCCGGGCCCCGGGGGCACCTTCGTACGCGGGAAACCGGGCGCAGGCACCGTAGCCGCTGTCCGGTGCCCC